>JAICQQ010000214.1 GCA_025937785.1 Polyangiaceae bacterium
GATCCCTTCTGGGACGCGGTTCTGGCGACGCAGGGATTGCACACACGCCGCGTTGCACGCATTTCCTGCCCGGCCGTGTCCCGCACCAGCGATCGACCCCACCTCAGCTGGTCTTCGATCGCTCCGACAAACTCGTGACCTCCGGGTAATCGTCGCGTCCGAACGCGGCCTCCAGATGGTAGGTGCTGCCATCGAACTGGCTGATCACCTCCAGGCCACTGCGCTGAAACACCATCAACATCGCCTTGTTGCGGGCCAGCACGTCAGCCGAAAATCCGGCGAGCCCGCGAGCACGCGCGATCTCGCTCATGCGTTTCATGAGCAGCGTGCCGACACCTCGGCCCTGCCAGTCGTCGCGCACTACGAAGGCGATTTCGGCGAGTCGCGTCGCGGGCTCGACGTCGTAGCGTGACATTCCGATGATGTCACCCTGCTCGGCCTCGCACGCGACAACGCCCATGTTGAGCTCGTAGTCGGTATCGACGAGCTGTTGCATCTCTTCGTGGGAATGGACCCGCCTGTGCGCCATGAAACGCCTGTACTTGCTCTCGTCGGAGAGCTCGTAGAAGAGGCGCTGGAGTGGTTCCTCGTCGCTCATCCGGACCGGACGCACGACGATCGTCTCACAACCGAGGAGGCGCTCGCGCCGTTCCTCTTTCCACGGATAGATCGCGCGGGGGAGGTGCTGGTCGGGGAAGACGTACCTGCGCTGCTTGGCTTGCGCTAACAGTTCCCCGCGGAAGTCCGGATGTGCGATTTCGATCAGCGCCAGGCTGCGCTCACGCACGCTCTTGCCCCAAAGATCGGCGACCCCGTACTCGGTGACGACGTAGCGTACGTCCCCGCGGCTCGTCACGATCCCCGCCCCTTCTTCGAGAGCAGGGCGGACGCGGCTCACGCTTCCGCGCTTCGCGGTCGATCGCAGGGCGATGATCGACTTACCGCCGCGGCTGGCGGCTGCTCCGCGCACGAAGTCGACTTGACCCCCGATCCCGGAAAAGAACTTGCCCATCAGCGTATCGGCGGCCACCTGACCCGTGAGATCGACAGCCAGCGCGGAGTTCACGGAGACCATGCGATCGTTGTCCGCGATGACGCGCGGAGAGTTCGTGAAATCGGAGCCACGCATTTCCAACGCCGGGTTGTCGTTCGCCCACTCGTAGAGCGCTCGACTGCCCATGACGAACGACGTCACCATCTTCCCCGGCAACACGGACTTCTTGGCGCCGGTGATGACGCCCGCCCGAGCGAGCTGCATGATGCCGTCGGAGAGCATCTCCGTGTGGACCCCCAGATCGACGCGGTCGGAAAGGGCGTGCAGCACTGCGTCGGGGATCGAGCCAATGCCAGTCTGGATCGTGGCGCCACTAGGCACGAGGGACGCCACGTGGCGCCCGATGGCCGCCTCGATCTCTCCCGGTGAGTCGCCGGCGAGTTCGAGCAATGGCGTTTCGACCGACACCAGCCGATCGATCTGCGACACCGGCAGAAAGCTGTCGCCGTAGGTCCGAGGCATGAACGGGTTGACTTCAGCGAGGACGAGGTCGGCCGCGTCCACCGCAGCTCTGACGACGTCGACCGATACCCCCAGGCTGACGTACCCATGCACATCCGGCAGGCTGGTCTGGATCAACGCGACATCCACGCGCACGCGACGCGTGCGGATGAGCTCCGGGATTTCTGAAAGAAACACCGGGATGAAGTCGGCGCGCCCCTCCTGCACCGCGTCGCGCACGTTGGGTCCGATGAAGAACGCCGCGTGCCGAAAACGTTGCGCCAGCTCCACGTTGACGTAGGGAGCTGGGCCCAGCGTCAGGAGGTGGACGATCTCGTTGTCGGCCAGGTGATCGCCATGCGTTACGAGGCCCTCGACCAGGCTCACCGGTTCGGCGGCGCCCGATCCGATCAGGATACGCCTTCCTGGCTTGATGAGCGCGATCGCCTCTTCGACGCTCACCAGTTTGCGAGCAAACGTCTCGCGCCACGTCTCGGAGCCCTTCATCGCACTCGGATAAAGGAGCTACAACCGAATTGCAACGTGGTTCCGCTGGGCAGGGCTGGGTGCAACGTCCGTTCCAACCTGCCAAAACGGGCCAAGCCAGGTCTAGCTGACGTCGAGCCGGTGCTGGCGCAGAAACTTCGCGACGCTTTCGGTCAACTCGCGCACCTTGTCGGCTGCGTTGGGCCTGATGCGGGCTCCTTCGTACTCGATCCGGGATTGCACGCAATCGAGCTGAGACTCGAGCTCTTGCCAGTGGTCGCGCGCATCGAACGGAAGCAGATGCAACCGTACCCGCGCGCTGCGGCGAGCGGCGATCAACGCGTCGACCAGGGGCTGCACGGCGTGCGAGGGGGAGGCGTGATTCATCGTCAGGGATCCTTGTAGCCGGCGTCGGCCAGGGTGCACGCGACGCCAAGCAAGCGCCGTGCCCCAGGCTCGCTGCTCGAGAAATGGGGCAAAGAGCGCCGAGTGCTTCGGATCATGGCGAACCAGGTGCGCTTGGACTCGCCGCAGCGAAGTTCTTGCGCGAGTCGGCACCGGCGCGGATCGTCAGGACCGGACACGGCGCCGTGCGCACGACCTTTTCCGCGACTGAACCGAGGATGGCGCGCTTGAACCCCGTGCGCCCGTGAGTTCCCATGACGATGAGATCCTGCTCGGTCTCCTCGGCGAAGCGGACGATCGCCGCGGAATCCACACCGTCGATCAGCTTGGACTCGACACGGACGGCACCCGCCGCGCGTGCTTCCGCCTCGCAGTGAGCCAGTTGCCGCTCGAGCATGGCAAGTCTGGCCGTCTGATCCGAGGCCTTTTGGAGCAGGTAACCCTCCGGGAACGCGTACTCGGGGGGCTGGTAGGCATGTGCCACCGTCACGTTCGCCTCGTAGCGCCGCGACAAGTCCGCGGCATATCGGATGGCTTCGGCCGAATGGGTCGAGAAGTCGACGGGGACGAGGATCTTTCTGAGGGGCTGCATGAGTTCTCCTTGATGGTTTATCGGTTCTCCTTGATTGCTCACCGTACGCCTTCGTTTGAAAAATACGTGCCAGCAAAATGCGCGGCTTTTGTGGCGATTTCTGCGAACAACCTGCGCCCGCACCGATCTTTGACGCAGGGTCTGCTCCTCGCGGGCGCGGCGCTCGAGCTCGCCGATCTTTGAGGGTTGCATCGTGAAACCAGTTGGTATAATAAACCATATGGTTTTGGATCGTTCCCCGCGCTTGGACTTGGTCTTTCACGCCCTGGCGCACCCTGCGCGGCGCGCGATCATCCGCCAACTCTCCGGCGGAGAGCGCAACCTGAGCGAGCTCGCCGCGCCGCTCCGCATGACCTTCCCCGCGGCCACCAAACACGTGCGGGTCCTGGAGGGCGCCAAACTCGTCCGTCGCCGCGTCGCCGGGCGGGAGCATCTCTGCCGCCTCGACGCGGCGCCGCTGAAAGAGGCCATGCAATGGACCGAACAGTTCCGCCAGAACTGGGAGGCTCGCTTCGCGGCACTCGACTCGCTCCTCGATGAGATGAAGTCCACGGATCCACCGCCGCGCCGCTGAGCGTGCTGCCATTACCCCCCCCTCTCGGCCGTCCCGGCCGTCAATCACAAGGACCCACACCCATGAGCCTCACCGCACCCACCCCTGGCAAAGACTTGCATATCTCGACCCCCACGGACACGACCATCGTCCTCAGCCGCACGTTCGATGCGCCGCGGCACCTGGTGTGGCAGGCGATGTTCACGCCGGACAAGATGCGCCGCTGGATGCTCCCTCCGCCGGGGTGGACGATGACTACCTGCGAATGCGACGCCCGCGTGGGCGGCGCGGTCGAAGTGGCCTGGAAGAGCGAGGAAGCCGATCCGGCGATGACGCTCCGGGGCGTATTTACGGAGGTGGTGCCGCACGAGCGCATCGTTCACACCGAAACGATGGCGCTGGGGTCGGGCCAGGTGATCGGCTCGCTCGTGGAGAAGCACGAGTTTGCCGAGCAAGGCGGCGCCACTACGATGCGCATCACGCAAACCTACGCTTCGAAGGAAGCCCGCGACGCCGCGATCGCGTCCGGCATGGATCAAGGGATGGAGGCCGGTTACAAGCAGCTCGACATGCTGCTCGCTTGACCAGGCGCGGGCCTGAGCTACTGGAAGTTTTGGACGGACGTCACGTCGCCGTTGGGCGCCACGTAGATGCCACAGCCGACTCGGCGGGAGCTGGCGTCGGACATGTTCAGATAGTGCCCGTGCACCTGGAAGTCCTCACCAGGCCCTTCGTCCCACATCTGCTGGAAGCAAAAGTCGATGATCCCGAAGCTGGGACCATAGTTGAGGCACTCGTTCTGACCGGCGTTGCTCGGCTCGCAGATCTCCGCCCGGATCCCCGCGTGCGCCTCGTCCAAGTTGGCGTCGTACTCTGCCATTTGGTCGGCGCAATCCTCGGCTTCGGTCCAGCGCTCGAGCGGAGGCAAACACTGGCACTCCCACCTGAACTGATTGATGCGCGCCACGCAGTCAGCGTGGAAGTCTCCGGTGTCCGGTACCGGTAGTGGCGAGCAGTCGGGTATCGGCGCAGCGAGTGGACCGGACTCGCACGCGGCCACGCCACCGGTCGTAGAGGCCGAAGCCGACGCCGTGGTGGATTGTGTCATCGCGGTACCGAAAGTCGTCGCGGTCATGCCGCTGGAGGGTCCCGTGCCCATACCGCCGTCACCAACGCCCGTAGTGCTCGCCTGGCTGGTTTGGGCGGATGCGGCACCGCCACTGCCGTCGCTGCTCGTGCTACCGGTCGTACCTGTTCCGCTCACCCCCGCGACCGTGGTGCCCGCAGCCGTCATGCTGACGCTGCTGGACGCGGCAGTCGCTGCAGCGGGCGTGCTGCCGGTGTTCGCCGTACCAGTGGTCACAGCCCCATTCGCGTTGGTGCTCATCGACTCAGCCGCCGTGTTCGGTGACGCGGCATCGCTGGAGGAACCGCACGCAAACAGCAGATTGGACACGAAGATCGTGCAAAGAACGTGAGACGTCATGGCACCGCCTCTGCGATCGTTGCACACATCTGGCCCTCACGTCGTCGTTCCCCGTCGAGCGCTCTCGAAATCCGAGGCACCAGGGCCGCCTGCAAACGGTTCCAGCAGCTCGATGACAAATTTCTATGATGCCATCGAACGGCTACTCGATCTGCTCTGGGATCGGAACCTGACAGTCGGTAGCAGGGGTCAGCCACTTCATGGCATTGAGCCAGAAGAGCTCTACTTGGTACTCGGGATGTTCGGTCCACTCGCTGTTGTAGGTGATCCACTCGTCGCCCCATGCGAGCACGTGACCTAGCTCGGTTTCGACTGGGATGAGCATCTGAGCCCCCGCCTCCGAAGCAATGGCGCCGCTGCCCTGAACGACGTACCCGTTGTCGACACCGATCTGCGTGATGCCCTCGGTCACGGGGTGCGGGAGCCATTCGGTCACGGGCACGGTCTGCCCCCCCTGTCGCGGCAGGGCCTGATCGGGACCATAGGATAGCCCGAAGCTCGCGAGCAGCGTGTTGACGTTGTCGAGGACGTCCGGGTCCGCGTAGCCGATGAGTGTCATGAAGCCGCCCCCCGCCTTGACCCAGGCGTCGAGCGCTTGGACCTCCTCCGCCGAGTACGCGTGCGCTTCGCTCAGATCCTGCGCGACGATGACTTGGTACTGATTCAGTGTTTCCGCCGTGAGCACGGCGTCGGCCAGGTCGACCGCGCCGTTGTTGCTGCGACTGTTCAACCAGGCCTCGAACACGTCGCCCTCGCCCCACATGCCCGGCACGCCGAGCGTCGCGATCCTCAGGCAGTCGCAGACGCCGTCGCCCCCCAAGTCGACGTCATCGACGATACCGTTGCCGTCGTTGTCGATGCGATCGCACAGGTCCTCTTGACCGAGGAGGGGCGGCGTGCCCGCGGTGCTCGTGGCGGCGGTCACCACGGTGAGGTTGACGCCGGCCGCGCTGTTCGCGGCCCCAAAGGCAGACGTGGTGCCACTGCCAGCCCCGTTCGCTGCGCCGCCGCTCGACGTCGCGGTGCTCAGCTCGCCGCCAGTCGTCGAGCCTGAAGCCGGCATCGCGTATCCCGAGCTGTCCGAGCCGCAGGCCGCTACCACTGGAACGAACGCGACCGCGCAAACCGAGCCCACCCAGATCGCCTTGGGGCCGCTGCCGAGCCTCGAAAATCGCTGCAGCACCGATCCGATCGAATTCATCAATCGTATTAGTAGCGGCAGGCGGGCCTGACAGGCCCAAAAACTGGAGCTACGCTCAGAATTGCGAGAAGAAGTTCCAGATCGTTTCCCCTGAGTCCGGCGCGAAATTGTGCCCGGCGTTGTACTCGCATTCGATGACGGGTTGACCTTCCTTGCAGTCCGGGTACTCGACGCACGTGCACGGCTCGAACTGCGAGTCGAGGCCATCGCACCAGCTGGTCCCGAGCGTCACCGCCTCCGTGGAGCAGCCGTTGCGGCCGACGAAGGTTTGCACTGCCTGCCGATGACCGTCGATCAAACTGTCCTCGGTGCCGATGAAGGCCATCGTGGCCACCGAGCGCTCGCCGTTCTCGCAGCCAGCGACCATGGCGTTGCCGGCCTGTGGAGCGATCGCTCGTATCATGCTGTCTTGCGTACACCCGAGCGTGAACGAGAACATCGCACCGAAGCTGAAGCCAGTCGAAAAGATCCGGTTTTGGTCGACGCAGAGCTCGGACGTGAAGAGATCCCGCATCGCGGTGTAAAACGCGACGTCTTGGCCGCCTTCGTTGCCCCACCCGAGCCCGTTGCCTTGAAAGTCCAAACCCTCGGGCGCGACGAGAATCGCTTGACCGCCGCTCACCTCTTCGAGGCCGAAGTAGCCCATTCTCTCGGTTTGCTCGGCCGAGCCGCCCCAGGGGTGAAAACCGAAGATCAGTTTGTAGGGGTGGCTCGGATCGTAGTCGTCCGGCAACAAGAGGATGTAGTCACGCATCGTCCCATCCACGTCGATGCTCGCTGGCCCGCTCGTCAGGCCGGCGGGGCTGTCGCAGCCTGCGCTCGGCGCCGCCTCCGTGCCGCCTGTGGTGCTCGTCACGGCCGTGCTCACGCCGCCGGCGCCACCGCTGCTGGTGCCTCCCGTCACGCCGCCGCTCGTCCCCCCAGCGTTCGTGGTGCTGCTTCCACCGTCGGTGCCCACCGAGCCGTCACTGGTGCTGCCACCGCTGCCGTCCGCCGCTGTCGCCTGCGACCCCGCCGTCGTGACCGAGGCCGCCGAGGTGACGCTACCGGTCGTCCCTGACCCCGTCGTGATACCCCCGTTGGTCGCAGTCACCGTGGCGCTGGTGGTGCCGGTCGGTCCTGAGGCAGAAGACGTGCTGTCAGCCCCGTTCGGCGCGATGCTGTCGTTCTCCGCCGGATCGGACCCGGAGCAGGATAGACAAAGCGCGAGGGTGACGTGAGCAGCGAGCGCGCTACCAGACAGACGCTGTTTGGTATACATGGTAAGCCTCCGTGCGTTGAGCGGCATGCGTTGAGCGGCATGCGTGCCGGTAGGCGTGCTGCTCGTACAGCCAGCTCCCGGTGGTTAGTGACTGTACCAGAGTATGTGTTCAGCGCAGGGGGCGCCAGGCAAGTTTGTGTGCCGTGATGCACGCGCTTTCTCGCCTCTATGCGCATGCGTGTCATTCCGAGCGTTCCACGGCAGGGGGCAATGGTGTCCTCCCTCCGGAGTCGCCGCTGGCTACGGATTCTTTCAACGTCGATGCAGAGCCATGCCACCTCTGACAACCGGCGCGTCACCCCCAAACATTCTCCGGGATAGCCTCTTAATCAATACGCCCAACCCGTGGTCGACGCAGTCGGACCCCAACCCGTGGTGCTCCCGCTCGGCGCGTACGTCGTCGTGCTCGTGCTCGTCGTGCTCGTCGTGCTCGTCGTGGTCGTGCTCGTGCTCGTGTCTGTGCTGGTCGCCGACATAGCGCCGGTCGTGCTGCTCGCCGCAGCGCCAGTCGTGCTGGGGGTGTCCGTGGCCGCAGAGCTGGCGGCCCCACCCATGCCGGAATCTCCAGCGCTGTCGCCGCCGTCAGCATCCGGATCGTCATCGTCTTCGTCGTGGTTGTCCTCCGGATCGTCGTCGTCGTCGTCATCCCCGTCGTCGTCCCCGTCGTCGTCCCCGTCGTCGTCCCCCTCGTCGTCCCCCTCGTCGTCCCCGTCGTCGTCCCCGTCCGTATCGTCGTCGTCTCCGTCCGTATCGTCGTCGTCTCCGTCCGTATCGTCGCCGTCTCCGTCCGTATCGTCGCCGTCTCCGTCGTCGTCCGCGGAGCTTTGGCCAGTCGTCGAGTTGGCGCTGCCGAAGAAGCGGCCGCCCGCGACGGTCTCGGTGGCGCCCCCTCCCGACCCCGTACTCGTCGTCGTCGCATCTCCACCCCCTTTGTCATCGCGCTCCGACGAGGCCACGCAGGCCACGGACAGAGCGGCGATCGACACGAACAGCACCCCGCTGCCGAGCTTTCTCACAAAACCATGTGTAACACGAGTCATCATAGTGTCCCTCCGAGATACGCCCAGGCTACCAGAGCCACCCCGCATCGCAAGCACACACACGTCCCGGCGTCGCCCATGTCTACCAAACAACTCCTGGAACATGTGTCATTTCCCCGCATGCGTAGCACGGGCGTGCACCCACGCGCGCCCATACATGCCACGTTAACCGTTAGCAAGATTGTAGCCGCCTACTTTCAACAGCGATCCCCCGCCACGACGCGCAGCGCGCATCGAGCCAGTTGCCGCAAGCCCCACCAGGCGCAGGACGACTGCCAGCAAGCGCGGCACCAGCAGGAGAACATCGCCCTGAGATGTCGACGCGCAGCGAACTTGTTCTTACACTTTCGCCCCTTGTTCATTGCCAGCTTTTTGTTAGCGGAGCGAAACCTCAGGATGCACTGCCAGCCTCATCGTGCCCTGGCTGCTGGGCACGAGGGTGCAGCGCGGCTCATGCTCGGCCGCCACAATCTCGCAATTCCCGAGCTTGATGTGGGCTTGCCCGAGCAATCTCCGCCCGCATGCTGCGCTGGCGCGGGGTCCGGGGTACGGGCCGCGTGGCTCGTCTGCGCTGATGGGTGCGTAGCGTCTACGGGCCGCGTGGCTCGTGGCTCGTGGCTCGGGCTCGTGGCTCGTGGCTCGCGGCTCACTTGCTCTGAAGGTAAGTACGCCGGGTTGCGGCGATGTCACTCTTGATCGGCGAGGCGGGTGACGGTCAGGTGCACGGAGTGGCTCTCTGCGGCGGTGGTCGATGTGGCGGTGTCGCGCCACGAGAACGCGAGTTGCGGGCGGTGGGCACTCCACCACGCCGCAGCGCGAGCGTTCGTCCAGCGGCCTGCGGCGCCGCAGGCGAGCAGACGTTCGCGCAGGATGTCTGCCGAGGCGGGACGATCCTCCGGTTGCTTGGCGAGGCACGCCAGCAGCAAGGCCTCGAGATCGTTCGAGACAGGCGCCCGCAGTCGAGCGGATGGCGGCTCAGGGATCGCGTGCAGATGCTGGGCGCACACTTCGACGATGCCTTTCCCGCTGAATGCGTGCGTCCCGGTCAAGAGCCAATAGCCGACCGCGCCGAGGGCATACAGATCCGCACGGGCGTCGATGGTGTCGGCAGCAACGACGCTCTCGGGCGCCATATACAGCGGAGTGCCGGTGATCGCGTCAGCGAGCGTGAGCGCTGGTTCGGTCGCGGCATCGTCGTCGGCGCGCCCCGCGACATCCTTGACTAGCCCGAAATCGACGACCTTCACCAAGTCGGGGATACCAGCGCGATCGACGACGAGGATATTTGCCGGCTTGATGTCGCGGTGGATGAGCCCGGCTCCGTGCGCCTCGGCGAGCGACGCCGCGGCTTGCACGAGCAGGTGGATGACTCGTTCTTCGGGTTGCGGGCCATCGACCTTGACGACTTCGTCCAGCGAAGCGCCTTCCAGCAGTTCCATCGCGTAGTAGAAGACGCCGTCCGTGGTTCGCCCGTAGTCGAAGACGGTCACGGTGTTGGGATGCGTGAGCATCGCGGTGCGTTGGACCTCGCGCTCGAAGCGCATCAGCGCGGCGCTTCCGGCGCGATCGGGCAGCAGCAGCTTGATCGCGGTCGGGCGGCGCAACATGCCGTGCGAGGCCCGGTACACGACGCCCATCCCGCCTTCTCCCAGCTTTGCTTCCAGCGTGTACTGACCGAGCCGCCGAAAGTCCTTCACGGCCCTGCGTAAACCGTGGATCTGATGCGAAAAGATCGCTGCGAGCGCGACCACGATCGCCCACAGGAAGGTGCTGACGAACGTCGCGAGGTAGGCCATGTCGCCCACTTCGCCCTTCGGCCAAGTCGCGGCGGGCGGATCGTACAGCGCCGGATCCCACGAGCGAAACGCGAGGAAGATACAGCCGAGCAGCGGCACCGTCATCAGCGCCGCGACCAGCAGCGTGCGCCGAGCCGTCGAGGGCACGTACACCGCGTAGGTGAGCAGCACGTAAGTCACCGTGCTGCGGACGATCATGTCGGGCGACGAGGTCAGATCCATCACCAGGGCCATCGCAGAAAAGGCTGCGGTCCCGACGGTCAAGGCCACGAGCTCGACCGCGCGAACGAAGCGTGGCGTGCGCGGCGTGCCGCGCAGCAGCAGCCACAGCGCCGCGAACGCGATGCCCCCGATGAGAAGTGGAATGGAATTGAGGAAGAAGGCGGCGTTGCGCAACCAGATCGAGATGCTGCTAACGAGCCCTACGTAGCCCAGCGCGATGAACGCGAGCACGCGGCCGAACTTCGACAATCGAGTCTGCCTCAACTCGCTGTCGACTGTTTCCTCTGTGGAGCTCATGGAACCCGACGACCTTTCGGTTTAGGGCATCGATACCACGCAGCTCTGCCCTTCCCAAGACTCCCGGCTTCGACGATAGTCCGAGGCGTGACACCGCGAAAGCTCCCTCGGAACGTGTGCTTGGCCGTGGCGTGCTGGGCGCTCCTCGCCGCCTGCTCAGGGAAGGACGAGGACGCGGGGGCAAGCCCGCTCAGCGGCAGCGAGGGTTCGACGGCGTCCAGCAGCGCCTCGCTCTCGTCCACGAGCGCGGTCACGGCAACCGGCGGCCCCGCGGCGACCGGGCAAAGCGCCACGACGACCCAAGCTGGCAGCACGAGCAACACGGCCACCGCGGCGGCAGCGAGCAGCGTTTCCGCGACGGCGGCGGTGACGGGGACAGCCACGGTTTCTACGACCGGAGGAGGCGGCGCCTCCTCGACGAGCGCAAGCACTACGCAGGCCGGCGCAGGAGGAACCAGCGGTCAGGGCACCACGGGCGGCGTCGATCCGGTGACCTTCGCTGCGGAGCTGGACGGGCTGTTCATCGACGTGCCCTGTCAGGAGCCGACGCCGACGCCGTTGCCCGACGAAGCCACTTGTGACCACCGCTCCGGGACGCAGCGTGTCGAAGAGAGCGTCGTGTTCGGGGGAGAAGCGGCAACGACCTACCTCTTGACGCTGCGGGTGCGCGGCATCTGGGAGCCGACCTTCATCGAGGGCGGAAGCGCGCCTGACCCCGATCTGCCGTTCAAGATCGGGGGAGAGGTGGCTGCAGGCAACGCCATCGACTACCAACAGTTCTTCATCACGGTGTCCGATCCCGCGGAAACGTATTGGCTCAACGACTACCAGTACACGGCCCACGACATTCACAAAGCGGACTACGAGATCACGATCCCGGTGGTGGGTGGCGCGAGCGTTAGCGTCGTGGTGAACGACGGCAACGAGCGCCAGATCGCCAACTACCCGGAAGAGCTCTTCGAGGACTTGCCTCCCTACGACCAAGAACCCACCACGGGACAGCTGATTCAGCTCGACGTGGTGAGCGTCAGCGAACAGTAGACCAGCTACCGTTCCGAGGTGCGATAGAACAACGCGTCACCGGCCCGGTAACTTTCGCTTGGCTGGTGACGAGGTGGAAAAGGTCGTCCGCGCGGGTGGCTTCGAGCAAATTCGGGTGCAAACCCTAAAGTTCGAGGTTGCCTTCGAATCGATCGAGCAGCACTGGGAGATCTTTTCCGCCATGGACCGCCGCTGAAAGTAGCGCGGGAAGCGCTCGGCCCTGCCGACTTGGAGCGGCTCAAAGCCGCGCTTGCAGAGCAGCATCGGCCCTATCTGCAGGGCGACCGCGTGCTGCTTCCCGCGGCGTGCGCGTGCGCCCTGGCTACGAAGTGAAACAGCTTCTGCGCCCGCGTTCCGGAACGCGTCGTCGGATCCATTTTGCCAAATCTCCGCAAGATTGCCACGCCTCGGGCGACCCCCCAACGGCTGGGACGCCGCACGCGACCACACCCAAGCTCGATGAATGCCGCTGCCGGGACCGTGAGATTCCGGGTGGCCCCCATTTTGCTTGAGGCGCTGCATTAAGGAGACACCAATGGGCATCCTATTTTTCATCGTGTTTGGTTTGGTCATCGGGTTCATTGCGCGCGCGCTGCTTCCAGGCCGGCAATCGATGGGCCTCGTCACGACGGCGCTGCTCGGCATGGCCGGCTCACTGATCGGCGGCTTTTTGGGTAATCTGCTGGCGGGTCGCCCCCTTTTGGACCTCCACGCCGCAGGCTTCTTTGGGTCGCTGTTATGTTCGATACTGCTCCTGGCCGCGCTCGGTGCCAGCCGCCGCCGTCGCCGGCTCATCTGAACCCGACCCGCGCGGTCGTCGTCGATGTGGCGCGGACCCAGCCATGATATTGAAGCGCCATGAACCCCATCCTCAAGTCGGTCCAAAACTTTTGGTGTGAGCAATCCGTTACGGCGGTAGGCCTGCTCGTGGATGGGGACGACTACTATCGGGCATTCTACGAAGCGGCCCGGTCGGCAAGAAAGTACATCCTGCTGGCGGGCTGGCAGTTCGACGCGGACGCCTGTCTGCTGCGCGGGTCCGACGCCGAGGGGGCCACGCTGCCGGTGACCCTGCTGAAGTACCTGGACGCACTCTGCGAGCGCAATCCAGAACTCCGCATCTATATCCTCGCCTGGGACTTTCATGCCGTATTCTTCCTGGAGCGCGAGTGGATGCAGGAGCTTCGATTCAACTGGACCACGAATGATCGACTGGCGTTCCTGTTCGACAGCAATCACGCCGAGCAGGGCTCGCATCACCAAAAGTTCGTCGTGATCGACGGCACACTGGCGTTTCTTGGCGGCCTCGACCTCTGCGACCACCGGTGGGACGATCGCTGCCACAAGGACCCAAATCCGCTGCGCCTCAGCCGAGGCGAACCCCACAAACCCTTTCACGACGTGCAGGCTTATATCGTCGGGACCGAAGTCGCTGCCAAGCTGAACGAGCTCTTCACGTGTCGCTGGGAAGCCGCAGGCGGCGAGCCGCTGGTACTCCCCGAGCCTGGGCCGGAGCTCGAGAGGTACGAGCCTGCAGGCGCCGTGCCGCTCGCGGCTTCGCGTGTCGCCCTGAGCCGCACCGATCCCCGTGGGTCGCCGACCAGAAGCGAGAACTGTCACGAAATCTGCAGCCTTTATCTGGACGCCATCGCGGCTGCACGGCAGCTGATCTACATCGAGACGCAGTACTTCAGCTCGCGCCAGGTCGGGGCAGCCCTGGCGGAGCGGCTCGCCGCGAGCGACGCAACGCCGTTGAACGTGGTGCTGGTGCTCAACATGGAAGCAGAGACGCTCAAGGAAGAGATCGCGGTCGGTCTCGCGCAAGCCAAGGTGATCGCCGATCTGCGCAAGGCCGTTCAGGGGACGCGGCATCGACTCGGCATCTACTACACGGTGCCGAAAACGGAAGGCGCCGCCGAACCCGTGAGGGCGACCTATATTCACTCGAAGGTGATGA
>JAICQQ010000406.1 GCA_025937785.1 Polyangiaceae bacterium
CACGGCGCGGCAGCGGCGCGTTTGGTCACGACGCGGCGTTCTTGCTCCACGAACTGCCCCTCCAGGGCGAGCATTCGGGCGTCCCGCGCGATTGCTTGGAACCACTCCGAGCTCGGCAATGCCGGGCTCAAGCGCTCGCGATTCCAGTCGCTCAAGAGCTGGTGGAAGCTGCGCGCGGCCCCGGCGCTCGCTAGGCGGCTCGACTCGATGGTGTGATGCTGAGAAGGCATAGACACCCCGAGTGCAAGGCTCGTGCCTCGCGTGACGGTATCGATCCGAACGGAGGGTAGGCTCAGGCCGCGGACTCTTCGACGCTGCGCGTGGGCTCGCGCTGCTTGATGATGACGGCAGCAACATCGTCGTGGATCTCGTAGTCCGCGAGCGTCGAGAGAATGCCGCCGAGGATCGCTTCCGCGCCCTCGCGCCCGTGGGCGAGGACGGCCTGCTTGAGCCCCTCGACGTCGAGCATTTCGCCCTGGCGGCGGGCCTCGGTGATGCCGTCGGTGTAAAGCACCAGCGCATCGCCTGGCTCGAGCTCGACCGAACGCACCGGGTTCAGCTCGCGGATGTCCGTGGTGATGCCGAGCCAAGTGCCCTGGGCCAGCAGCTGATCGACGCGCCCGGACTTGGCTCGGTAGATCAGCAGATCTTGGTGCATTCCCGCGACCTTGAAGCTGCCGTTCGGCTCGCGCTTCAGCGCCGAAATCGTCATGTACTTGTCTTCGCCGAGCCGCTCGATGTTCTGCGTCAGCGTGCGGTTGACGAGCGCCAAGAGCTCGTCGGGGCCGATGTTCGGGTTCGCGGCCAGCACCGATCGCACGGACGTCTGGCACATCATCATGATCAGGCCGGCGGGCACGCCATGACCAGAGACATCGCCGATCAGTACCCACTCGACGCCACCCACGTCGAACACGTCGTAGTAGTCGCCACCGACCTGATCGGCGGGGCGCATGACGGCGGCCACCTCGCAGTCCTTGAGCGCGAAACGCTGGGGCACGAGGGCGGTCTGGATCTTCTTCGCGAGCTCCATCTCGCCCCACAGCTCCTTCAGCGCTTCGTCGAGCTTCTGCGTACGTTCGCGCACCAGCCGCTCGAGGTTCGCGTACACCGAGCGCAGCTTCACGGCGGCGGCCAGCAGCGCCGCGAGCAGCAGCATGGACCACCCGTACAGCACGCTCCTGTACCAGCCCGCCTCCTCGATCGCAGCGTGAAACTGGTCGGTGTAGAGCCGCTCGAGGTGCGAAAGGTTCTTGGCCACCGGCGTACCCATCACTTCGTCGCGCACGATCGGATCCACGACCTGCTGCAAGCGTGAAGCCGTGTTTGCGTGAGCCAAGAGCAGCTCGTAGCGCTCTCGCGCCGCCTCGGGAACATCGGGTGACAGGCGCTGTAGGCGCTCTACCTGCCGCTCGACGTTCTCGCGCTCGGCTTGCCCGCCGAGCAGGTTCTGTGCGAGCGTCATTTGCACCAAGTTGGAGACGGCCGCGCCGATCACGGGTGCCGCAGGGCTGCGTTCGGGTGCCCCTTCGACGTCGTCGATCACCTGCTGACCCGCGAGCGGCAAATAGTAGAGCGAGTTCTTCAAGATGGAGTTCTGCATCTTGAAGCGTTCGACGGCGTTGCTGCGTTCATCGGCGTCCACGCGCAGCGCCGTGAGCGCCGGGGCGAGCTCCGCCGTACCCTGAGCGCGAACAGCGAGCTCCTGATCCAGCGCGTCCAAGTTGATCTGGAACTCGAGCACGCTCTGGGTCAAAGCATCGTAATGAGGCGTCAGCCCGTGACGCGCGGCGAGGGCCTGCTGCGAGATGGTCGCGTCCAGGGTGTGCAGCGTCCCGAACAGGTCAACGATCGCGGCGTGAGTCTCCAGCGTTTTGGGCTGCGTTTTCGTGTATAGCCCGGCGGCTATGGCGAGCCCAACCAGAATTGCGGCGCCGGTCCCGAGGCGCTTCACGAGCTGGGTCACGTGGGTGCCCCCGCACCCGGGGCTTTCGCTGCGAGCGTGCGACCCGTCAGCGACTTCAAGAACGCGACGATCTTGGTCACCTGATCGTCCGAAAGCGTCTTGCCCAGTTGATACTTGGCCATGATCTTGACGGCTTGCGGCAGCGTCTCCGCCGAACCGTCGTGGAAGTACGGAGCCGTGAGCTCGACGTTCCGCAGACTGGGTACGCGAAAGACGTGACGATCCGCCTCCGCGTGCGTGACGTTGAAGCGACCGTAGTCGGCCTTGGTGATGTTTCCGCGATCTTGAAAGTAGTTTCCGAAGACGCCGAAGCGCTGGTACATGTTTCCCCCCGCATTTTGTCCCTGGTGACAGGCAACGCAGCCCGCTGCCTTGAACAGCTCGTAGCCCTCGCGTTGCTCGGCAGACAGCGCGTTCTTGTCACCTCTTACCCAGCGGTCGAACGGCGCGTCGACGGTGATCAGCGTGCGTTCAAAGGCTGCGATGGCCAACTTCACGCCGGCCCTGGAGGGTTCGGCGCCGAAAGCAGCCTGAAACGCGGAACGATACTTGGGGTTTCTGGCCAGGGTCGCCTCAATGGTCGGCCAATCACCGCCCATTTCCAGTGGATGCTCGATGGGGCCATCCACCTGATCTTCCAAGGTCTTCGCTCGCCCGTCCCAGAACTGCGCGATGTTGAGGGCCGCGTTCAGCACCGTCGGTGCGTTGATCTCGCCTCGCTTGCCCGCTACGCCGAGCGAGAGCGCACGCCCATCTTGGCCGCCGTTCGCGAGGTCGTGGCAGCTCGAGCACGCCACGCTACCGTCGCCCGACAGCGCCTTCTCGTGAAACAAGCTGCGGCCGAGCTCCACCAGCGGCTCCGGCTCGGGCGGCAACGGCTCGAGCGGTTGAATCGGCTCCGCTGTAGTTGCTCTCGACGCAGTGCGCCGATCCAGCTTGCGGATCGCGCTCGCGTCGTCGGAGCCGCGTGCACACCCGAACGAGCCCGCGATGGCCACACCCAAGCACAAAAGGCGGCGCGCGGGGCCGAACGTCACGCAGAGACCTCGACGTTCTTCAAACCGGCGAGCACGGCCCCCATCGCCATGAAGCTCAGACGCTGCCAATTCTTATTGCGGTCGTACACGATCCGCACGCTGCTCGACTTGGCGCTTGCGGACTGTACCAACTTGAGGATCGGATGAATCGTCGACGAGTTCATGTATTCGAGCAAACGGAAGTCGAACTCCACGGCTAGTGCGCCGCTGACGTCCGCGCCCACTGCCTCCAGCACCGGCTGAAGGGCGCGCCCGGGGTCCCGTGCTTCACTGCGCCCGAACCACCGAATCACGAGTTTGTCCCGGCTTTTGTGGGATTCGATGGTCAATTGGTCAGTTTGGTAGCGCGTCATCGAGCCGCCTCCTTGCGTAGATACACAGTCGATCCCCGAGGATCTCGCAGCTGAGTCGAAAGTCCCCCTCGTAGGCGATGCGAAACAGCCCCAGGCCCGACCCGTGCGCGTCCGGTTGCTCGATCAACTCGAGCATGCGCTTCACGTACATCTCGCGCGCACCCTTGTCGGCGATCTCCTGAATGCGTGCGCGAACGAGCGAGGCGCGCTGGGTCGAAGTCACCTGGTTCTGGGTCGAGATGACGACCTCGCCCTCTCGCACCGCCACCGCGACGCAGCCAGAACTGGCCCCGGTCCCGTGCTTGATCACGTTCTCGGCCAGTTCGAGACCTGCCATGGTCGCGGCCGCTTTGAATTCGTCAGTGCTATCCGCGAAGTACTCTTCGAAAGCTGCCCGCACGCGACCCAGTTCTTCCCAGGTGTCGGCGAGATTGATGCGACGTGTGTCGCGGTCCCGTTTGGTGGGAGGCGTCATGTGCATGCGACCAGCGAGTTGGTCCCCAACGCCCAGTAACGACGACCACGTGCAGAACTTAAGGCAGGCTGGGCATGACCCGCTCCTACACTAGGTAGTCGAAGCCATGCTCACTCGAGCATCCGGTAGCGCTGACCCGCGCTTGCCGCATGGCCGCACGCGCCGGCACTAGCTTCGTGGCCCGTACTCACCAACAACCCTACGAGCTTCGTGGCCCCTACTCACCAACCGGCCCTAGCCGCGTGGCCTGCACGCACCTGCGTGATGGTCCGTGGCGAGTGCACGAGCGACCGAGGGGGCGGCTGATCCACCAGTCTCTCCGCCAGGGCTTGCTCTTGGGGACAGAATCCGGCACGGTCGAGCCAGAAGATTGCGTCG
>JAICQQ010000154.1 GCA_025937785.1 Polyangiaceae bacterium
CAGGGGGACGGCACCACGCTGCTCGATCGGACGCTGCTGCAGTGGACGCAGGAAGCGGGCTCCGAGACCCACACCCAGATCGAGATGCCCGTGATCACCGCCGGAAGCGCCGGGCGCTTCTTCACGACGGGGCAGTACGTCTCAACGAATGCGTACTTTTCGGCGATTTGTTGGATAGTGGGGGCTGCCATAGGCACACCCTCCTCTCTTGGTAGAAGGGGCGCCGTGCGCTAGTCACTATCCGAGTTGCTACGCGCGGGGTTGTGATTCACGCAACGGACGCCGGGTTTTAACTGACGAATCCTACCTTGGGGTATCCCGGTATGCCAGTCAAGCAGCCGACAAAATCTTCCTGCTAGGGGAGGCGGAACCTGAGTTCCTCCCCGTTAGATCTATATGACCTATGGAGAGATGAGTTTCTGAATTCTCCACGAGCGGGAGTATCCCGCGAAGGGAGAGTTTCAGGATTGGTAGTATCTAATCGATGGATATGGTTTGTCGGAACTCTGCTTCCGCCGGTGCGGAACTAGGGTTCCGGGGGCTGGGGAGCTGCAGTTCAGTCCCCTAGGATCATAAAACCTCCGCCCCTACTTGCGTTTTTCTGCGCATGTCATCAAGATTACGGAGCTACGCGCGGAGTTGCGGTCACGCACTACGCACTGGAAACTGGGGCGCGGTTCCAACCGTCGCCCCAGTTTCTTTTTGTCCGTCGGTCAGCATCTCCGGTCTGTAGGGACGAGCCCATAGCTCGCGCCCCACCGCCTTCGCTTGCTACGGGGTGGATGACGGGGATCTAACCCACTAGGGAAAGTAGACGGGGGGCAGGCTAAAGCTGCACCCGCTCGACTTCCCCGCGCCTGCGCTTGTCGCCGGAGCGGTTGTAGAGCTGGGTCGTTTTCACATTGGCATGCCCGGCAATCTGCCGGGCGGCTTCGAGGTCGCCGCCAGCATCCTGATGCAGCGTGATGCCGGTAGCCCTAAAGGAGTGGTTGCAGATGCTCTCCGGCAGCCCCGCGGCTTGGCATCGTCGTTTCACCATGGCGAGCGCCGCGCGGTCGCCGAGCGGCAGTCCGCTTAGTGTGCCGCTGCGCCGGGGCGCGCTCTGGAACAGCGGCGCTTTGGGGGCAGGGGAGGGGCCTAGCGCTTCCAGATAAGCTTCCATCGCTTCCGCCGCCTGATGGTGCGCAGGCACCCGGTGGAACTTCCCGCCCTTCTCATGGAGCAGGAAAGCCGCCTGCGGCGTCCCCGCGCCCTCGTAATCCTTCACCCGCATCTTCACCACCGCGCCCACCCGCGCGAAGGCGAAGAGCATCACCGAAATCAGCGCCCGGTCGCGAAGCCCCACGACCGTGTCTGTCTCGATGGCCGAGAGCAGGGCGCGGGCCTGCTCTCTCTCGAGCACGGGCGTTTTGCCTTCCTGCTGCTGCAGGCGCGGGCCGCGCACCGCATGCGCCGGGTTTACCTTGAGCACGTGCCCCGTCACCAGCCAGTCGCCCCAGTGCTTCAGCGCTGCAAGGTGCTGCTTCACCGAGGCCGGTTCGAGCTCTTTCCCGAGCTCGTCAATGTACGCCGCGACATGCGGGCTCGAGAGCGCCTCGAGGGTCAAGCCCTCCCGGCGGCACCACGCGGCGAAGCGCTTGATGGCCGCGTGGTAGGCGCGCCGCGTGTTCGGGTTCCGGATGCCAGCGGTGAGGAACTCGAGCGTCCGCACCATCGCCGTCTCGGTGCTGATGGGGACCAGGGCAGGGGGCTCGAGCAGCACGAGGTCAGACATGGGTTTTCCTTCTGATAACGTCCTTTATCCGACACAATCAGCGTGGGCCAGCAAACAACAGGGAGCATCGATTTCTCCTTGAGGCGTGGGGTGATTGGATTAACCTCGTCGAGGGCGATTCTTGATGTCTACCTCATTCTATGGCCTGCTGGTCGGATCGCTGGTTGTCTGGAGGGTGACACACCTACTTCACGCGGAGGACGGTCCTTGGAACATCGTCACCGGCCTCAGGCGGCTTGCTGGCAAGTCGTTCTTTGGCGAGCTGATGGACTGTTTCTTCTGCCTGAGCCTGTGGTGCGCCGCGCCAGTGGCTTTCGCCATGAGCAGTGCCTGGCCGGAGCGGCTGTGGCACTGGCCCGCTTTGTCCGGAGCCGCCATCCTTCTGGAACGTTTCGCTCAAACGCCAATCCACCTCGACGAGCCAGGAGAAAGCAATGTCGTGTTGCGGAAAGAACAGACTTCAAGCTCGGACTAGCCCCGAACGGACCCCGCTGCGACGCGCGCGCGGGGGGCCGGTCGGTCCGGTGCGACAGATGATGCTGGTCGAATACCGCGGCACGGGCAGCATCACCCTTCGCGGTCCCGTGACTGGCAGAGACTATGTCCTCTCACGCACCGGGGCCCGAATTTCGATGGACGCCAGAGATCATCGCGAGCTGGTTCGCACCGTCACAAACCTTCGGTTGGTCGAACACCGTGGATGAATGCGGCCTTCCTTTAGGAAGCTTGTCGAGACTCAGCTTTCAGCAACGCTCGGATAGCAGAGGATCGCCCGGTTCTAGTCGGATTGAATAGAGCGGGGTGTCGTTCCGCCCGAGAATGATCTGGGACCATGCCAAGAACTGCGGGTACGAGACGATGTCTATCGAGTTCGGGTCGAAACTGGTTCGGTAATCGCGATTGTGGCAACGGATCCACTCGTGAACCGCAGCGGCGACCTGATAGTACACACAATCGTCCAGCTCGAACTCAGCGGTGTCACCGGGGGCCACCCGCTCGTGGCGCCCGATGCCTGTGCGCCCGTTGACCACCCAAACCGTCACCGTATACGGCAGCCACCGGTCGCGGTCGGAATTCGTGAGGTTCCTGACGGACACCGTGCTTCCGTAGAGGACGGTCTCGAGTGAGACCGGGAAGGTGCGCTCCACGTCGTCGCCACCTCCGAACGGGGTAGCGACGAGGGTCACCGAGGTGCCCTCGTCCAGCGTGACGCTCGCCACGGCGCTGTCGGTCTGCACCGCGCAGGCGCGCGTGTAATTCCTGCTCGCAACAAGCGTGTCGCCAGCATAAATGGCGACGCGTTGAGCACCGCTGACCTCCCATCCCAACCGGAGCGCTGTCTCGATGCAGGGGAGCACCGTGCTGGGATGGGCAGAAATGCTATTGATCTGGGGCGGGATGGCTCGCACCACGAGTGACGTGTCCGACAGATCGCTGAGCAACCCGTGCGACGTGACGCGCACTCGATACGCGCCGGGCTCTAATCCCCCAGGATTGACCTCAAGCACGGCTTGGTGCAGCCGGTTGACGGTATCCGTGAACCTGATGCTGCTCGCTTCGCGCACGTAAACCGAACCTCCATCTGCGGCCGAAAACTCGACGGTGTTGACCCCGTCCGCATCGAAGCAATCACCCTGGATTTCGATGATTCTAGCCATACAAGCGTCGATCAGCATCGGCGCGACGGATGTTATCGAGGGGGTGTTGTAAACGAGAACGTCGACCGTCGCAGGATCGTGCCCTGGTGCCGTTGCCGTCACGTGCGCCTCGACGCAATGGGAGTGGGTCATCACGGTTACCGTGGTCTCGGTCGATCCTTCCGGAATTTGAACCACGGCGGGGACCTCGAGTGTTTCTGGATGGGAACTTGTCAAACTCACCGGAAGGGCGGGTGCAAGCGCGGGGCACGAACACCGAATGCGAAGCTCCAGGGACTCTCCGTCACGCACTTCCGATGCACCGCTCAGTCGGAGCTGGTGATAGATGTGCAGGGAGATCTCTCTTGAGATCTCACCGCACAAGTTGGTTGCACGCAGTATAAGGCGGATGCTTTCTCGTGGCGCGTCGAACGTCGTGACGCTCGAATCGAGCGTCGAGGCATCGAAGTTGCGCGGCTCACCATCGCCCGTGTCGTAAATGACCCGCCCCGTGCTGTCGCTAAGGACCACTCGCTCGGCGTAGTTGACCTGGGCGCGGATGCGGACACTACTGCACGCCTCGACACGATACGTATGGGGTGTGCCGGCAACGGGAACGGTAGCGGGTCCCTCGATGGCAAAAATGCCAAGTTCGAGGGGTCGGACGAACTCGAAGCTCAGGTCGACATCACGCGCCGATAGCCTGCAGGCGTAGGGAAAGCCAATGCAACTGTCAATTTCTGGATTGATGCACACGCCGAGCTCGCCATCGTAGCGCCCGCGACTTGGGACTCGGAATCGTATCGAGGTGTCGGACCACGCAACAATCTCCGCCACGTTGCCCGTGCCGAAACTGATCTCGCCGGTCCTACCCAGATCAGTGCCGCGGATCTCAATGGTGTCGTCCGCACATCCTCGGCGGCTGACCCCACGATCGACATTGAAGATGTCGTCGACTTGGTAGTGTGGCCCCTCCACCAGAGCCCTGTAGCACCGGCTGGCGTCGGCGGTGGCCTGCCATTGCTCCAGATTGCACGGGAAGAAGAAGCCCGGGACGCCGAACTCTTCGGGCAGCGGGAACGGTAGTTCTCCTTGATTTCCTGGGACTTCGCCAATCACCGGCTGAACAAGCCAACCGCCAAGGGATCCGAACGTTGCGGTCGACTCAAACACCGTTTCAAAGTAGTCGAGCCCGCCTGGCGCCCCGGTCATCATTCGCTGTGCAGCGGCATGCAGAGCTTCGAGCGGAGCGAGCTGGGCAGACAGTTGATGAATCCCCTGAACATATAGGTTCTGGGCTGCGCGAGAGATCTGGGGAAATAACCTACTCAGCCCAAAGATTCCCATCGCGATTTGACCCATCAGACGAGCGGGAAAAAGGCAGGGATCGAAAAAAGGCAGGTTGAGCTCGGGAATGAACGCCGACACGCCAGGGCGCACCGTGAAACCGACGGAGGGCCCGGGAGCGGGGGAGCCCGACGCGGGGGCTGGCGTCAGCTGAGCAACGGTGCGGTTGAGATTAAGCAAGAGCCGTATCGCCGCCCCCTTGTCTCCGAGCATGGTGTCACGCGCGTCATTGAGCAGCACCTCGAGCAGCGCGGCGGGCGCGCGGAGCTTCGTGAGTCGCAACTGAGCTCCGTCTTTCTTGCTCGGCGTCCGGCTGACCATCATGGCAATGGCCTGGTTGATGGCGGCGAGGTTCTCCTCCGGAACGAGCCGGACGTAGAACGTTGCGTTCTCGCTGGGAGCCGCCGGCTGATGATCCGGTCTCGGGAGCGCGTCTAGCTCCAACAGCACGCGGGTCTTCCCGGCCTTGACGTTCCAAAGGACCGAGCTGACGGTGTCGAGCAGGAGTGTCTTCCCATTGAAGACTCGAAAAAAGAGGTCCGGTTGGCTATCAAAGATAACCTCCCTGAAGTGCAGTGATGAAAAGGACAGCTCGAACGAGCCGTCCTTCCGTGTGATGGCGCTGCCGACCAAGTCGGAGAACACGAAGTCTTTGTCCCACGTCTCCACGCGCAACCCCGGCACGCCTTGACGTGTGGATCGTTCGATCACCTTGCCTAGGATTCGGTAGTCAAACGTACGCACCACTGCCTCTCCTATCCCCCGCCTGGGCTTAGCTGCTCTAACAGACGCTCGGAGTAAAAGCTAATGGTATCGCCGTCGACCACCCGTCAACTATCTTTGACACCCTATCGGTCGGGAAACTGCCAGGCCGCAGGACTGCCAGAGAGCATCCGCAAAGTCGCCATCAGCCGACGCTGTGATGCCCTGATGACCTATGCTGCAATAGCCTAGCCGGCCGCATCGTCCAACGTCAGAGCGGCAGACTTTCGTTCAATTGCCAATTGTGACTTCCGCATGGCAATCGAGCCTGCTGGCCGCGTTTGCGGAATCATCTCGTCAGCCGAGCCGACCACGGCGGCACGGCGAAGCGAGTGAGGCAAATTGCTCTGGATCCTGGCACGCCCGGACTCGCTCCTGAATCTCGGGCGCCACGGTGATTCCGCGGGCTCCAGTACTTCCAACACGTCGGCGACTTGTCCTTCGAGCTTGCCCTTTTTGAATGACGGGCCTTGAAACTGGTAACCTTCCGCGGATCATCCGAAAATGCCTTTCGGGCTGCCTCGCTGAGGGCGGATTCGATCAGGTCCAACGCCGTGAGGTTGGTGGATTCGACGTTGGGGCGAGCTCACCAACGAAGTTTGGAGCCCTACTCGGGGGCTTCATCGCCGGCAGCTTGGTCTTGCTCGAGTCCCTTGAGCACCGAGTGCAACGCGGTCATCTGGCCCGCGGCGAGCTGCAGTTCGCTGCTGTGCAGCGCGAGCATGAGGGCGTTCTTGCGAAGACTGTCCGAGCAGATTGCAAGTCGCTCGGAGCCATAGCGCGTGTAGAGCTCCTCGATTTCGGTTTCTGCCTGGGCTGCGCTGATGCGCGAGCGTTCCGCCGTTTCCGAGGCCCGCGAAAGAGCCTCGAGAACAAGCTGTTCGAACGCGTCGGTTTCGATTCTGAGATGGGATATGGTACTTGGTCTGCGGGCCATGGGAGCCTGTTCTCCTGTGGTCAAGGAGCCTGGTGTCGGGTGCAACCTTCACCGGGCTCCGCCTATCAGCGGCGCGTCAGTGCGCCGAAGTCTTGTTTGGCTTTTTGGGTGCCTTCAAGTCCTCCTCCAGGAGGCTGCAAAGGTAGCTCGTCAACGAGAGTCCGCGCTCCGCGCAGCGGATCCGGACTTTGCGATTCAGCTCAGGGGGCAAGTAGAACGTGATGTGTTCCTTCGGAACCTTGGCTTCCGGCTCCTGCTTGCGAGTTGCCATGTATACATGTATACATATTTATAATTCGGCACACAAGGGATTCTTCGGGAGCGCCCCGAAGCCTGCGCTTTGAGCCGTCTGGCACCCGCGTAACATAGATGTTACACTAGTGCATGGCCTCAAGAACTGGTTTCGACAAGTACTTTGCTCGCAAGATGAAGAATGCCGAGTTCGCTGCAGCGTACGACGAAGCTCGGAGCGTCATCGACGCGACCGATCAGCTCGTGCGTGCAATGGATGCGGCTCGTGTCGAGCTCGGTATGAGCAAAGCGGAGCTAGCACGGCGGATCGGAGCCAAGCCGGAGAGCATCCGCAGGTTGTTCACTGCCAAAACGGCCAACCCCACTCTGAACACGGTTGCGCAAATCGCAGATGTGCTGGGAATGCGACTCGACCTGGTCCCGGCTAGCGTAAAACGCTCCGGGGCGTCCGCGACCGGTACTCGCTCCCGAGCAGCTTCACACTTGCGTAGTCGGCGGTCGACAGCTTCGTCCGAAAGGGCTTCTGCTTCCCGGTGATCAACACGATGGCCGCGCCGCCAAGGCCGAGCTCGGCTCCTTTGCTCTCCAGAATGCAGAACAACCGATAGTGCTCGCGGGATTTCCCGTCGATTCGCACCTCATAGAAGCCGCCCATATCGCCGTGCATGGCCTCCCAGTAGCCGCCCCCACTGAAGGAGGGTGGTGGTGCATCGGCGACAGCTTTCACGACGGCTAGGAACTGCGCTTGTATATTCGGGGGACAGCTTTCGAGAAAATCTCGGGCCGGCACGGCACACCCCCGGTCGTCGCTTGGATGGCGCTGAAAGAAATGGATAACCCACGGGGTACGTTGCTGTTTCTGCTTTCGCTTTCGAGCTGTCATGCGTCCTTCATGAGCCGCTCCGAAGCAGCAGCGGCTCACTCCGTGGTTCGTAGGGGCGGCTTAGCACGTTCTAGAGATCCTGGGAGTGCGGTATACTCCGCCGCGTATGGGAGGGATTCGCGAAGCGGCTAAGGTACTCCGAGCGCTGGGCGTGCTGACGCCCGAACGCGTCGAACGCATCAAAGCGAAAGCCTCGGCTACGGGCGCGGCCCGCGCGGTACGCGCGGCTGCCGCGTACCAGCAAACCGTTTCGAACTACAAGGAAGGTCGGGCGAAGCCGCTCGAGCTCGCCAGCGCTCACGACGAGCTTCTCGCAGCCCTCGAGCAGAATGGCGATGAGTTCCAGGCTGCGGTTAGCCAGCTAGCAGCTCTGTTTCGATCATCTCGCGGATCCACGCCGAAAGGCTGACTCCCCGAGTTTTGCAGACCTTTTTGGCCAGCTCGAGCTTCTCGCGCTCAATCGGTATGCCGCCGAGCACCGCTTTGTCTGCGTAGAACGCGACACCTCCGCGACGAACCACCGGTTTGCGTGCGTTGCGCAATTGCTGTGAGCTCGGCAACTTGTGTGGCGGTACGCCGAACAACTCGGCGAGCTGATTGCGCCGGATGCCTTCGAACGCGAAGGTCAGGAACGCGCGGCGAGGGTGCGCGAGGTAGAGCGATCGGGCGGCATGGAAGCGGTCGGTCGCTTCGAGAAACGCGAGCTCGAGACCGAGCTTGTTGCACGCGGCGAGGCGGCGGTTGCCGTCGAGGATCTCACCCTCCCAGATGAGCGCTGGTCGCTGAGGTCCGAGTTTTCGGATGCTCTCCTCGAGCTCGTAGTCGCTGAAACGAGTTTCGCGCTCAGTTGGGAAAGCCTTCGCTTGTTCAATCAGCCCCATCGTTCATCCCACGTAATCATGACTGCGCCTACAACGCTGCAGCGTCAAGCCTCGGCCAAGGCGTTGGAGCGGAAAAAATTCTTCACTACCACTTCGCTAAGCAGGCTGAATAGATGGAGCGGTTTCTATAGAAACCTCAGAAAATACTGCTTGAAACACGTTAGCGAAGCATGACCATTGGGCTCATGGCGGACGCACTGAGCAAGGCAATCCAGAAAGAAGAGGCGCGGCAGAAGCAGGCGGTACTTGCGCGTGTGGAAGACCGCGCCCAGGAAGCAGATTTAATCGCGAAGGCGACAAGCGCCGCAGGGGTGGTCGCCGGAGCGATCCACGACAAACTGCGGGGCGAGGAGACCGAGGACGGCGAGCAAGGGGTGGCGAAGTTTGGGCCGGTTCCGGCGAACCTCGCGCTCGGGCTCGGCGCTGTGGGGGTGAGCATGCTCATCCCGCAGAAACGCGGAAACAATACGGTTCGGAACGTGGTCGGCGGGTCGGGGATGGGCCTGGCCCTCGCTGGTTTGTACCGGCTCACCTACGACAATTGGCCCGAAGACGAAGAGGAATAAGTCCAGATGAACAACTACGATGCCGCGAATCTTGCCAGTCTGCTGCTGGCGCAACATGGTGGAGTCGGCGCTCCCGTTTCCGTGATGCCGCAGATCGTGGG
Organism: Polyangiaceae bacterium; assembly: GCA_025937785.1. Classification (GTDB taxonomy): domain Bacteria; phylum Myxococcota_A; class Polyangia; order Polyangiales; family Polyangiaceae; genus JAICQQ01. Next base: position 9,141 of record JAICQQ010000154.1, read on the forward strand.
CCAGCCGCTGGCGGTGCAGCCTCAGATGCCCGTCCCGAACATGATCGGCGCTCCGGTGCAATACGTGCAGCAGCCGGCTCAGACGATGGGTCGCGCCGTGCACGTGAGTCCAGAAGCGTACGTGGACGGTGGGCTAACTTATCTGGGGTTTGGATCGACGATCATCCCGGCGGGCGCCGTCAACATTCCGGTGAACATCAATACGGAGCGGCCGTTCACCCCGCAACATCTGAGAAACCCGAGCACGAACTTCGGCCTGCTCATCAACGCGGTGCTTTTGGAGGGCACGAATCTTTTCGCCAACCAAGCTGGCGTACCCATCGAGCTCTTCAGTGAGGTGGCGACGGCGCAGCAAATGCCCTGGCCGAGTATCGACACGGCGACGGGGCTTCAGTTCGTGCTGAGTAATCCGACGGCGAACGATATCCCCTTCCAAGGTGGCTTTTACGGCACGCAGGTCAGGCGCTAGCGTGCATGCACATCGTTCACACGATCCCGGAGGGGCTGCCGGGTGGGCACTTGGCCTATCTGACGTCGCAGCTCTTGAACGGCCTGGCAGCGGGCTATTTGCCGCTGGCGTCGATGTGCCGGCTGCCACCCCTGTACGCGAGCGGTGTGCGCTACGCGCTCGAGCCCAATCACGGACAGGGCTGGGAAGATTTTGCCAATCCCTGGACGACGCTTTTACGGCGAAAAGGCGATTGTGACGATCTGATTCTGTATCGACTGGTGGAGCTCTTGCTTGCGGGCGAGCGGGCTCACTGTCGAGCCGAGTGGGTCGGGAACGCTGTGCACGTGGTGATTCGACGAGCGAATGGTGAGCGCGAGGATCCGTCGGTGCTGCTCGGGGCGCCGGGCCCAAGGCTGAGAGGATGAGATGAGAGGCTGAGATGGCAAAACGAGGCAGTACGGGGTTAGCGGTGGCGATAGGCGCCGCGGTGGCGATTGGTGCCGTCGTGGCGTTTGGGGCGGGCAAAAAGAAGAAGAACGGCAAAAGCCCTGAGGGTCCGGACGAAGAGGACGAGCCCGAAGTCGGCCCCCCTGTTGAGGCACCGCCTCCGGAGCGCGCGGTGCCGGAAGCGACGCAAGAGCCGAGTCCCGTGTTACCGTCGAGCTCGGCGGCGCCCGCGGTCCCTCCCCCGCCCATCCCCACCCCCACTCCGGTCCCCGTGGCGCCGCCTTTTGTGCCCCCGGACTTGTTCGGGCCGGCGACGCCCGTGACGGTGACGACTCCACCAACGCCCGCGGCGACTCCCCCGATCGTTACCCTGCCGACGGAGCCCGAAGACGCCGAAGCGCCGCCTCCTCTTCCCCCTCCTCCTGCCCCTCCCCCGTCGGTCGAGCTGCCGGGTGGCATCAAGATCGAGCTGCCAGCGCCGGGGACGGTGTTCACGCTGCCTCCCGAGCTCGGCGGCGGCGAAATCCCGCTGCCGATTCCGACGGTGAGCGTGCCGGAGACGCCGGCGGCCATCCCGGCACCGACGCCGGCGTCGGTCGAGGTCCCGAGCGTCGTGCCGGGCGACACGGCGGCGCTCGCGGCGCTGATGTTAGCGGACGAAGCCACCCCGAACTGGAAGCGCAGCTATCCCGAGCTCGGCCTGTGGCAGGCGAAGCGCGGGATGACGGTCGACCAAAAGTTCGGGCCAGGATCAGCCCTCAGGATGGCGCAGGAAATCGGCACGCTGCCGATCGTTCGGTACTGGCCGCGGGGGACCCTCCGAGAGACGGCGCTCGAGCCTTACCGCAACTCACTTCTGACCATCGCGGCCGGGGCGCCCGAGCCCCGAAGATCGCAGCTCATCCTGAGCGCGAACCGCGAGCAGGGGCAGTCGTTCACTGCGCCGAGCACTCCCATCAAGACTTTGATTCAGCTGCAGCGAACGGTGGCGGCATGAGTCCGGAAATGCGTGTGCTGAATGAGCTCGGCTGGCGCTGGCACGAGAACGGCGCTGTCTTGTCGGTGACCGTGGACGGCCACGTGCAGCAGGTGTTTGTGCCGCTCACAAAAATTCGGATCGAATTCGGCGAGGGCATGGCGGCTGTGGGCTGCCCGCTCGCGCCGACGGTCGGCGAGATGTACACGGTGAGCGGGCTCTTTTCGGCCATCAAGCGAGCGGTGCGCACGGCGAAGAAGGTGCGCCACCAGGTCGTCAGGCGTGTGGTCCCGCGGGCGATCCGCCGCCGGGCCGCGAAAATTAGGCATCAAGCGACCGGGTTCGTGAGACGGCGGGTGCTACCGCAAGCGATGCGGCTCACGCGCGGCTTTCAGAGTCCCTACGCCCGCTATGGGGCGATGGCGCTCAGTGCTTTTCCGGCAACGGCCCCGATGGGTCTATCGATGCTCGCGGCCCAGAACACCCTGTCGACCATTGATGCGGGAACGAAAGCGGCCCAGCTGGTTCAGCGCGGCATTCGGCGTCCGGGTGATGTGGCCAAGATGATGGCCGCGCAAGCGCAGCGCCAGGGCGTGGCTCAGCTCGCCCAAGCCGCACGTCAGGGTAACCCGCAAGCGCAGCAATTCTTTGGAGCGCTGTCTCAGTTTTCGCGGATGGCAGGCTGACGCATGGCGAACTTTCCCAAGCAGTCGCTGACGCCGTCGGGCATGTCGCCGGGCTTTCAGCAGGTGGAAACCCTGCCGCACATCGCTCGGCAGCCTTACGGCATTCAGTCGGCAAGGACGTGGACGGTCGAGGACATCGAAGAGAAGGCGGTCATCGATGCGCTTCGTCCCGAGTACCTCTGGCGAGCGAGCGCTTTTGGCGAAAACCTCCTGCTCACCCTGACCTACGGCTCGATGGCGAGCCTGAAGCTCCCAAACATCCGGCTGCCCTTCGAGGGGTTCATCCCGGGGCAGGTGGGGCTCATGGCTCGAAAACTCGTCAGCACCGAGCCCGCGAGCTGTCGGGTGACGTTCACGGCGGCGACCGGGGGTGTTGCTACCGTGCGGATGCTGGTGAGCGTCGGGCCCCTCTTGTCGAACGCCAAGACGTACACGGCGCTCACCGCCTCCACGCTCACGGTCGCGGGCATCGCCGGCGTCGCCGTTGCTCCGGGCCAAAGTCTGCCGCTCGTCGCACCGAGTGCAGTCACCGCCGGCACCGGCATTTTGGAGTTGATTCTATGACCCTGCTCGACGAGCTCAAACGGTTGCAAGCACGCCGGCGCCGAGAGGCGGCTGATGGTCGGAAGACGGCTTCCAAGAAGAAGACCCAGAAGGAGACCACGACCACGCATAAGGCTAGAAAGAAGTCTTTTCGAAAGAAGCCGAGCACCGCCCCGCCCAGCAAGCACCCGCCCCACAAGAAGAAGCGGCGGAAAAAGCGCGCCGTCACCGCTCGGACTCTGAGCGCCAAGCAAAGCCAGAAACGCATCGAAGCGCTTCAAGCTCAGGGTTACAGCGTCACGCGCCATCGCCTGCCGGACGGCACGGTAGTGGTGCTGAAATCGAAGAAGAAGACGAAGCAGTCGAAAAAGAAAACCCGAAAACGGAGGCGCTGAGCGATGGAGGTTCCGCGCACGCCGACGCCGCTCGAGCCCGCCGAGACGGCCCAAAAGTTCCTCGAGGCTTGGGAAAAGGTATTTGGGGGAAGCCCAAGCCGTAGCCAAGCGGAATGGCTCCTGTCGCTGCTCTGGAACGAGAACCGCAGCGGCGAGGCCATCATCCAGCACAACTGGGGTAACCTCAGCACCAAAAACTTTCAGGCGGCTTACTGGCGTCCGCCGTGGTTTCGGCTCGAGGACATCGAAGCCATGCAGGAGCCCGCTCGCTCCCGGCATCTTGCCATCCACCAAAGAATGCTCGAGGGCAAAGAGCCGGAGGCCTTCCGGGCTTTTCCTGATCACGAGACCGGAGCACGCGTCTGGCTCGAGCGGCTTCGAGAAAGATTCCCCACCATCTTGGAGGCGTCGCTCGCGAACTCAGCCGTGGCGATGCAGGACGCCATTTTCGAGAGCGGCTATTGTGCGAGTCCCGCCTGCCGCACGAACGCTCCCCGCTATCAGCAGCTCCGCGACGAAATCCGAGCGCTGGGGTTGTTTCAGAAACTTCGGAGCGCTGGGCGCTCGAGCTCGGGGACAGGCCTTGGGTTGCTCTTCGGGGCGGGCGCCCTTTTCCTCGCGTGGGGGTTAGCATGGGCTGCGAGAACGACGAGATAACCCTCAAGTCCGGGCGCAACATTTGGGTCTTGGCGCGCACCGACAGGGATGGGGCCGATCTCGAAACTGTCTTGCAGACCGCCGGCGCCGTCTTGAGCCGTTTTCTGGGGAGGGCAAGCCCTTCCGGAACGCGCTCGATTTTCGAGGTGCTGCAGTCGCCGAAAGGCGAGGAAGACACAGCGCGGTTTGTCATCGGGGCGGCTCGTCCCGTCGTGGTCGAGGCCTTCCAGGCCGACTCACCTGAGACGGCGCTTCAGCAAAGGCCGCTCCTCTCGGAAGACGAGCCAATCGCTCGCTTCGAAGAGTGCCCGACGATTCGCACGGTGAAGGCTGAGCGGCCCTGGTACGTGACCGCCGAATTCGATTGGCGAGCCCCCACGACGAAAGCCGCCTGGCCGCGTCGCGCCGTCGGGCCCCTGGGATTCCCGGTCGACACCGATCATGGCCTGGATTGGCTCTTGCTGTCAGCGGCGCATCGCGGGCCTGCAGAGGAATCGGACACCGATTTACTCGACGAAGTGAGCGGCGAAACGGGCGAGTTGATCGAAGAAGCTGCGAAGTCTTTGAAGAAGCACACGGCGCCCATCCTCTGGACCCTGGCCGCAGTCGGCGCCGGCGGCGTCGCGCTCTACCTCATTCACCGCCAGTCCCAAAAGCGGAAGACGGCCGCATGACGAATCTTCTCGAGTGGGCCGAGCGGCAATTCCGCGTTGTTGAGCAAGACGGCGCCGCTACGTCGTGCATCAAGCTCATCACGGCGCACGACGGCGAAGTCTGGGAAACCTGGACCTCCCCATTTGGCGACCCGAACGAGTGGGTCACCGGCGCCGAGGGGTATTTGCGCTCGCTCGAAAACGAGTGGCCGAACCGCGCCGTTTCGGTCTGCTTCGTCGCGCTCACCGCGCAGGGCGAGGTCTTGGCGAAGTTCCCGAGGAAGGTGCAGGGCAAGAACAAGACCGCCGCCGGCGCCCCCTGGAACACCGATCAGGCTGCCGTCAGCATGGCCATGGATAACCTGGCGCTGACGATGGAGAAGTTTCAGCGACTGCTCAACACCCAGCTCGATTCAGCCCGGCGCATCGCCGAATCCAACGCCGTCACGATCTACCAGCAGACGGAGCTCATCAAGTTGATGCGGCAAAACCAGGCGGTCGCCGAAAGCGAGACCGAGCAGGACGCGTTGTCGAAGCTCATCGCCCAGCACGGCAGCGATTTTTTCGAGCTCGCGAAGTTGGCCCTGAGCGTCAAGGCGCACGGCGGGCACGTTCCCAAAAGCAAACCTCCGGGCCTCAACACGACCTTGAACGCCCTCAGCAAAGGAAAGGACTGAAACAGCTATGGCACAAGTCATCCGACTCTCCCCCTCGGGCCCTCCCCTTCGGGGCGACAACGGCGGCATGGCCGAGCCCGGCACGGGCTTTCAGCTCCGGCTCGACGAAGCCCAAGGCAGCACGGCCATGGGCGCGCTCACGACGACCTTTCAGCCACTGACGGACCTCGGCGGCACGCCTCTCGAGGTCAAGCTCGAAAGCCCCGCCCCCAACAAGCGCTACAAGTTCAACTCGCACTTCGAGGTCACTGCGCTGTCCCCGAATGATGCGAGCGTGTCCGTGCGGGCCATGGTGTCCTACGATGGGGGCGCCACGCGCGCGAACCTCGGGGAAAATCTGTGGCAGCTCCGAACGGGCACCGCGATCCGCGCGGGGATCGATATCGCCATGGCGCTCGGCAGCGAGCTCGACGCGCCCGTTCCCGCGGGAGCCCCGGAAATCTCGATCCTCATCGAGGCCAAGACCAGTCAGAACAACGAGGGGCAAGTCCCCAACGGTGGCAAGAAAGGCACGATCTGGCTTTCGCTCGCGGAGCTGCTCTAGCCATGGACCGAACGCTCATCGTGTGCGCCTCGCATCGAGGCGTAGAGCTCGAGACTCAAAAGTGTCTCGTGGCGTGCCAACAGCGCGGTGCTCGGCTGGTGTCGCTCGCTGGGATTGCCGACATCGCGCTGGCTCGCAACGAAGTGTTAACCCTAGCGCTCGCTCGCAAAGACGGCGCCGACGTGTGCCTGCTCGTGGACGACGACATGGTGTTCGACGTCGGTGCAGCAGCGAAGCTCGTGGGTTTCGCTCGCCGGACCGGCAAGGTCTACTCAGGCGCCTACGCGACGAAGGACGGAAAGCTTGCAGCCACGCGGTTTGACTGGGACGGGCGGCGCACCGATGGGCTGTGGATGGTGGGGCTCGGGTTTTGTGCCCTGCCCTTCGGGAAGCTCGAAGCACTCGCCCAAACACTCGGCACCGTCCTCGGGCCTCAGGGAAAGCTGATTGTTCCGTTCTGCCAGAGCGCGGTCGTTGTGCCCGAGCATGACCAGAAACCTCGCTGGTGCAGCGAGGACTATTGGCTCTGCCGATCACTCGGTGGCGTCCTGCTCGCGCCTTACGTGGCCGCCGGGCACCTGAAGAGCGTGCCGCTCTGGCCTGACGACGAGACGCTCGAGCGCCTCGCACAAGGAGTGCCGCTTCAGTGGGACGACTCCCCCGCCCCACCGGCGCCGACCGTAGAAGCAACGCCGGTGGCGAGCTCGATGCCTCCAGTAACCCCTCCGAGCTCGCCGAGCTCAAGCTCGAGCCCAGCAGGAAAGCCCAAGCCGGCGAGCAAGAAGCTCCGTCCAGCTCCCGCCAAACCCCGCAACAAGTCGAAGAAGCCTCATGGTGCAGATCAGGCAGTCGCCTAGCGGTCCGCCGATCCGCGGCACGAATATCGGCGACCAACTCTTTTGGGATGGTGCCGAGTGGCGCACTGGCCCCGGCGGCGCCGGCGGACAATCGGCGTGGGATCACATCGTCACTGACCTCGCGAGCTGGGAGGCTGCGGTCGGACCTGCGACGGCAGGTGTCTACTCGATGCCGAGCGGCAGTTACGCGCTTAAGGGCGAGCTCGTGCTCGCACAGGACACTCGGATCGTTGTTCCCGATGGCGCCCAGGTGCTCTTCAAGAGCATGGGCGAGAAGGTGTTGAGGGCGAATGTGCCGGGCGTCGCAGGGCTCACCGTCGAGCCCGGCGGAACGCTCCAAGCCGAAGCGTTGATCGTACAAAACTCCTCGAGTAGCTCGAGCTCGAGCGCTGTTCGCTGTGAGGGAACGCTTCACAGCACCGGGTGCTTCTTCCGGGCAGGTGCTGCGTCTGCCGTGTTTGGTGCCACGATCGGCGGCGGGCTCTGGATCGATTTTGGCAGTCACTTTTCTGGCACCACCGAAGGCCTGCGCTCCGATGCTCTGGTCAGCGATGACGCCGAAATCTTGCTGAACGGCACCCACCTCTCCTGTGGCTTCACGCCGGGCCTTCGCGCGTGCGTGCGCCTCGTGGGCAAGACCAGCACGCTCAGTCTCCAAGGGGCGTTCTGGCTCGAAGGCCTCCAGAACAATCCCGACGGCATCCGCCTCGAAGCCGACCTCACCTCGCTGCAAATGAACGGCGGCGAAGCGAGCGGGCTCGATGACGCCATCCAGTACGTGAGCGGCGTTGTCCAGCGTGCCTCTATCATGAACTTCTCCGTCTCGGGCAGCGTGAGCAGTGCCGTCGACTGGCCCGCCGCGAACCTCCCGAGCCCCCAAGGCCTCACCCTCATCGGCAACGTCTACAACACGAGCGGCGCCGCCCACCAGAACTTCACCGCGACGGATCCGCGCGTCGTGGTGCGCGGCTGCCTCGACAACGGCGGCCCCATGGCGGAGACCCCGCTCGTTACCTAAACCGTGGCTCGCGTCGATCACGCCTTCGTCCTCAAGGAGTCGCCGCGCACGGGTGACCGGGCAAAGCTCCTGCGGGAGCTGGCCGCCGACCAGCGCAAGAAGGAGCTCCAAAAACTCCGCGAGCTCAAGGCGAGGATTGCAGACGTCAGAAAGCGCCGGCGAGTCGTCACCGCCAAGCAGGTGCGCCGCTGCCGAGCTCGGCGGGAAGCCCTTCAGGAGGAGATTCGGCAAAAGCGGGCCGCCGAGCGCGAGCGAATCAATCGCGAGATTCGAGAAATGCGCGACAGTGCCAGAAAGGCGTGCGCTCTCAGGAAGCAAGCCATTCGGACCGCCTCGCTCAGCATCGAACAACGCCGGCGACAAACGCTTGAGGCCGAGCGGCAGCTGCAGCGCGAGCTCCGCAACGCCGAACAGTACGCCAAGCGCCGACGCGAGGCGTTTCGAAAGAGCGCAGGCGAAGCTATTGCCGAAAGCGATGATCAGGTCCGCAAGAACCTCGACCGAGAGCTACTACCCGTCTTCAACCGCGTTCGACGCACCATCCGGCCAAGCCCGCACCAGAGCCGAACCGAAGCGTTTTTGCAGTGGGTCGAAGAAAATCCAGATGAGGTGATCGCGCTCCGGCAACAGGCCGCGGACGTCGAGCTCGAGCGCCTCTTCCGAGAGCACGCGAAAGCGGAACGGCAGGCTCGAGGACAGCGGCGGGTCCGACCGAAGTCGAAGCGTGCCGCTCTCGAGCTTGCGGACGTGCCGTTTTAGCGCGAGCGCTTCCCCTTGATGGCAATCACTGAACCGTGATCGGTTTGGTAGGTCGATTTATTTTCGGCCGTCCAAAATCGTGGACAGCGCCTCTCATCGGCCTCTAACAATGGGTGGTTCCGCGTCACTTCAGAAGGGATTTCCATCCCCCAACGGATCCCAGATCGGCTGATCGGTTCATTAAGCTTGGAACCGCTCAGGTGATCAGTGTAGTCTCACCCCCGGAAATCTATTCGAGCTCCGTGACGGAGCGCCAACTCATCAACATAACGGGCAAATTTCACCTCACCCGGCTGCAACCAGGTGAGGCTTTCGGAAATCTGCTCGGCATCGAAAGAAAGGGTTTCGATGACCAACGGGCCGAACGTAGCACAGGCGACCCGAACAGGGGAAGTCTATGCTGACACTCAAAAACTGAGTGTCAAAAAACCTAATAGAAACGCGGCATTTGTCCGCGTCGAGCTCCTGCGGACCTGTCAGCTGATGGTTGCTGATGGCGAGGCGCGGGACTTCATCCGGCGTCGCGGCAGAAACATGGGCACGGCGTTGACGTCGAGTGCCTCGACCACCATCCCCACAAGGCCCGCAATCGGCCCAGGAAGGGGCGCTCGGCTCCGGTCCACTGCTGGGCCGCCATGGCCCCGAAAGCGCGTCAGGAAGCCCCTTAGGGGCTGCCCTGCGATGGGGGATGACACCTCGGTTTCGAGGTCGAGGTGCGGGCCGTAGGGCCCTCGGGGCTCGGATCGGATGATCCGCGGCTCCAAGCCTATCTCGATCTCGTTGCCCCTGGTCTCGTCGAGCAGGGGCGGCGCTATCGCCATAAATTCTTTTTGGAGGTGGTGGACGGGGATACGGGCGAACCCCATTGGATCCACCCCAAGGGCCTGACAGACGAAGAGCTGCAGGCCCTGCCCGAGGTGCATCTCGCAGCGGCTCTAGAGCACGACGCTCAGCTACTCGGAGAGCACTGGGTGCGTGCGGTCGGGGTGCGTCTGCCGCGCGACACCGAAGTGACCCTCATCAGCATCGATCTGGATGGTGGCTACCCGGTCCAAGAATTCGTCGCGGCGCTCGAGAAGCGCATCGGACAGCGGCGCCTGCTCATCACTCCGGGCAGCGGCAAGGAGGGCCGCTATCGGCTCTGGTTGATACTGGCGAGTCCCCTTCCCGTCCAGGACGTGCGCCCAACGATGGGCCGGTTGCTGCGCGAGATCGGTTACCCCCTGAAACCCGGATCGGCGGAAGTCTATCCAGACGCCTCCCACAACGGCCGCCTGCCCTTCGGGATGGGCGCCAACCGGGTACCCGTTCCGCGGCCCGCATCGTGACGGCCGGGCTCAGGCATGTTGAAATCGAGGCTGGGTTGGGTGGGGTGGACGATATTTGCCGGAAATTCTGGTCCGTCGTAGCGAGCGGTGGCCGACGGCAGGGAGTCGAGG
>JAICQQ010000014.1 GCA_025937785.1 Polyangiaceae bacterium
CGATCAGCAAATAACACTGCTGCTGCTCTTCAAGTGTCTGCCGCAACGCTTCCCACCGACCGGCAACTGCCCAGCGGCGATACCGGCGATACACCGTGTTCACTTGCCGAGCTCTGCTGGCAGATCTCTCCAGGGAGCGCCCGTCCGAAGCATCCACAGCACCGCCTCGAGAAAACGGCGGTCATCCACTCCTTTTGGACCGCGCCTGGTCAGGGCTCGAACACGGCCTTTCAATCGACGCCAACACGACTGCGTCATCGCCATTCGAGCTGCCATGATGCCAATCTACGTCATGCTGAACGTATGTCAAGTTACAAAGTGTCAACAGGCTCTAGGCGCGTTTGCGGGCGGGGGGGCGCGAGAAGACGAGGATTTCGTCGACGGGGCCGCGCAGGTTGGCTTTCGAATTGATGGGACGCTTGACGGGCACGCGATCGTACTGAAACCGCCCGAAGATTTTGCGAGTCTGCTCGGTGTACGAGTTGCTGAGCACCGTGCATACCCCCCGGCGCTCGAGCCGTTCGAAGAGCTGCGCGAGGCGCTCGTGTTCGTCGACCCCGAAGGGGTGCGGATCGTAGGCGGTGAAGTTCGATGTCTTCGACACCGGCAGGTACGGGGGATCGAAGTAGACCGCGTCGCGGGGCCCGGCGTCGCGACAGACGGCCTCGAAGTCATCGGTGACGACCTCGGCGCGGCCGAGAGCCGTGGCAGCCGCTCGCAAGTTGTCTTCGTCGCAGATCAGCGGGGACTTGTGGCGCCCGAAGGGGACGTTGAACTCCCCAGCCCGGTTGACGCGATACAGACCGTTGTACCCCGTCTTGTTCAGATAGATCAGGCGCGCTGCGCGGCCCGCAAGGCTACGCGGCCGCTGCTCGCGCACCCGGTAATACTCGGCCTCGTCGTAGCGGTACTTGCGGAGTAAACGAATCACGCCTTCCACGTCCTCGGTCAGTGCGCGGTACACCTCCACGAGGTCGGCGTTGCGGTCCCCGAGCACGGCTCGCTTGAAGCGGTTCTCTGCAGCCAGGGCGAAAAAGATCGCACCACCGCCCACGAACGGCTCGTAGTACGTCTCGATGTCTTCCCGAAGCTTCTCGAGGATCCGGTGCTGCAGCTGACGCTTACCGCCGGCCCATTTGAGCACCGGGCGGGCGGCGTAACCACGCTTCATCCAGCATCGCTTAACCTGCTTGGGAGCCGGCGTAAAGCTGGACGCCGCGGGGTTATTTCCAGCCGCTTCATCATCTTTTGCAGCCCGAAGCGGGACAGGCCGAGCAGCTCGGCGGCCCGCGTTTGGTTCCCGCCCGTCTTTTCCAGGGCGGACAGCACCAGCTCGGTCTCCAGCGCGTCCACGTGGCGCCTCACGTTGAGACCCAGGTCTTGGGGCACGGCCCGCTGCGATTCGCCCTGGACGGCGGCGCTCAGGTGGCTGGGGTCGATCACGTCGTCGCCGATCACGAGGAAACGCTGGACCTCGTTCTCGAGCTGGCGAATGTTGCCGGGCCAACCATAGCGACCGAGGACGGCGAACGCCTCGGGGGTCACCCGCACGCGACGCTCCGGAGCGTGCACGCCCACGAAATGGTGGACGAGACGTTCGATGTCTCCAACGCGCTCCCGGAGCGGCGGAACTTGGATGCTGATCACGTTCAATCGGTAGTACAGGTCCTCGCGGAAGGTTCCCTGCTTCACCATCTGCAAGAGATCGCGGTGCGTAGCCGCGATCACCCGCACATCGACCTTGTGCGCGCGCTCGGAACCTACCGGACGAACCTCGCCATCCTGCAGCACGCGCAGCAACTTCGACTGCATACCCAACGACATTTCGCCGATCTCGTCGAGAAACAGCGTGCCCCCGGAGGCCGCTTCGAACAGGCCCGCGCGCGGCCGATCGGCCCCGGTGAAGGCGCCGCGCACGTGCCCGAACAGCGTCGACTCGAGCAAGCCTTCGGGGATCGCAGCGCAGTTCTCCCCCACGAAGGGTTGCTTGCCGCGCGACCCGTTCGTGTGGATCGCGCGAGCGATGAGCTCCTTACCGACGCCGGATTCGCCGACGAGCAGCACCGAAACCTCGCTGGCGGTCACCCGATCGACCACCCCGAGCATGCGACACAGCGCGGGGCTCTCGCCGACGATCGCCTCGTACGCATACCGAGTCTCGCGGATGCCGCGAGTTCTCGCGAGTTCCCGCGCGGCGACTTCGAGCTCCACCTCGCGCTGCGCCAACCGCTCGGAGACCTTGGCCTCGGCACGCTGAGCGCGGCGCATCGCGCGCCGCAGCAGCAGCTGATCGCGCGCATCGGCGATGGCAACGGCTGCCAGCGTCGCCACCAACTTGACCCAGCCGAGCTCACGGAGGCCAAAGGCACCGCGCCGCTCGCGATCGTCGAGATAGACCACACCGAGCGTGTGACCGCGGGCGATCAGCGGCACGGCCAGTACGCTGCGCAGCTTCAGGGCGTGCACGCTCGCGTGCAGCTCGGGCAGCTCGCCCGCGGCGTCGATGGCGACCACCGGTTGCTGTTGCTCGAGCGCGCGCGCTGCGAGCGAGTAGCTGAGCCGAAGCTGCTCGCCGGAGAGATCGGACTTGGCGAGATTGCGGGCGGCGCGTGGGGAAAGCCTGTCACCCGGCGCCCTCAGCAGCAAGAGCCCGCGCTCCACTCCTGTCCACAACACCAGCGCATCCAACACCTGGTCGAACAGCGGCCGCAGGCGATCGCGCTTCCCGAGCGCAAGCACCAGCCGTTCGACGTCTTCGAGTTGCTCCGGAAGGAACTCGGTTTTCCCAGGCCCCTGCGCGAGGGCCACCCAGGCAAGCCCCTCGACCGCGCGCATCAAATCCGGTGGCGCGAGCCGCCGCAGCTCTCGCGCCGCAACGCTCGCGCCCGCGCTGAGCCGCCGCGCCCCGTCGGTGTCTCCGAGCGCCAGCCCCAACGCCACCCCGGCGGTCAGCGCCCGACCGCGGACGAGACAGGGGGCCTGCTCGGTCGCCAAGATCTCGAGCTCGGTGAGCACGCCGGCCCCACGTTCCGGCTCGAGCTCGAGGCAGCGTTCAGCCCGCGCGCCCCACCACTCGAGCCGCACGTCCGCAGGTAGGCCCGGCGCCGCATCTGCGTCGCTGCTCGCGACGTGGGTTCGAGCCAGGCCATCCAGCTCGATGAGATCCACCGGGAGTCCGTTGTTCAGGAGCCGCGTGGCCGCTCGCAGGCGATCGTTCGCGTTGTCTTTACCCAAGAGCTGAGCCGCACGCTCGGCGTGATCCCGCGCCTCATGACTGCCCTTCGGCAGCACGTCGCAGAGCGCGAGGTGGGCATATCCGAGGCAAGTCATGTCGGAGGCTTCGCGGGCGCGGCTCTCGGTCTCGTCCACCGCCCGCCGGGTCTCGACGATCAAACCGAGGCTCGAGAACACGGCCGCTCGAGCCAGCGCCGCGCGGGCTGCGGCCCGGTTCTTCCCTAGCTGCTCGAACAAGAGCGTGGCGCGCTCTGCGGCCTCGAGCGCCACGCCGAAGCTGCCGCGGTCGCTCGCCGCCGCTGCCACCCCGGTCAGATAGGTGGCTTCTTCCAGCACGGCACCGGCGCGCTGGGCGTGCTCTGCCGCCGCCTCGAAGCGCGCTTGTGCGCGATCGCTGTCGCCGCGCGCGTGATGCAACATGCCCTCCGTGCCGGAGACGCGCGCGCGTTCTTCGTCGTTCGCCGCGAGCACCATGGCGTGTTCCAGCGCGCCCTGCGCCTGCTCCAATTGGTTGGATGCCAGCAACGCGAGCGCTCGAGTTTCGAGCACCTGCGCCGACTCTGGAGCGTCCGTCAAAAGCGCTAGTGCCTGCTCGATCTCGCCTCGATCGAGGGCGATTCGCGCAGTGATCGCGCTGGCGCGTCCGAGTTCTGCGCTGGTGAACGAACCGCTCGGCAAGTCCGAAAGGATCGCGAGCGCGCGCTCGGCGTCGCCGGCACGACGCCAGAGCTCGGCGAGCTCGAGCGCCGACTCCGCCGTCTGGAGCCGACCGAGCACGACGATGGCGCGCCCCAACTCGCCGCGGAGGCGGAGCACCTTGGCGAGCACCAGCAGCAGCTGCGGCGTGCCGCCACCGCGCTCGACGAGCCGCTCTGCCGCCTCCAGCGTCTGCTGACCGACGCTGCTCGCGCTCAGAGCTAGCGCGACGTCGACGGGGTCGGAACCGAGCGTACCTTGCTCGCTGCGCCCGGTAGTGAGCTGGCGTAGGGTAAGGCAAGCGGGGTCGGCGTGTTCCAGCGCGCCCGAGAGTCGAGCCGCCAGCTCTGCGTCCGAGGCGACTTGCGGCGCCGGCCAGTGAGCGGCAGCAGTACCGCACAGCTGGGTCAACCAGCGCACGTGCCCGACGGCGTTGAGCTCGGCGATCGGCAGGGAAGCATCGTGCAAACGCTCCCGCCGCAGCAGGACCAGCTTGCGCGCAAGCTCGATGGTTTCACGCAACCATTGCCCGGGAGCGCCCCCGACCGACACGTCCGCCGCCGCCTGGCGCGCAGCCGCGGTCCATTCGGTGCGGCGCACGGCAAGGTAGCTGCGTCTGACGGCGGCCTGGCGGCGCGCCACGATCTGCTCCTGATCGGGGGCGACCGCCACAGCCTGCGCGGCTGCCGCGCAGAGCCACCCCGCCGAGGGTCGCGCCGCTGGCTTGAGGTGCAGGAGCGGCAGCAGCAGCTTGGCGAGCGGCTCGGGCCAGGCTTCGGCACGCGCGCCCGTGCCCGGGTCGGACATGTGCCGCAGGGCCGGCGCTGCGAATTCAGCCACTGACAGCGCGAGTGCGTACAGATCCCTGGCGCGCCCGTCACCTTTGAGCGCGGGATCGAACACCTCGGGCGCCAGGTAGCGCGGCGTCCCGCCCGACGGCACACCCTGATCGGCAGCGTGGCCGAGCCCGAGATCGACGAGGCGAGCACGCGGCCCCAGAGGTGTGTGCTCGACCAGGATGTTGGCGGGCTTGACGTCCCCGTGTGCTACGCCGGCGCCGTGCATGTCCGCGAGCGCCCGACCGAGCTCGCACAAGAGCTGCAGGGCAAATTGCGATCGCTCGCCGAGCGGTAGGTCGAGCGCGTCGAGGCGCTCGCCGTCGCACCACTCCATGATCAGAAAGGGTGCGTCGCGCGCGAGACGCACCGCTTGGCCCGCGCCGTTCGTAGCGTCGAGCGTGGACGACAGCCGGCCAGCATCGACCAGCTCTGCCACACTCGACGAGCCGATCCACATCAAGCGCTCGGCCTCGAGCGCGAGCGTTGGCCCAACTGCCTTCGACTTGCCGACCTTGAGTGCAAAGCGGCGCTCAGCCTCGTCGGTGACGCACCAGACGGTCGATGACTCGCCTTCCCCGGCTAGCCAGCGCAGCTGGTACTGCCTCCCGGGAAGAGTCACCAAAGTTGGCATTCCATTCCCACCCATACCTATGGAAAGAGTACGAGTTTCTTCGCTACTGTCAACTTGGGTGGCAGTGACCACACACTCAGCTGCCGTGGTTCGGGACACGCACGCCTCCTAAACCCTACGAGGGCCTTTACCCCGTGGGATCGGCGCAACAGCTCTCAAAAGATTACTGACACTGCGCGCCGCCAGCTATGAACCGCTGGATTTCGCGGAGCTCGGGGCGCAGCACGAGACCTTCGCTCTGGCCCGACGCACCCGCAGTCCCCGGCAGCGGGCGGCGTGTGAAGCTCGGCGGCGGCATGGGGTCCCCGCGGACGAACCATTCCCGCAAGCGAATCAACTCCGACTCGCTCGGCGGCACACAGTCAGGGCCTTGCCCGACCGAATAACGCGAGCTGCAGCTGCCCGCGTCATCGGCGCCGAGCCAGTGACTGAACTCGCCGCGGAGCAACTTGTAGACGAGATAACTGTTGGCGGGCTGCCCGGGATCGATGATGGGCATCTGCACTCCAAATCGGATCGGATCTTGGAGCGGAACCCCCACCACGGCGCCGATCTCGGTTTGGCGAGCTACCTGATTGAACGCGGTTTCGACGAAAGCCTCCGGGCGATCGAGCCGGAGCCCCGCGATCGGGGTCTTGCCGCCGTGGCACCCCCCCGCGCTGCAGCCCGCATGCTCGAAGATCTCGAGAATGCGTTCGCAGCTTGGAACCGGCTCGAGCGGGAGTTGCGGCAGCCAGTCGCGGTTGCGCTGCGTGAAGAAGCTGAACTTCACGGGCACCCCGCCGTCTTCCTCCAGCGGCGCGCCATCGAAGGCTTGGAAGCCCCATGCCGTCGGGCTGTTCGCGGAGAGCACCTCGACCGTGTAGAGCGTGCCCGGCTCCAGGAATTGCGTCAGCCGATACACGACCACGCGCTCGACCACGTCGTACTCCGGACGCAGCAAACCGATGCCATTGCTCGGGTCGCCGGCATACACGTTGATCGATTGCCGCACGGCGGTGGACGCGCGCAGGTAGCGGTCGAAGCGCAGCGTGATGGAGCTGCCAATCTGAACGCCGCAATCGGAGGCCGCAGACTGCGTGCATTCCGTCCCCTCACCCGCGCTCGGCTCGGACGCCACGAGCCGTAATGGAGGCGGGGCCGGCTCGAGCTCCCGCGGCCCCGCGTGGCAGCCGGCAAGCGCGGCTGCCAGCAGTGCCAATAACGCTGTCAGCTGTCGGGGCGCTGTCAGCTGTCGGGGCGCTGTCAGCTGTCGGGGCGCTGTCAGCTGTCGGGGCGCTGTCAGCTGTCGGAGTAGGTCAGCAGCTGATCGCGGATGATTTCTTCGTTCACGCCGCTGCGGATGTACTCTCGCAGACAATCCGCCAGCGTGATCAACAGGTCGTCGATGCCCTTTTCCTCGATGATTTTCGAAAGTAGCTGGCGTGCCTCGCGGCTCTCGTCCTCCCGCAGGAACTCGCGCACCTGCTCCACGGAGATTTCCCCTTGAAAATCCAAATATAGGTTTTGCAGCAGGTAGCTGACCAGCTCCTTCACTAAGGGCCTCCTTCGCGGCTGGTAGAGCCAGCTGCGATTCCTTCAGGCTATACCCGTACGCCATGCCGTCACGCAAGGAGATAAGACTGAAATGACCTGATTTCGGGCACATGCCGGGATTTTTTAACGGCACTGCCCCAACTTTGCATCCTGCGGATGATGGCACGTCAAGCAGGACCGAGCGTTACGTCGCAACGCGCCTCGGCAGCGTGTGGCGAATCCTGCCCCGTGCGGACTCGAGCTGCCGGCGCGCGTACCCCGGCCGGACAGCCCACCCCCGAGCTCAGCGGTAGCATGGCAAACCACACAGTCGCTCTCGGTATGACAGCTCACGCACGCCGAGAGGTTTCGACGGGCCTCCGATCCATGATGCTCCGAGCCCACCGCCCCATCGGTCCACAGCGACTTGGGAGGATGAAACCGGCCGCGCCCTGCAAAATTCTCCGCAGGGCCGCTCAGCGTCACCCCCACCCGTTGATGACAGCCCAGACAAAACGATTGTGCGCGATGACACGATGAACAGTCGGGCGAGTTTTGCCGGGCGGCGACCGCGTGCAACGCGAGGAAGTCGTTGGGGTGGACGTTGCGCGGGCGCACGCGTCCGTCATGGCAATCCGTGCAGTAGCTTTCGGAGTGACAGCTGGTGCACAGCTCCGAGTTGTTGCCCGCCACGAACTTGTGGCGTTCCAAAAAGTTCGCGTCGTGCCCGGCGTTGAACAACCAGTTGGGGGGTTCGAGCCGACCTTCGGGAAACTCGGTGCGCATGCGCCCCGCAGCGTCCGCCAGATGGCAGGCCGTGCACTCACCCGGAGCGTCACCGCGCGCAGGTTCGGGCATCTGGTGACAGTCGAAGCAGCCACGCATGCGCGGCAACTGGTCGCGTGTGGCGAGCTCGACCTGGTCGACCTGACCGTGGCACTGAGCGCAGCCGATGTTGCGCCGGGCGTGCGCCTGGTGCGAGAACTTCAGGTGTGGCGCGGGAAAGCGCTGGCGGGCAACGCGATCGCCGTGGTCGGGTTGGTAGCCGATGTGACAGTAGCCGCACTGGCTGATGAGATCCGTCGTGAGGCTCTTGACGGCTTGGAGCTCGCGATGGTCGCTGCCGTGGCAGCCATCACACGCTGTCGGTTTCGGCAGCAGCAAATCCTGGCTCCGGCGACTGGACGTCGCGTTCACGTGACAATCGGTGCAGGCGAGCTTCAGGTCGCGGATGTGGAGCCGATGATTGAAGCGGATGGTAAGCTCTTGCGCCGGAAACACCACGGGGCTGGGCCCGCCGTCCCCGGGTAACGCTCCCGGCGGACGGTGCGCGAGCGGAACCACCGCCCCTTGGGGCAACGGCGCGAGCCCGTGCACCGCTGGGGCTCTCACCGCGTCCCGTGCGCGCGCCGCTTCGGGACCGACGAGCGCCAACAGCGCAGCCAGCCAAAGGCCGAATACCAGCAGTTGGGTGCGACCGAACTTCACGGGAACTCCGTCACGCTGAGCGTGAGCAGGACGCGGAACTGGTGTGCGTCTCGCTGGCTGTACCAGTGCTCCCATTGCAACCCTAGCCGCGAGCGCAGCACGCGTTCTATTTCAGGTGAAAGCCCGCCGCCGAGCACGTAGCCCATGCTCGTAGTCCCGCGCTCTTCGCGGAGCCCATCCTCGAAATCGTAGAGCGAGAGCACCACGAGCGTGTCGTAATAGCCCTCGAGGAAGCGGCGGGAAGCGCTCAAGTTGCCGCCCACGCGATGCCCGGTGTCCCCCCACTGGCTGTCCGCGTCGAAGCGTAGCTCCCCCTGACCCCAGCGATAGCGCGCGTTCAGGGCTGCGAGCTCGTCGACCCAGCGCGCGTCCTGGTCGAGTGACTCGCCGGGATCGAGCGCGAGACCGTAGACGCGCACGCCGGCGCGCAGGGCAACGTCCGCCCGCGGCGAGATCTCGGTGTACGCCGCGACTTCCCCCGTCTGCGATGGCGTGTGCCCGAACCAGTTGAAGATGGAATCTCCGTCGAACACGGGCAGCCAGTAGTCGTAGCGAAGACCCAACGTGGTAGCGTCCGAGGCGTACCAGTCGAGCGATGCTTGGAGCTCGCTCAAGCGCCGGCTGAACAGGTCGTACACCGCTTCGCCATCGAGGCTCCCGAGCCGTTCGTGCTGAAGCGTGAGCGCGAGCCCGGCGCGTTCTGTCGAGGTTCGGGTATCGTCGATGGTGCGGATGGCGCCGTCGGGGTCGGGGAACAGCGACACCAGCACGTCGTCCCGATTCAGCACCTTGCGGTAGCTCGCGCGGGCTTGAAAAAACGAAAGCCCAAGCGTCTGCACGCTCCCCCCGTAAGCTGGAGCAAGCCTGGATTGCTCCAGGTAGCTCGGCCATTCGCCTTGCTCGAGATCGTCGCGATTGCCGCGAAACACCCCGTCGGCTTCGTAGCGGGAAGTTCCGAGCACGCCGAGCGTATCCCGTTGCTCGAAGCCCCCGTAGGCCTCGAGCCCAAACACGCCCGGAACGTCCGCGCGCACGAGCGCACCGTCGAACGACCACCAGCCCAGGCTGTCCACCTGGTACTGGCGTCCCACCCGGAAGCCGACGGCGCCTCCGAGGTAGTGACGGCCCTCCAGGTAGGCCACCATCACGTCGAAGGGAGCCTGCTCGAGCCCGGGCGCGTAGCGTCCCAGAGCTTCGGGATCACGCTCGTAGCCGAACTGACCGAAATCGGCGTCCAACCTGAGCCGCGTGCGAAATGCAAGTTCGGGTGCGCGGTAGCTCGTATCCCCATCGATGTCGGCCACGTCCAGATCGAGTGTGTGCGTATACCTCCGCCGTTGCATCACGGGGTCACCGTAGGGGCTCAGCACGTCGTAGTACTGCGCGGTCAGGTCGGCGCGAACCGCCGCTTCGGCGGCGACACCGCTACCGCTCGCGCCGAGCACGCACGAAGCGGCGCAAGCAGCGGTGACGGCTAGCTGTGCGCGGCCCCAAGTCCACATCGTCAGGCTGATCTACCATCACACAGCCCGGAGCTGGCGAGTTCCCGATCTGAACGCGGAGCCGAAGCCTGCCCCCCCGCGCGGGGCGACCTGTATTGGCACGTGAGCTGGTTCCCTACTACCCTCCTGGCGCCCCGGGCAGGGGCTGAACGCCGCGGGACTGCGCACGACTTCCGGCGCTCGGGCGAGCCGCCCGGCTCCGTTTTGCTGTTGCCACGCACCCCCGAGTCGCTAATCCTGTTGAAATGCCAGTGAAGGCCACGCTCCTTTTGGTCGAAGACAGCGTCGCGCAGGGCGGCGAATTGAAGGAGTCGCTCGAGGCCTTGGGGTACACGGTCCGCTGGGCACGGTCGGGAATGGCGGGACTGAAAATCGCTCGGGAGGAGTACCCCGACCTGATCGTGCTGGACGTCATCATGGAAGACATGGACGGCTTCGCCGTGTGTCGCTGGTTGAAGATGCATTCCACCACGCGTGACATTCCGGTGATCATGCTCACCGCTCGCGGCGAGCTCCGCGACCGCGTGGAGGGTCTTCACGTCGGTGCTGACGACTACATCGCGAAACCTTTCGCGCCGGAAGAGCTCGAAGCCAGAATCTTCGCCGCGCTGCGGGTGAAGGCCAGCCAGAGCGAGCTGAAGCAACGCAACTCGCAACTCGAGTCGATGCTGCATCACGTCGAGGCGCTCGCCATCACGGACCCGCTCACGGGTCTGTTCAATCGCCGACGCCTCACCGACGTGCTGCGACGCGAATGGGCCGTCGCCAAACGCTACAAGAACCACCTGGCCTTCATCATGATCGACATCGATCACTTCAAGCAGTTCAACGACACCCACGGTCACGAAGCCGGCGATCTGGTATTGAAAGAGGTGGCGCGTTCGTTCGGAGCTTGCTTGCGCGAGGTGGACCTGGCGGCTCGTTACGGCGGGGAAGAGTTCGCGATCCTGCTGCCGCAGACCAGCAAGCAAGGCGCGCTGGTGCTCGCCGAACGCCTCCGAGAATCCGTGCGCGCGCTCGACCTGCTGGTCAGCGACGAGCGGGTTACCGTGACGGCCAGCTTCGGCGTGGCTTCGGAGGCAGACGTCCCCAAGGGCGGCCCCGAAGACCTGATCCGGGCCGCCGACGGCGCGCTCTACACGGCAAAACACAACGGCCGCGATCAGATCGTCGCCGCGGACGTCGCCCCCGAAGGCCCGCCCAGCGGCTAGCTATTCGCAGTCTTCGCTGCGGTATTGCTCGTCGAGCGCAACGATGCAGAACCGTTCGTCGGTCGCTTCACGACCCACGGGGTCGCTGAGCGTCACCTGCAGGCGCACGCGCTTGCCATGCGCGCAGCGCGCGTCCTTCACCTGCCCAGGATACCCGGCGAAGGTCCAGAACACCTCGCCCTCGGCATTCGTCACTTGGCGGCCCTTTTGGGTCGCGCGCATCGTCAGATCCGAGTCGAGAACCCCGTCGAGCGCGGTCACGAATTTCATGTCCAGGCGCTCGTCTTCGAAGCCCGAGCCAAGAACGCTCAGCCATACGTGAAACCCGCCCTGAAAGCCCGCTGCCATTTCCAAGGTGGGTTCACCCTCGATCGGCTCGAACTCGGCTTCGCCAGTGCCGAGCTCGACCGCCACCTCGACGGGAGCGGGCTCGGGCGTGACCGGGGGATCGTCGCTCGCGCTGCAGGCGCTGAAGAGCCACAGCGCTGCCGCTCCCCCAGCCAGGCCAGGCATCCGCGGCGTCGACATCACGAGACCATCCTGGACGTGAGTTTGAACCTCAAGGCGACCGGAGGCAAACAGGCAACACGGCTACCTGCGCCTACCCGGTGACAGCTTGAGCAACTCGCCCGATGCGAAGTCGCCGGCATACACCTCGCCGCCGGCATCGCGGCCGAAGGTCGTGATCGCGTGAGGAAAGCGTCCGAGCAAGGTGGCCTGCGCGTCACCCGATGCTGCTGACGGCAGCTGAAGCGCCCACAGGTTGCCGGAAGTGTAGTCGGCGCACAGGTATTTTCCCGTGAGAAACGGGATTTGCTTGCCCTGGTACACGGTGCCGCCGGTGATGCTCTTCCCGTCGCGGCGCGGGTACTCGAACACCGGATCTTTGAACCCCGTCGAGGTACAGGTGGCGCCCGGCGGGAAGCAGTGACGTCCCTCTCTCGACACCCAACCGAGGTTGTCGCCCCGCTCGACGATGTCGACTTCCTCGAACTCGTCTTGACCCACGTCCGCGACTACCAGGCGACCGCGCGGATCGAAGGTGTAGCGCCAAGGATTGCGCAAACCGTACGCCCAGATCTCCGGGCGAGCGCCCGGGCGCCCGACGAAAGGATTGTCCGGCGGGATCCCATACGCTCGTCCTTCGCTCGGCTGGTCCACGTCGATGCGCAGCATCTTGCCGAGCAGCGTGCTCAGATCTTGGCCCGCCTGCAGCGGATCGGCGCGTTTACCGCCGTCGCCCAAGCCCACGTAGAGCATGCCGTCGGGGCCGAAGGCGAGCTGGCCGGCGTTGTGATTGTCATAGGGCTGCTCCACCTCGAGAATGACCCGTCGCTCGACGGCCCGCTCGTGCCCGAGTCGGTGGTTGTTCAGCTGCCACTCCGCAATCCGCGTGCGGGTGACTCCCTCGGCGGGGTTGTAGTTCAGGTAGAAGAGGCCGTTTTCCAAGTACCGCGGGTGAAACGCGAGACCCAGCAGACCCAGCTCCGAGTTGGATCGCACCGGGATGCGCAGCACCTCGGGGCTGTTGGACCGCGTCACGGCGTGCCCGGACTCGAACGAGACGAGGTGCGCAGCGCCGCTCTTCAGGAGCACGAGCGCGCGTTGGGCAGAGCCCGGCACGAATTGAAGGTCCGTCACCCCCCCGAAATCGCGCCCGACGACGCTCCAACTGACGCCGCTGTTCGTGGGAGCTCGAGACAACGTGCGCTGCACGCCCGCGAGCGGTCCAGAAAAACCGAAGAGCACGCGGTCGGCGACTACCAGACCGATGGCGAACACCACGCCACCGATGATGACGAACAGAAGCCTGCGGCGCATCCGCAGCAACCTACCAGGATGCTGCCGGCAAGCCAACGGGCCGTGACTCAAGGATCGCGCAGCAGCACTTCGAAACCACGCCAGTCGGCGCCGCCGCGATTGTCATGCAACGTCGCGAACAACCGCACCTTGCCAGGCGCCTTCCTCACGGGTCGCCAGCCGCTCGCGTGGTTGTCGACCCAACCCGTCTCGCGGTCATTCAAAAGGCGCGTCTCCGACGAGAACTCACCGGCATCGGCATAGAAATTGAACCACAAGATTTCGGAGTGGCCCGGGTCGGGCGCGCTCGGATCGGGCTCGGCGCTCAGCTGTGGAGCGTCGGGCTCGATAGCGTACTCGGGGCAACCATCGGCGCTGTCACAGCGCGCCACCGCGGGGATGCATTGCCCGGCGTCGCTGCACGCGTAGCTCTTGAATCCTTCGAGACTTTCCGCGAGCGCGGCGCAATCGTCGTCCGTGTCACAGGCTCCCAGGACGACATCGCTGCCCGCGAACTTGATGCTCTCGAGCTCGGGGTTGTGATTCAGCTCGTCTTCGTAGGTGTACACCGTAGTGAACCCTTCGACGTAGTCCTCGGGGCCCAGGCGCCGGCCGCTGGCGCTGTCGAAGCATGCGACAGGCAGGGTCCCCTGCGCCTTCAGATCCAGGCGCAGCTCTCCGGCGCATGCCGCGAAGAAGACGTACGAGACGCCGAAGTGGATCGGATCGCTCTCGTAGCGCGGCGCAGCCTCGAGGATGCCTGCGGGCAGCGGCAACTCGAACTCGGTCCCCAACCCGATGTACCCGGGCACGGGGGCGATCGGCGTGTCCGGAGCCAGCTCACCGAGCTGTCGCGCCAGCGCTTGGATCGCGGGGTAGCAGCCAAAGTATTGGCGCGACGGCGGGTTGTGGCAGCCACCGATCCACAGCACCTGGGGCGGGGTCGGCTCGGGAGCGCCTGCGCGCCCGCTGCGCCCGTCGTGCACCAACATGGTGAGCGTGACGGGCTCGCCGGGCACCCCCGAGGCCGGCTCTGGCTGCACCGCCAGTACCCGCAACGAATCGAGCAGCGACGGGGACGGAAAGCCTTCGCCGCACCCCGCCACGAGCGCCGCCACCACGAACACCGGCCAGCTCGGTTGGATGCGCGGCATTAGAACTCTCCCCGGATGCCCAGGCTCGGCACGATCGGCAGGCTGCCCGAGACGGGACGACTCTCGGTCTTGTCGTAGCTGTAGTCCATGAAGTCCGGGTTCTGCCGATTGTAGGCATTGATCAAATCGAGGTAGGCCCCCAACTCGAAGCTCTCGAACTCCCAGGTTTTGTCGACGCGAATGTCCAGCTGGTGAAACGGCGGCAGCCGGCCGCTGTTGTTGGGGCCGTTGACGCACAAGTAGCTCGTCGATGTGCTGCTGAAGATGCCCCCTTCGCAAGGCGTGTAGGGATTGCCGCTCACGTAGCGGAAGCGCGCTCCGAGCTCCCAACCCGCACCGAGCACATAGCTGCCGAGAATCGTGAAAATGTGCGTCTGATCCAGCCCGAAGACCTGCGAGGGCTCGCCGTCGGCCCAGGTGCGCTCGGAGCGCGACAGCGTGTACGCGAGCCAGCCGAAGAAGCGCTCGTCGGCTCGGTAGCGCAGCATGAACTCGGCACCGTACACGCGTCCTTCTCCTTGGTTGTTGTAGCGCAGCACCCCCGTGGTGTCCGGGCCGCGAGAGATCAGATCGTCGAGCACGTTGTAGAAGCCCTCGGCCGAGAGCTCGACCTGCTGCGAAAGCTCCTGCTCCACGCCGAGCGTGTTCTGCCACGAGCGCATCGTTCTGAGCTCCGTCTGATCGTCTTTGAACAGTTCCACGTCGAAGCCCGGCGGCTGGAAGAAGTAGCCGCTGCCGCCTTTCAGGGTGGTGCGCGGAAAACCCTGGACGATGTCGTAGCGGGCCGACATGCGCGGACTGACGTCGAAATGCTGGATGCCGTGGGTGTAGTCGAGGCGCACCCCGCTCACGACGTGCCAGCGCCGGGAGGGAGCCATCTGCATCTCCGCGAAGATCGCTGGCTGGAAGAAGGTGCCTCGGTCGTCGATGCTGCGCGTGGGCGTGGTCACGAACGAGCCGATGTCCGGCGCGCTCGGGCCGGGGTCTTCGGGGATCTGCGCGTGCGTCTCGTAAGGAGCCACGAGCACGTCGAGCCCGGTCACGAGCGTGGCGTTGGGCCACATTTCGTACGAAACCTCGGCGCGGGCCACCGATCCGTAAGCCACGGTGTCGAACAGGATGGTGCTGAGCTGAAAGTGCTGATCGAGGCGGGCCGCCGTCAGGTTCACTTCCAGGAACAGCTCATCGGAGATCCGGTGCGTATACAGCGACCCGAAGCCGTTGATGTTGTCGATGGAGTCGAGTTCGCCGCCTTCCGCCGCGACGCGATCGATGATACGCACGCGATCGTCGTAGCCCAGGAATCCGACGCGCAGGTATGAGTCCTTGCTGAGCCGCTTGTCGGCGAAAAGCTGATAGTCGTAGTACACCGGCGCGGCGACGATCGACGTATCCTCGTTGTCGACCAGGGGCACCAGCCAGGCATCCACGTGGCTACGCCGGAAGCCCGCCACGAAATTCCAGCCGTCGACCAGCGGCACGGGGCCTTCCAGCATCGCTCGCGCATCGATCAGATCGATCTGTGCAAGGCCGTGGTAGTCACCGTCGTCGCGTGTCTTGCGCAGGGCGACGTCTACGATGCCGCCGAGCCCGCGCCCGAAGCGGACACTGTAGTTGCCGGGGTAGAAGTTGATTTCTTCCATCAACTCCGTGGGAATGACGCTGGAAAGCCCGCCCAGATGATAGACATTGGGCAGGAACATGCCCTCGATGAACACCGGCGTGGAGGTCGGAGGCGTGCCGCGCACCATCAACACGCCCGACAATGACGGAGGTCGGGCGACACCGGGAAGGTTCTGGAGGGAACGGAGCGCGTCACCCGAAGTGCCGGGAACGCGGCTCATCTCGCGGCGGGTGATGGTACGCCGCGTGACCTCGCGCGCAGGGCGTTCGCCGTGCACCACGATGGTCGTGGCATCACCGTCGCCGACGACAGCCACCAGCCGATACTCGACGCTGACCTCTTCGTCGGCGCCGAGGGTCTCGCTGACGGAATAGTCCTCGAAGCCGGCCGCGCTGACCGTCAGCTGGTAGCGCCCAGGCGCGAGATCCTTCGCCTCCCAGCTGCCCGCAGCATCGCTCACGACCTCCCGCACCAGCGCTTCGTCCCGGCGAATCACGATGCGCGCCCCCGCCAGCGGCGAGTCACCCCCCGATACCTCGACGCGCCCGCGCAGCACGGCCACGGGCAAAGCGCGAGCTTCCGCCGGCTCGTGATCGAGATGAAACGAGTAGCGATAGAGGATCTTCGACGCCACGGGCTGGTCACCGCGGCGCGCCGGCTCGAAGCGAAACGCGAGCGCCGCCGCCTGTGCAGCATCGTCAAAACCGTGGCCGCGCGGCTCGGCCACGTCGGCAGCCGTGACGCGGCCATCGGCGTCGATCGAGAGCACGAGGTCGACGTCGGCCTCGAGCCCAGCCGCAACCGCGCCGGCGGGATACTCTGCCTCGACGAACTGGACGAGCTTCGGCGGCGTCACCGCCTGTTCGGACGGACTGCCCGCTTGCGTCGGCGCCCCTTCCTGCGCGCTGGCGGGAGCCGCCGCCAATGCGACCGCCAGCACCGTGACCCACCGTATTCGCCCGCGCGCGCCGACCATCCCGAGACCCGAGGCGCTACATGCCCGCTCTCGCGCGAGAACGCAAAGGCGTGGACGCAGAGCCAGGAAAATGTGAGTTCTGGCGATGAAGGCGCCGCTGATCGAAGACCGTGCGACCCGCGCGGCGGACGTGGCGAAACGCCAGCGGGAGCCCGCTGACAGCCTGGTCGAACACGACTGGCCGTGGAATCATGCGCGGATGCCTGGGGCAGTCCGCATGATTTGGGACCCCAACGTAGCCGCGCTCCCTCGAGCATCGACGTTGCTGGCCCAGTTGGAACAGAAAGGCGCGCCCGACAAAATCCCGCCGGGGCCATTGCAAGAAAGCGAGCTCGCGCATTAGCCGCATGCAGCGCAGCAACTGGCGGACGCTCAGCGCCGGGCTCTTCGTGGTACTGGCGGGGGCGCTCGGCTGCACCGAACCACAGCCGGGGGCTCCACCAGCAGTAAGCGTCACGGTGACTCCGCCGTGCGATACGCCGGCGGCAGAGTTCGCAAAGGCGCGGCGCCTGCTCGCTGAAGGCCGACTCCACCGAACCTTGAGGCTCCTGGAAGGCGCTATCCAAAGCTGCCCGAGCTCTCGCCACCGAGGCTGGGGCATAGAGGTAGAAGCGCTGGCTGAGTTGGGGCGGCACGAGGACGCGAGCGCACTCGCGTGGCAAATCCTGAGTAGCGACGACGACCCCGCGGTTCGAAAAGCGGCCCGCGCCGCTCTCGACCTCGTGAAAGCACGCACGCCACCTTCGACGACTCCCGAGCAGGCGCAGGTAGCGAGCAGAGGGCGACTCGCAGCCGCCCACCGATTGCTAGTCGAAGCCGAAAACCTGGCTCACCAGGGCAATGGCGCGGCGGCCGCCGCACGCTATGGCGAGGCCAGGGCGGCCTATGAAGCGGCGTGGTTGGCCCGGCCTCCCAACGGTCAGGCATTGTTCATGGCGGGCCACTGTGCGCTCGAGCAGGGACGTTCGGCAGAGGCGCAACGCCTGTTCGATCGCGCCTTGCTGGAGCTGGAAGCAGACGAGCCGATCGAAGTCGTGAAACGCTCGAGCCCAATCGAGAAGCAAGTCAGCTCCAGCAAGTTGCTCGCCTGGTCCTCACGGGACCAACTGGCAGCCGCGGAAAAGAACAGGGTGGGGCTGGCTTCGGCTGGCAAACTCGGCTCCGTCGACCTGCTTCTAGCGGCGCCCGTGCGCGCGTTGCGCTTCACGCCGGACGGTGCTTTCATCGTCACAGGGTCGGAAGAAGGCCAGCTCGAACTGTGGAGTGCGCTCGACGGCACGTTGCTGTGGTCCGTCCCCACTGGCCACTCCCCGATCATGGGCCTTGCAGCGACCCCTGACGGCGCGGCCGTCCTCACGGCTTCCGCGGAGGGTCGTGTGCAGATTCGCAGCACCCTGGACGGCCAACAGCTGCCAGGACTCGGTGCTGCGGCGCCCGACCGGTGGGGCTCCGGGGGCGGGTTGTCGGACATCGCCGTGTCCGCACATGACAGGCTACTCGCGCTGGCTGGCACCGACCGCGTCTACCTGTGGGATCGAATGGCGGAGCGGCAGGTCGCCAGCCTGGGGCCCCACGCGCGCGCGCCCCGGAGGGTAGCTCTTTCCGAGGATGGCGCGCTCGTTGCCAGCACCGCGCGGGACGGGAAGACGCGGATCTGGCACTGGAAAACCGGCACACTCCTAGGGGTCCTGCCAGGCAGCGCTCTGTTCGACGTATCGGTGGCATTTCTGCCCGGGGGCAAGCCGACCGTCGTCACCAGCTCGACCAAGATCAGGCTTTGGGAGCCCAAGGGGCGGCTGCTCAAGGTCTTCGGCAAAGCCCACAGCGGTGAGTTGGCGCTTTCGCCCGATGGCAGTGCAGTGGCGGTGATGCCGGGAGCGACCGCGCTCTCCATCTGGAACGTCGAATCCGGAAAACCAACGGGCCGGATCGAGGTGCTTCGACGGGACGCGCCCAGCGAGACCCGCGTTTGTCGTGTGGGCACGCGCTTCTTTGCCTTCGAGCTGTGTGCCGAGCGCGCGTTGCCGTCAGACTGAGGTAGCCACCGCGGCAGCACGGAAACGTGAAGCCAAGAGAGTTCACGTTCCCATTCTCCTGAGCCTGCCACGCGCCACGTTCACGACGCGCGCAGTGGCGTTCACGGCGCGATCAAGGCGAGCACCGCCGCCTTGAGGGCGGCATCGCCGACCGCACGCGTCGCACCGTCGGGCATCGGTCGCAAGTACCAGCGCATCTCGAGCGTCGCCGAAGAACCGGCAGCGATCGAACCATAGCTGCCGACGACTTCGAGCTCGACGTAGCCATCGTTCTCGTCTTCGTACACTTCGACCTCGCCGTGATCGGGGGGATGCGCAGTGCTCGGCACGTCGCTAAACGCCTTGACGAACAAGTCCGTGCCCTGGGTGAACGCGATGTACCCGCCGCTGCCCTCCGAAAACAGCTTCCGTCCACCCGTCGTGTCGACCACGTGATCGAACCAGTAGGTGTCGGTCTGATACTCTGCAGGCAGCACGCTCTCCCCGATCAAGCCCTCTTCAGCGCCCCAGAAACTCAAGCCGCCCGGCACGACGCGCGTGACCTCCCACGCCGAGAACGAAGCGGCAGCGGCAGCGCTATTCTGGATACTGTAGGAGATGTCGACGGTCGCGTCGCAGGGGTTCGCGGTGAACACCTTGGTCACGGTCACGTTGGGACCCACGCTCGGCGTGCCCATGCTGACCATGGTAATGGTCCCGGCCGCTTCGTCGACCGTAACGGTGTAGGGTTCGCTGTCGACCTCGGGGACCGGTGGCCAGTCCCAGTCTACCTGGGGCGCCGTCCACAGCGTGGACCCGAAGTTCGTCTCGTGCACAGCGCTGGTGGTGAATACGTTGGCGCCACCCGCGCGCTTGAACTCGACGACCTTGCCGCCGTCGGCGTCGACGGCGAGGTAGAGGTCGCCGAACTCGAGCACGTAGGTGCCGCTCCGCTCGATGGGTCCGGCGAGCACGTCCACGCAACCAGAGCCGCAATCGACCTGACCCGTGACACAGCCGCCCCCGGTGGTCGAAGCCGACGCGGTCGACGACCCTGTGGTCGTGGAGGAGGTCGTGCCAGTCACGGCTGTGCTCGGTCCAGTCGCCGTGGCGGTCGTCGTCACCGCCGACGTGGTCGTTACAGCCGACGCCGTCGTCACCGTCGCGGTCGTCGACGCACCGCCGCTGGTGGACGTGGTGACGCCCGCCGTGGTCGCGCCTTGGGTCGTATTCGAACTCGTGTTCGAGGTCGGACCACTCGAGGTGGACTCGGTGGCCGGGTCCGAAGAACAAGCGCCGAACGAGACGCCGAGGGTGCACATCGTAAGCAGGAGAAAAGCGTTGCTGATATTTCTCATCGTTGTCGGTCCATGAAGCAGTCGGCCTTGAAGCACCGGCCTAGGCAGCGAAGCAGACCTTATTCGGAAACGCCACGCCGCGGTAGTCCACGAAGTGAACCGTATCTGACCCGGACGATCCACCCGCAAACCCCGGCACCAGCGCACGCGCGTCACTCGATCGCCGCAGCGAGAACTCCCAAGCACTCGGTAACCGCCCCGAGCCACGGTTCGAGCTGTCCGGGGCGCGTCGCGGGGACGTGCAGGAACCCGCAAGGAATCCGCAGGTTCCCGAGCTCGACGGCGTGCCGCGCTCGGTAGTAAACGTGATTGCACACGAACCCTCCGGCGGAGAGCGAGAGCTCGACAGGCGTGCCCAAACTCCGTACCGCGGCAGCAAATCGTTCCAGTGGCAGCGTGCTTGCATACGCTTTAGGAGCAGCCTGGACGATCGGAGCCTCGGCGCGCGACTCGCCGTCGTTGTCAGCGGAAGCGCTCGAGTCGCGGTTTTGCGCGAAGCGTTCGAGCCGGAGCGCTCCCGCCTTCGCCGCGAGCCCTAACATGACCACCGCCCCCAGCTGCTCCGTCTCGATCCAGCTCTCGATCAGCGCGCCGGCGCGCTGGAACGAGGTGGGCAACACCCGACACGAGAACCGCGGATCGTTCCGCGCGGCCAGGGCTTCCACGATCGCCTGCGAGGTGTTGTGGCCGTGCTCGCCGAAGCAGTCGAAACCGGTCACCAGGATGCGGTGGTGCACCAGGTTACTCCACCCGTTCGTACGACGATACCTCGAACGAAAACGCGTGGCGCGAGTCGGTCGGATGGCGCTCCAGAATCTCTTGGCGAAAACCGCTGAAGTCGAAGCGCGGCACGAACGTGTCTCCATCGGGCACCGTCGTATGCACCACCGTCTCGTAGACGCGTTGGGCCAGCGGAAAGCTGCGTTCGAACAGCCGGACCCCACCGACAACGAAGATCTCACGGTCTGCGCCTCGGGCGAGCGCGAGCGCCTCTTCGAACGAATGCGCGAGCAGGACGCCCTCAGCCGCCCGGTACGCGAGCGCCGTCGTCACGACGATGTTGACTCGATCGGGCAAGAGCGTGTCGTGATCTTCGTAGGTTCGGCGGCCCATGATCACGACGTGGTGGCGCGTGGTTCGCTTGAAATGCGCGAATTCGTCCGGCAAATGCCAAGGCACCTGACCTGCCTTGCCGATGCAGTAATCGAGCGATCGCGCATAGATCAAAGACAGCATCAGAAGAAGGTGGGCTTGCCACGACCAGCGTCGGAAGTCGACCGCGCAGGCTCATTCCGCGCCGAAATGGCCGATTGCGGGGCCGGCGCTCGTGCGCACTACACTCGCCCACAATGCCTGCCCGTTCGAAGGGCGGGACCGTCGATCCACCTTGCCGCGGCGCGCGGTTGTCCGCCACCATCTTGGCCGAGGAGAAGGTCGATGCTGAAGCGAACATTGTTAGCGAGTTCGATGCCCTTGCTGCTCCTGGGAGCTTGTGGGGGCAGTTCCGGTGACGATGCAGGTTCCGACGCGGGGTTGCCCCTCGCCGAAGTGCCGGCAGCCTACGCCTCGGTGTTCTGCGATCTGACGGAGCGCTGCAACCCGTTCGTCAAGGCATTCATCCCCGAGGGCGAGTGCGAAGACTACTTCATCAGCACGCTGAACGCCCAAGGCTTCGACGAAATCGTCGATGCCGTCGAAGACGACCGGGCCACCTACAACCCCGCGAAGATGCAAGACTGCCTCGACGAACTGAGCGGGCGCAGCTGCGACGAGATCGGCGACGCGGACCCCGAGAGCTGTGACGAAGCCGCCACGGGTACGGTCGAACGCGGTGGCGATTGCACCACCGACGTCGAATGCGAGGGAGATAGCATCTGTGAATTTTCGGATAGCTGCCCGGGCACCTGCAGCGGCAAGTTGAACGCCGGCGAGGCCTGCTCGGGAGATGACCAGTGCGAAGACGGGCTCGATTGCTCGGATGACACGCGGCGCTGTGTGGCGCCCGCCGAAGAGGGTGACGACTGCGAGGGTGGCGTGGCGCCACCCTGCGCGAGCGACCGCTTGTTCTGCTTGGGAGACGACGAGGAAGAGGGCATACCCGGCACCTGTCGTCCCGCCGACGAGGTGTTCACGGGTGAACCCGGTGATGAGTGCGACTTCAAGGAGGGTCCGCTCTGTGAGGACGGATCGGCGTGCGCGATCGTGAGCGTGGACCCGTTCACGCTCGAATGTGTCGCGGTGGTGGCAGAGGGGGAAGACTGCCAGTTCGGCGCGCCCAACCCCTGCGAGGCCGGCAGCTATTGCGCGGGCGTCAGCCTGGCCACGCTGGACGTCGAAGGCACCTGCGAGCCG
Source organism: Polyangiaceae bacterium (assembly GCA_025937785.1). Lineage (GTDB taxonomy): Bacteria > Myxococcota_A > Polyangia > Polyangiales > Polyangiaceae > JAICQQ01. The sequence continues at coordinate 22,396 of JAICQQ010000014.1, forward strand.
TACGCCGAAGCCGGCGACGACTGCGACCCGGCCACGCTCTTGATGTGCGGGCTCGGCGCGCTGTGTCTGCCCGATGACTCGGGCGCGCGTTGCGTCGCGCGCAAAGCGAACGGCGTCGCCTGCGAAGTGAACGGCGAATGTTGGAGCGACCACTGCGTCGACGGCGGCTGCGCCCCAGAGAGCGCCTGCAGCGACTGAAGCGCTACGGCGCCGGCACAGCATCGAGCCGCCGCGCCAACTCGGGGGCGACGGCTTCGCTCAAGCGCTCGTAACCGGCGGCGCTGGGGTGCAAGAAATCCCCCATCAACTCGACCGGGATGCGCTCATCGGCGTCGAGAAACACCCCACCCACGTCGAGCACCCGAAGCCGTTCGGAGCCGAGCACACGGAGCGCACGATTGGTCTCGACGATCCGCCGGCGCAGAGGAGCGTCCGCCGTTTCTCCTGCCGGCAGGATGCTGAGCAGCAAAAGTTGGGTGGACGGCAGGGCGCGTTCGACCTCGCGCACGACGGCTTGGATGCCGCGAACGGTCTCGGCGGGCGAGTGGCCATTGCTCAGGTTGTTGACGCCGATCAGGATCACCACCAGCTCGGCGTGGACCCCCGCGAGCGCGCCGTCTTCGAGACGCCAGAGCACGTGCTGCGTCTGGTCCCCACCGACGCCGAGATTGAGCGGGCGATAGCGGCCGAAGTGCGCGCGGTAGGCAGCAGATGCGGCCCAACCCTGCGTGATCGAGTCACCGAGAAAGACCAGGCGCGCGTGGCTACGCTCCGGATCGGCGAGCTGCGCGCGGTGCCGCGCGCGCCACTCGCTCAGGCTCATCCATTCGTGTTCGACCTGGCGCGGCACGGGCCGGTCGGGAGGCTCCGGGTTCGTGGGCGGGGGCGCGCCGCTCGATGGAGCCGGAGACTTGACGCACCCGACGCCCATCCACGAAAGCCAGATGCCCCAGAGAGCGCGCATGCTAGCTCGACGACTGAGTTCTCCGAGTGGGCTCGCGTGTACCAAGCCGGCACACTGTACCATGGGACGCGGTTCAGGGTCTCGCGCCCCACGAACCCATGGCTTCGAGTTCGGCCGCCGCGACGAAGTCGCTGAGCTCTTGGAGCGATCCGACCCGGCGCAACTCCGCCCCCAGGCGCAGCGCCGCGGAGCGGGCCACGGCGGCCACGAACGGATGCGGCGACGTCACCAGAGCCATGAGCGTCTCCAGCAGCGGGCGCGCTCGTAGTTCAGCTGCGAGCACTGCCGCGAGCGGCCGGCGATCGGCCCCCAGGGCAGCTGCGTCTTCCGTGAGCCAGCGCCTGAGCACCCCGAGCCCTTCTGTACCGAGGTCGCGCTGCGACCCGCCCCTGTAGCCGCGTGCGTCGAGGCCGAGCTCCGGAATGGCGTCGGGTGCCCTGACCGAACGGTGCACCTCGTCCAGCAATCGGGGAAAGACCGGCTCGAGGTCGCTCACGGCCGTCGTCGTGGCGGCCGCATCGAGAGCGATCGGGCGACCCGCTTCCTGAGCGTAGCTCGCGAGGTGGGCTTCGAGGCGTTCGAGCGGCGCCAGACCGCGCGCGCGTCCGACGATCGTCTCGGTGCGGGCGCGCAGGGTGACCTCGGACCAGCGGATCACGGGCGTGGCGCTCTCGCGCTCGGACTGGTAGCGCACGTGGATCGAATCAATCGCTCCCCAGCGGAGCACCCGCGGCCCGCTCCCCGCATGGACGACGACGCCCCAGGGTACGATCGCTATGTGCTCGATGTCGATCACCGCGGCTGTATGCCGCGGCGGACGCCGCAGCACGAACCAGGCTGCCCCCACTCCGAGCCCCAGTGCCCAGGTCAGCGCGAGCGCGTTGCTGCCCAACGCCATCACCCCGACCCCGCAGACCACGGCCCCCGTGCAGATCGCCCGCCCCTTCAGGTTTGGAGCCCCCTGCGTGGGCTCCAGGCTGATGTAGCGAAAATCCGGGGGAGGCGCGAACCCGGGGCACATCTCGCTGAGCTTAGCACCGGCGCCCCAGGGCGGCCCCCGTGGCTGCCCGCGTCACGCAGGGAGAGTCATTACACCCCAGGCTGGAATCGAGAATCTCGTTAGCGACCGAGGGCTTCCGCGCGATTGACGATACGCGGTGTGATGAAGATCACGAGTTCACTCCGCGAGTCGCTGGCGCGGCGGCGCTGAAACAACAGACCGATCAGCGGAATGTCCCCGAAGAACGGGACCTGGTCGAGGTTGCGACCGGTGTTGCGCGTGAAGATGCCACCGATCACGGCCGTGTGCCCGTCCATGACGAGCAGCGTGGTCTCGGCCTCGCGCTTCAAGATCGTTGGGTCGCCGCGCGCCGAGGTCTGGTTGAAGTCCGGCTCGTCCCGGTTGATCTTGACGTTGAGACTCACGCTGCCGTCGGCGGTGACGTGCGGCTGCACCAGCAGTTGCAGCTTCGCTTCCTGGAAGGTGGTCTGCACGCCCTGTGCGCTGACCTGCGAAAACGGGATCAAAGTACCCTGCGCGATACGGGCGACCTTGTTGTCGAGCGTCAGCACGCGTGGGCTCGACAGGATGCGCAACATACCGCTCGACTCGGCCGCGGAGAGGCGGACAGCAAGGTTGATGGTGTTGTCGATGGAGCCGAAGGTCAGGCCGAGCGCACCACCGCTGCCGGTACCCACCACGGCCGGCAGGTTCACGGCGAAGTTCGGGTTCGCGACGTTGGAGGTGAAGGGGCTCAAGCCGGCGGTCGGCGTCTGTGCGTCACTGGCACCGCCGGCGACGCCCACGGCGCTCGGGAAAGCGAGCCCCGTGGGGTTGCCCGTCGCCGGCGAGAAGGTGGCATCGCCACCCCACTGAATGCCGACGTCGTGCAGGTAACGGCTCGTCGCTTCGACGATACGCGCTTCCACCAGCACCTGCGGTGTCTGCGTATCGAGCGATCGTACCAAGCTCTCGATCTGATTCAGGTTCCCCGCCACGTCGCGCACGATCATCATGTTGGTGCGCTCGTCCACCGCGATCGTTCCTCGGCCAGAGAGCATGGGTTGTGCGCGGTCACGGATGTCGTTCGCGTCGGCGTAGCTGATCGGGATCAGCCGCGTCTCCAGCGGGGCCAACTGCACCTCTTGCTTGCGGCGCTCGAGCTCCATCTCGCGCTCACGTTCTAGATCCGAGAGCGGCGCCACTCGGATCATGTTGCCCTGTCGGACCATGCCGAGGCCCTTGGTCTGAAGCGCGACGTCGAGCGCCTGGTCCCAGGGGACGTTGCGCATGCGGATGGTGACGCTCCCCTGCACGTTGTCGGCGGTAATGATGTTGACGCGCCCCACGTCGGCCAAGAGGCGCAGCACGTTGTGAATGTCGGCGTCCTTCAGATCGAGGTCGATGCGCCGCCCCGTGAAGCGCTGTTGCCCGAGCACCGGGCTCGCGAAACCCTGCGCCTCCTCCGCGGGGCTCTGCTCGGCCTGCACCTCGCCCGCGCTAGGGCTGTAGCCGGAGTGCACCTCCGGAACGTCTTCGAAACCCTCTTCGACGTAGACGGTCTTGGCGCGGCGAGCGATGCCGCCGTCCCGAGCTACACCCGTCATCGAGGCAGGGAGGCTGCCGGGCTTGAAGAACGACCACACCAGCGCATCGCCCCGGCGCTCGACTTTGCTCGTGAGCTCCGCCGAACGCTCCACCTCGATCACGACGTTGCCGTTCTTGGAGTAGCTGGAGATGCTCCGGAGCCCTCCACCGAACGCGGTGACGTCCAGGGTGCGCATCAACGCTTCCGGCAGCTTGGTGCGGCGCAAGATCAGCGACGACTGGCCCGGTGTAGCGTTGTCCTGACGATACTCGGGCGAACCATCGACGCCGATCACCACCTGGTAGCTGAGCGCAGCGTGCTCGTACTTGACGTCCGTGACCGCCAGCTGCCGGCGCTTGGCGCGCACTGGCGCCGGACGGCTCTGCTTGGGCGAGTCGATCACGCCCGAACCACCGGGCACGAAGTCGACGAGCAGCCGGTTCTCGTCGACGTTGACGCCATACTTGCAGGCTTCGAGCAACGTGATCAGAAAGCGCGTCGTCGTCCCCTGCTTGGTCTTGAACGTTTGCGCCATCACTCCGCCGACGACCCCTACTTGGTTCGTCAACGCCGCGGGCACCCCGCGCAGGTCGGCGTTGGGTACGTCGAGGACGAGCCTTCGACCTCCCTGTTCCAACCGAGCGGTGTAGGTGGGTGGCCGAGTGAACTCGATGGAGATGTGCGCTCCTCCCTGAGTTCCTTCGAGTACGGCGATGTGGGTCGCGTGCGTCTTCTTGCTGGGCTCAGCGACGACCGTGACCGGGCAGGCCACGGCGGACACCAACAGAACAGCAGCAAAACGGCGACGTATGCGGGACCAAGTCCACCTCATCATGAGACTCCGTGGCGCGGTTCGAGGCTGCCTGAATTGGGTAGCCCAACCGCTCTCGCCAAAGCCTACTCAATCACGATCTGGAGGAACAAATTCGCGGCAGTTTTATCCCCGGCGCCCCCTTCCCCGTCGGTCTCGGAGGTCCGCGTCTCGCGCCGCACGGCATGACCGACCTGCAGCGCTACAAAACGCCAGGAGCGCTGCTGGCCAGCCAGCGGGAGCTACCGGACCGTTAGCCGCTGTGTTGGAGGGCGGCTTCGGCGTCGAGTTCTTCGGGGGAGCGCAGCGGCAGCACCCGGCGGGCCACGGGAACGTCGGGGTTCTGGGGGTCTTCGCGGATGAACACGACATCGTTCGGCCGGATGGAATCGACACGCCAGTGCACTTGGTACGAAGCGCCGACATTTTTGGCGGTTTGCACCACGTCGGCTTTACCCACGAACTGGCCACGCTTCACCACGTGCCCCACGCCGTTGGGGTCGACGAGCATGGCTCGTTCCGGATGCACGCGGGTGATGATGCCGATCAGCCGCAATTGCTCGATGCTGTACTTCTCGAGCATCACCTCGACTTGCGACTCGACTTCACCTGAAGACTCTTCGATGAACAGCTGAGCAAACGAACGGAACGGATCGCGACTTTTGTCGCTTTCGGCGAAGTCCGCGTCCTGGAGATCCACCTTGGGAGGCCTCGCCTCCGCAGCAGAAGCGCTGGGGGCCGGCGGCGGGCTGGCGGACTTTCGGGCCTTGGGCGTGCCGGTAACGACCTTGTCCTCGCACGCTGCCAAGCTCAGGCACAAGCAGACGCACAACACGGATTCGAGCTTCACTTTTCAGCCTTCTTTCCGCGCGAGTTACGGTTCCGCGATTCCTTGGGCTGCTCGGGCTCGGGCTCGACCGCCCGAAACGCCGTCGCCAACGCGTCGACCTTCACGTGCACGTCCTCGTCCCGGACCTGCGGATCGTCGATGGTGATGTTCTCGACGTTGATGATACGGTCGACCTGGCCCACGCCGTAGAAAAACTTGGCGATCTGGTGGAAGCGCCCCTCCAAGGTCAGCTTCATGGGGATGCGGGCGTAGTACTTCTCGCGGACCTCCCCTTGGGGCGCCCAAGCGCTCAGGGTGACACCCGTCATGTTGGCCACTGTTTGCAGCGAGGAAAGGAACGCCGGATGTTCGGTCTTGGTGGGCAGCACCTTTTCCAGTTCGCGCTGCCGCAGCTCGCGATCGTTCAGCTCCTTCAAGTCGGCCTGGTACTTCACCTCGAGCTTGCGAGCCTCGGCGAGGTTCTTTTGCAGTCCCTTTTCGGCGGCTTCTGCGGATTTGATGCGGCCCGAGATGTCCGCGTAAAACACGGTCCAGTAGGCGAGCGCCGTCAACCCCAACAGGCCGATGGCGATGCCGATCTTGGCCAGCATCGGCATTCGACCGAGTCCGGTGCTCTTGGCTTTGGCCATTAGTACTGCACCTTGGCCTCGAGCTGGAAATCGACCAGCTGCAGCCCCGTTGCTTTGTCCTTACTCTTCTGCCCTGGAAGCAGCTTCACGTCGGTGAAGTAGTCGGAAAGGTTCATGCGGCGGGCCAGCTCGCTGACGTCTTCGCCGTTGCGCGCGCTGCCGTCGAGTTTGACGCTGCGATTCTTCTCGACGTAGCTGGTGAGCCACAAGCGTCGCGGGTCCCAGCCCGTGTTGTGCATGCTGAGCGGGTTCTCGCGGCGGACCTGGCTGAGCTTTTCAGGCGACACGCTGGGGCCGCGGCCGGGGGTCAGCATGCGGGCGAGCTCGAGCAGGACGGCCGTGGGCCCGGTGCGCGCGGCTTGAAGCTGCTGAATGGCCGCCTCGCGGGACCGCATCTCTTCGAGCTTCCTCAGGACTTCATCATGGTTCGCCACGGTGCGCTTCGACTGATCGATCTGTGCTTGGAGCTCGCGGTTCGTGCGCTGGCGCAGCTCCAACTCCTCGGCGAGTTGCCCGTGCCACACGAAGAAGCCCGCGATCTCGGCCAGCAGCAGCACCAGGATCACCACCATCCAGACCTGGCTGCCCTCTTGTCGCTCGACGCGACGTGGCTGCGGTAACAGGTTGATCTTGATCACGCGCGCACCTCACGCTCCTTACGAAGCGCCAGGCCCAGCGCGACCGGCAGTTGCGCCGCCCGCGTCTGGAGCAGGGCCGCATCGATGAACTTGCCCTCTACGGTCACCTTCTCCATGGGTGACCACACCTCGACGGCGATGCGGGCACGGCGCTCGATCGACTGGCCGAGCGCGGCCAGGCTGGCAGTGCCACCGGTCACGAAAATACGGGAGATTTCGGCGTCACCGCTGGTCGCCATGAAAAAATCGAGGCTGCGCTGGATCTCGGCGGCGATCGAGTCGCAAACGGCTTCGATAATCTCGACCACCTGCTGTGGCACCATGCCTTGGCGGTACTGGTTGCTCGGATCCACCGAACCGCCGCACTTGTATGCCTCCGCTTGGTCGTAGGGAACGTTCAGCGCCTTCTGGATCTCTTCCGTGATGACGTTGCCGCCGTTGGCGATCTCGCGCGTGAACTGGCTGACGCCGTTGGCGACGATGTTCAGGCTCGAGAGACTGCCGCCGACGTTCAAAATCGCGATCGTCTGGTCTTGAGGCAGGCCGCGCGAGAACTCGAACAGGTTCTGGACGGTGAATGCGTCGATGTCGCACACGATGGGCTTGAGCTTGGCGCTGCGGGCGAGCTGCGCGTAGTCGCTGATCTGATCGCGCTTGGCGGCAACCAACAGCAGGTCCATCTGGCTCGCGTCTGCCCGGCGCCTGAGCACCTGGTAGTCCACCTGCACATCCTTGATATCGAAGGGGATGTGCTGCTCGGCCTCCCACTGAATCTGCTCCTCGAGCTCCGCCTCGGTCATCATCGGCACGGTGATCTTGCGGTGGATCACACTCTGGCCGGACACGCTGACGGCACACTCTCTTTGCCGGATCCGGTTGTCCTGAAACAGGCGTTGGAGGCTCTCGACCACCACACCGCTGTCCATGATCTGGCCGTCCACGATGACTTGGGGCGACAGCTGCTGATAGCCGAACCGCATCAAGCTGAGCCCCCGGCGGGTCTCTTTCAACTGGCACACCTTGATGGAAGTGGAGCCGATATCCACTCCGACCAGGTTCCTACCTTCGCCCATGTCGTTGCCTCGGGAACTCTCGACAGCGCACACCGCGCTGCGATCCAAACTGTGGCATCGCTCGACTGAGAACGTCAAAAAACCCGCGACCTGCCGCGCGCCCCGCGTGTGCCCCCCGCTGCCTGTTACCGGCACGTCGCCCCCCAGCCCCCGGCGTGGGGCCCGCTCTCACAGGTTTTGTGCGACCCCCCCAGGCGCTCGACAAAACGGGAACAAGAAGGTCGATTGGACTATGACCCGACCGAGATGGGTCGTCGATGACCCCGGCGGGTGACGTTGCCTGTCGCGGCCCGCTCGCGGGCTGCACGCGTTCTACGGCGGATTTCAGACGCAAAGGGCCGGAAGGCCCTAGCACGCCTCCGGGTCACTGAAAACCCTGCCCGTGGGCTATCGGCATGATTTATTCAATAATTTCCTTATTTTAATATCGTGGCACGGGTTCTGCTTAGCCAACGCTTCAAGGAGCAAACACAACGTCTATGGCACTGCGAACCTCTGCGACCGCCGCAACCTTCCCGACCGCATCGATCTTTCCGGCCAGCGAACCCGAGGCTAACAGCCGGCGCCAGCCCGTGCAGCGCCGACAAAGCCTGCGGCCCGCTCCGGTGCGGGGTACGGCGCGCAGGACCCTTCCGAGCGAGAACCGGACCCTCCGCCCGCGTCCGGCAGGAGCCGGGGCCCGCCGTGCTTCGAGCACCCTCGACCAGCGGGTCGTGCAACAGATGCTGTGCACCTACACGCCCCTCGTGCGGCAGATCGCCGGCGGGTTTCAGCGGCGCTTGCCCCGGAACGTGTTGCGCGAGGACTTGATTGCAGCCGGCATGAGCGGGCTGTGGGATGCGATCCGTCGCCACGCCGACAAACCGAGCGAAAGCTTCGAGTGGTACGTGCGGGTTCGAATCCGCGGCGCCATCCTGGACGAGCTCCGAGCCCAAGACTGGCTCCCACGTCGGGCGCGAGCAGCCGCCGCCGAAGCCAGTGAGCAGGGGGAGTCGGCGCGAGCGTTTGCGCCGGCGGTCGTGCGCTTCGACGACGTGAGTGAGTGGGAGCAGAACCGCTGCCTCGCCACGCTCGCGAGCAGCGAAGCTGCTGTGGACGCGAAGTTCACGCGCGAAACCCTCGCCCGCGCTGTCGAGCAACTGCCCACCCGGGAGCGACACATCGTGGCCGCTCACTACTTCCGTGGCGTGAAGTTCAAGGATCTCGGTACCGAACTCGGTGTGAGCGAGCCGCGAATCTCGCAGCTTCATTCGCGCGCCATGCAACGCCTGCGTGTCATCATGGCCGCTGCTGCGTGAGGAACTCAGGCGCGCTCCAAGAGCGCGAGCGTTTCGACGTGCTCGGTGAACGGAAAGAACGCGAAGGGCTCGAGGCGCGACAAGCGCCACTGCCCCGAATTCAAGAGCGCGTCGACGTCCCGTAGGAACGAGTCGAGACCGCAGCTCAAATAGGCGAGCCGCGCTGAATGCGCGCGCGGCGACCCGGCCCCGAGCGAGCACAGCGCCTCGGTCAGGGGCAATTCGAGCCCCTTGCGCGGAGGGTCGACAATCACGAAGTCGGCGTCACCGAGCAGGTTCACGTGCGCAGCGCTCGTTCCGGCGTAGATCCTCAGCTGATCGCGCAGCTGCTCGGACAGATCGAGCCTACCGAGTTCCAGACCTCGGAGACCCCCAGGAGCGATCTCGACGCAATCGAGCGAACGCTTCTCGGTCACGAGCCCGAGCCCAATCGCGCCGACTCCGGAATGGTACTCGACGATGCGTGCAGACTCCGGCACGAAGCCGTGGATGCTGGCGACTGCTCGCTCGAACAGGTCGAGATTGGCCTGCCCGAACGCAGCGGGGGGGTAGTGGACGCGAGCGCCGGCGATGACTTCCACGATGGCTTCCGGCCCACTAAGGCGCCGCCAAGCGTGACCCATGATCGTGTTGTGCTTGCCGGTGTTGCCGTTGAACCAGAGGCTGTGCACCTGCTCACCGAGGCGCGCTCCGAGTGCCTCGAACAAGGGCGCGACCGGATCGGCCGATTCGGAGTTGCAGACGACGACGATCTGCAGTGTTTGACTGGGGCGTTCGACGACGACCTGAACGTACCGCACGAGCCCGCTGTGGCGCTGGTCGTGGTAAGGCGCGACCCCCGTCTCGCGCAACGCTGCCTTCAACGCGACGGCGGCCTGATTCACGAGCGGGTGGTGAATCGCGCAGCGTGGGATATCGACGACGTTGTGCGAGCGCTCTTGAAACAGGCCGATCTTCGGTTCACGCGCGCTCCCACGCACCGCCAAGCGGGCGCGCACTCGGTACCCCAGCGGCTCTCCCGTGACGGCCGGTTCCAGGCGGCAGTCCGCCCGCTGGGCTAGCGCCCGGAGGCGCTCGTGAGCCTCCGCACCGATACCTGGCAAGCCGAAGCGGGGGCACCCGTCACAGGGAGGTAGATGCGGACAACGAAGCATGGGGGCGCGGACTCTTTAGCGGAGACCGCCAGCGCCCGCACGCCGTGTCGCCCGGCCCGTGCGTCGGACGACGGTGCGGGCGCTTAGTCGTACGCCAGCATCGAAACGCCCGAGAACGCCACGAGCATTACCGCCAGTGCCGTGAGCGCAGCGATCAAGGCCAACACTTCATGCCGACACTCGAGGCACGCCACGGCGAAGACCGTCAGGAGCAGGAAGAGCATTTGCATCGGCTCTCCCGATAACGGCGCCGGTGGCGCCTGGTTTAAGCACCGCGCGGAGCTCTGCCCAGGTACGGCGCTCGGTGACGCTTTCGCACCTCGGCTCTGACGACGTGACACGCCGCCCATCCACGCTGCCCGAACCCGAGCCGCAGGGTCAGGCGTTGTGGCTACGGGAAAATACCACGCTCTTTGTAGACGGTGAACAGCCGCTCCAGCGCCACGCCGTAACACGCGAGACGGTAACCGCACTTGTGGCGATCCGCGAAATCGAGCATGCGCTGGTAGGCGGCGCGCATGTCGCCCTCGAGGCGCAGCTCGACGTCTGCGGCGTTCCACTGCTCGCTGCGACGATTCTGCACCCACTCGTAGTACGAAACGGTAACACCGCCCGCGTTGGCGAGCACGTCAGGCAAGATGGTGACGCCGCGTTGTTCCAAGATGGCCTCGCCGCGCGGGGTGAGCGGGCCGTTGGCGCCCTCGGCAATCACCCTCACTTGCAGGGATTCAGCCTCGAACTCGCCCACTTGGTTCTCCATCGCGGCTGGCACGAACATGTCGGCGGGGATCTTGAAGAAGTCTTCGCGCGAAATGGTTTCCCCGTTCGGATAGCCGCGAATGGAGCCATTCTGTTCGACGTAGGCAGCGAGACGATGCGTGTTGAAGCCCTCTTTGTTGTGCAGGTAACCCGTGTGGTCACCCACGGCTACCACGGACACCCCGAGGTGGCTGAGCAACACCGCCGTGTGCGAACCCACGTTGCCGAAGCCCTGCACGATCAGCCGCTTCCCTTTCAAGTCGAAAGCGCTACGCTCCGCCCAGTCCACGATGGTGTGCACGACGCCCTGACCGGTTGCCCTGGTGCGACCGTGGGTTCCACCACTGGTAACGGGCTTACCGGTGACGACACCGGCCATCGCGGCTCGATTGGCCATGGCCACGGTGTTCATGAAGGTGTCCATGGCCCAGGCCATCGTCTGCGAGTTGGTGCCCATGTCGGGCGCAGGAATGTCGTAGTCCGGGCCGATGTTCGAACCCAGCGCATGCACGAAACGCCGGGTTATGCGCTGCAGTTCATCGGCGGAGACGACCCGGGGATTGAACTTGATGCCGCCCTTGGCGCCACCGAAGGGCAAGTTCATCAGGGCGCACTTCCAGGTCATCATCGCCGCCAGTGCCTTGAAGTCGTCCAGCGACGCCGACTCGTGATAGCGAATGCCACCCTTGTACGGGCCGAGGATGTTGTTGTGCTGAATCCGATAACCTTTGAACAGATGGTACTCGCCGGTATCCATACGCACCGGGAAGTGAACGATGATTTCGTTCTTCGGCTGGCTCAGGATCGCCCGAATGTAACCGGGCAGGTCCACGATGTCGGATGCCCGATTGAGGTAGTCCTGGATCACACCGAAAAAATCGTACTGGTTTGGCCCGGGGGCTTCGGAAGCCCCGATCACGTCGGGCACGCCTGGACCGCTGTTCGATTCGCTCATCACCATCTCTCCTAGTGTGGTGAATCTCTGATTCGCCACGAAAATAAACAACGCTTTCCTAGTCTCAATAGGACGCCAGACTCCGAAATTCGCGCGGCCTCGTAGAGGCCGGGCCGCGCGAACTTCGGGACGAACTATGGAGACAGGACACTAGTCTCCCCGCTTGTCTTTCCGCTCCAGCATCAAGCTAATGTGCTCTCCGATCAGGTTGAGCAAGTCAGCCCGCGAGTGAGCGTTCTTGCTGATGACGCCCTGTGCCGAGCGCTCGAGGCGCTGGCGCTCTTTGGCCGAGAGCATCTTGGCAGTGACGATCATCACGGGCACCTCGGAGCAATCCGGTTGGTCGCGCAGCGCGTCGAGGAACTGAAACCCGTCCATCTCGGGCATCATCAGGTCCAGCACGATGAACGCAGGAATCTGGCGTGCCACCAGACCCAACGCTTCCATGCCGTTCGTCGCCTCGACGACACGGTAGCCAGCGCCGACCAGACTGCGCCGCATCACCTCGCGAATGGCAGAGTCGTCCTCGACTACCAGGATCGGCGCGCCAGGGTCCACGGGCTGTCGCAGGTGCCTGCGAATGGTGGCGACGAGACGCGCGGGCTCCACCGGTTTGACGAAATAGTCCACCGCGCCGAGCGCGGCGCCGACATCGCGCTGGTCGGTCATGGTCATCATGATCACGGGGATGTCGGCGGTCGCGGCATCCACTTTCAGCGCGGTGAGCACCGACCACCCATCCATGCCGGGCATCATCACGTCCAGCACGATGACGTCCGGTTTGAGCTCGCGCGCAGCAGAGAGCCCTTCCTCGCCGCGTGCGGCAAACGCCACGCGAAAGCCGCGCTTCACCAGGGTGCGGGTCAACTGGTCGTGGATCGTCTCGTCGTCGTCGATGACCAGCACACTCTTGCCGCTGCCCGGCGTGTACGATGGACGCGCGCTACCCGGGCGCAGCGTGACCGACATCGGCAAGCGCACGCTGAACGTCGAGCCTTTTCCGACGACGCTCGTCACCGAGATACCGCCCCCCATCAACTCGGCGAAGCGCCGGCTGAGCGCGAGCCCCAGCCCGGTACCGCCGTAGCGCCGTGTGGTCGAGGCGTCCGCTTGCACGAACGGACGAAACAGGCGTGAGAGCGTCGCCTCGGCGATGCCGATGCCGGTGTCTTCCACTTCGAAGGACAGCCAGTCGCCGCCATCGTCTCGCTCACGACGCGCCCTCAGCGTGACGGTTCCACGCTCGGTGAACTTCGAGGCGTTGCTCAGCAGGTTCATCAGGATTTGCCGCACCTTGCGTTCGTCGGCGCGCACCACCAGGCTTGCCGGTGGCAGCTCGGTCACGAGCCGGTTGCCACGGCCCGTGAGGTTGGGTTCGATGGTCGCGACGACGTCGCGCAGGAGCGTGTCCAGGTCGAACGCTTCGACGTAGAGCTCCATCCGGCCAGCTTCGATCTTCGAGATGTCGAGCACGTCGTTGATCAAGTCCAACAGGTGTGCCCCGGCGGCGCGGATCTTCTTCAGATCGGCGGTCAGCGGATCGTTGCCCGCGTCCATCGCGTCTTCGAGCAGCAGCTCGGCGTAACCGATGATTGCGTTCAGCGGCGTGCGGAGCTCGTGGCTCATGTTGGCCAAAAACTCACTCTTGCTACGACTGGCAGCCACCGCCGCATCCTTCGCCTGCTCGAGCGCGCGGTTCGTCTCTTCCAGAGCGCGCTCGCGCTTGAGTTGCTCGCTGACGTCGCGCTTGACCGCCAGGTGATGGGTCATGCGTCCCTGAGCGTCTTTGATCGGGGCGATCGCGGCCTCGAAATACACGAGCCCGCCGTCCTTCGACTTCGAGACCAATAACCCCCGCCAGACATCGCCAGCGCTCAGCGTCCTGTCGATCTCCCTGAAGTATTCGGGGGGGTGGTAGTCGCTGCGCACCAGCTCTTTCGGCGTCTTGCCGATGACCTCGTCGGGGGCGAAGCCCAGCGTGGCTTCGTAGGCCGGGTTCACGTACTGCAGTCGCGCCTGAGGATCGGTGATTTCGACCACGTCGCTGGCGGCGTGCACGGCGGTCGCCAGCAGCCGGATCTGCACCTGCTCCGGCGATTCGAGATCCTCGAGTAACGACTGCACGCGCAGCGCGAGCTCACCTTCGGCCCACGGCTTGATCGCGAACGTCGTCACGTGCTTGCCGATGAGCGCCAGGTCGCCGGCCTCGACCAGAGCCAGCACCTTGAGTGACTTGTGAGACTCCGCCAACGCGGTGGCCCGGCTCGCTCCGTCCACCACCGCCACTCGTGCGTCGTCGAGGTCAGCAGCCAGCGGCGCCGTCGCGCAGCCGCTGTTCCCGAGTTCTGCGGTCGCCTGCTGTTGGAGTGTTGGATCGGAAATGTCGACCAGTACCGCCACTCGCTGGGAATGTAGCATACCGAGGCATCGCCCTCATCGTAACTTTGAGTTGGCCAGTGCGCCGGTGGGGTATTGGCACCCTCTCGCGCAGGAGGTCATGCTTGGGCGATGGCGGCCCCATTCGAACACGCGCGCTTGCTCGCCGGCGTCAGCGGCTTGCTGCGGTTCGCGGACGATCCGCTCGGACGTCTGGAAGACGTCAGGCGACAATACGGAACGCGCGTCTTCTACGAGCAGCTCGGGATCCCGTTCGTCATCGTGATGGATCCAGAAGGTGTCGAAGAGCTGCTCGTCGAGCACGCGGGGGCACTGAACAAGGATCGCTTCACCGGCGAGCTGGGGCGCGTGCTGGGGCGCGGGCTCGTGACCAGTGAGGGTGACTTGTGGCGGCGCCAGCGCAAGCTCATGGCGCCCTCGTTCCAACCGAAGCACATCGAGAAACTCGCTGGCGTAATGGTGGAGTGTAGCGAGGCGTTGCTCGCGGACTACCAGGCGGGTCAAACGCGAGACGTGCACGCGGACATGATGCGCCTCACGCTCGACATCGTCGTGAGCACATTGTTCGGCAGCTCTCCGGTTCGTTCGGACGAGGTGGACGAGCACCTGTCCGCAATCATGAGCGACTTTCATAGGCTCATGTTCACCTGGCGCGCGATATTCCCCATCTGGACGCCGTTTCCAACCCGGCTCAGGCTGAAGCGCTCGCGCAATCGTCTGCAGCACATCGTGCGCGAGATCATCCGAACGAAGCGGACCTCCCGGACCGCCTCGTCGGACTTGCTCTCCCGCTTGATCGCGGTAAAAGACGAGACAGGGCGCGGCATGAGCGATGCACAGCTGCTCGACGAGGCGCTCACCGTATTCCTGGCGGGCCACGAAACCACGGCATTGGCGCTTACGTACGCTCTGTGTTGCCTGGCTCGGCATCCGCTGGCCCTGGCGCGGCTTGAAGAAGAGGTGGACGCCGTGCTCGGCGACGAGCCGGCGTCTTTGGCGAGCGTCGCGCGGCTCGAGTTCTGCGGCGCCGTCGTGAAAGAGACGATGCGCCTGTACCCTCCGGCGTGGGCCATCGGTCGCTCTGCGCTCGAGCCCATCAGCATCGGCGGCAAAGAGTTCACGGCGGGCACACAGTTCATGTTGCCTCAGTGGGTGGTCCACCGAGACCCCGCATGGTTCGCAGCGCCGCTCGATTTCTTGCCCGAACGCTGGCTATCGCAGGGCGGGCAGAGCATTCCGCGCTTCGCCTACTTCCCTTTCGGTGGAGGTCCGCGGATCTGCATCGGCAACCATTTCGCCATGCTGGAGGCAACCCTGGCGCTGGCGAGCATCGTGCGGCGCGTGCGCCTATCGCTGCCGGCGGGGTTCGAGTTCGACCTGGTGCCCACCATCACGCTGCGCCCACGTGCTCCGATCCAGATGTACGTGGACACACGCGCCCCCGGGTCGCAGGCAGTCATGAGCGCAGGGCAGCGTGTGTCGAGTCGTTCTGACTCGAGCCGGTTCGACCGATCCTCCTAGAGCCTCGCCCGTGGAATCTCGCGGCCGCACGCAATAAGCCGCGCGTGAGGACGCCACTCAGGAGAGTGGTGGCGTGCTGCCCGCACGTGCCTTTTCGGGAGGACGGACATGAGATTCATTGGCGTGTGTGCGGCGTTGATCGTGGTCGGTTGTGCGGGGGCACCCCCGACTGTCAGCAAGCAACCAGCCCCCGCCGAATCTGAAGCCACGATCGCGACGAGCGCGCCGCTGGAAGCTCCGCCCGAAGTCGCGGCCAAGCCCACCAGCGCGCCAGCGACGACCCGCGACTTGCCCACCCAGTGTGTCGGAGACAGCCCGTGTCTACCGCCGGCACAGTTCGCGGAAAGTCTGTGCAAAGGTAGTTACCCGAGCGTGGCGCTCGCCATGTTCGAGAAGAGCACACCGTGGCAGCGCAAGTGGGTGAACGTCCGCTCCTTGGAGGCAGTCAACGCCTTCGGAGGTTCCGCGAGCGGCGGTCCGCTCAACTTTGGTGAGGAAGTCGTATTGTTGCGCCGCCAGCAAGCCGGCGGAGGTGGCATGCAGATGAGCGGCGGCGAGGACGTCGAAGTCCTGCGCTGGAACGGCACCTGCGTCACCGTACGAGAGTCGGAACTGGTCGAGTACGTCCCCGGCCTGCCGAAACACGCGCCCATCGTCTGGGCTTACCTCGACGAACCGACGCAAACAGCGCTCTTGACGAAGAAGTCCGTCGCCAGCGCACGCGATCAGCAGCGCAAGGAATGCCGCGGTTCCTCCAAGCGAGACCTGTCGCCGAGCTGCGAAAAAGCGGCAGGTGCGCTCGACGGCGCCATCGTGGTCGCCGTCCGCAAAGGCATGCAGCTGCCCGTGCCCGAGAAGCGGCCTGCGTGGGAGGGCCCCGAAGGCGACCCGGCCCTCACCGTTGCCAACCAGCCCTGACAGGATCAGCGGGGTTGGCCGCTCCGCAAACGCACGAGCTCGGCCTCGAGCTCACGCACTCGAGCTTCAGCTTCGAGCTGCCGTGCTTCAGCCTGCTGGCGGAGCGCCTCGGCTGCTTGCCGGGCTTCGGCTTCCTGCTGACGGGCTTCGGCTTCCTGCTGACGGGCTTCGGCTTCCTGCTGACGGGCTTCGGCTTCCTGCTGACGGGCTTCGATTTCGACCTCGAGCTCGCTCTTGACGAGCTCTTTGCCCGAGGCGTCCGACGAGAGGCGTAACACGGTCCCCCAACGCTCATGGGACACGACCACCCACCACGCGGCCAGGACACGGCTGGGCACAGCGCTGTTGGGCTTCACTCGACGCTCGGCCAGGTCCCCCTCGACGTAGTCCCAGATCCGCAGTTGTTCGGACGCGCGCGGATCGAAGCGCACGAGCTCGCGAACGCCGAGGCGATGATAGCGGCTCAGCTTCTTCTCCCAGGCTTCCTCGGGAGCGTCGGAGCGGCTCGCGATCTCGATCGCCAGGTCGGGCGTGCCGAGCTCCCAGGTCTTCCACGAGGTAATGTCCCAGTGCTGGCTGCCGAGCTTGAGATAAACATCGGGGGCCAGACACGCCTTGGGGTTGCTGGCATCGTAGTACACGAACTGGTCGGACCCGACCGCGGCGCGGCCCCGGAGAAAAAACGACAGCAGTTGATACAGCGCTGTCCTGAGCTCGAAATGACGCACCGATTCAGGCACTTTGGCCTCGACGGGAAACCGGCGGGGCCTGAGCGGGCGCAGATACTCGAAGCGTGGCTCGACAGAGCGTGGCTCGACAGAGCATGGCTCGAATGCTTCGGGTGCTGAATCGCTCATCGCCATGGAAGATTACCACCTTTGCCTCGCCCCACCAATCGGGCTGTCACGCGGGCCGGTTGCGTGCTGCGTTCAGAGGAAAGGTCGAGCGAGGTTGGGATTCACGAGGCGTCGCTGTGGGGTGCCAGCGCGGCTTCGAAGTCTCGAATCAGATCGTCGATGTGCTCGAAGCCCGCCGAGATGCGCACCAGCCCGTCGGAAATGCCCGCGTCGGCACGCGCCTCTGCCCCGAGGCCGGCGTGGCTCGTCGTAGCAGGTATCGTCAGCAGCGTTTCCGGCCCGCCCAAGCTCGCGCTGTGCACCGCCACCTTGACGCTACGCACGAAACGAGCCGCCGCCGCCGCTCCGCCCACCAGCTCGCACGCGAGCATGCCGCCGAAACCATCGAAGAGCCGCGCTGCCACTGCGTGGTCGGGGTGGTCGGGAAGGCCGGGGTAAATCACGCGCGCGACCGCTGCGTGGGCGCTGAGAGTGCGCGCGAGAGCGAGCGCGTTCTCGTTCTGCCGACCCACGCGCAAAGCCAGCGTCTTGAGCCCGCGCCGGAGCAAGTAGCAGGCTTCGGGATCCGCCGTTCCCCCCAGAATGTCGAGCCACCGTTTGATCGATCGAATCCGCCCTGCCGACCCGAGCACGGCGCCCATGACCACGTCGGAGTGGCCGTTCAGATACTTGGTCGCGCTGTGCAGCACCAGATCGAACCCGACCTCGATGGGGCGAAAGTTGACCGGAGAAGCGAACGTGTTGTCGATCACCGAGACCAAGCCATGCGCGCGCGCAAACTCGACGATGCGAGCATGATCGGCGACCACCATCAGCGGGTTGCTGATGGCCTCGACGTAGATCGCCCGCGTGTCGCGCGTGAGCGCAGCCTGCCATGTCTCGGGCTGGCGCACGTCGATGAAGCCGTGGCCGATGCCCAGTTCAGCGAGGCGCTCCGAGACGAACTGCTGAGTCGCCCCGTACAGCGGGCGCTGAGTGAGCACGTGCCCTCCTGACCTTAGCAGGGCGATCAGCGTCGTGGTGATGGCTGCCATGCCGCTGCTGGTGACCAGCCCTGCTTCCGCGCCCTCGATGCGCGCCAAGACTTCGGCGGCTTCGAGCTGGTTTGCGAGGGTCGAGAGCCTCCCGTAGCGGATGCTCTGCGGGTCGATCTGCTCGCCGGCTTCGAACACGGTCGAACGCACTATCGGCGTTATCTGCGCGCCATCGAAGCGCCCTGGGTCGTCGCTGCCATGGATCACGTTCGTTTCGATGTGTAAGCGTGCTTTGGTCATCGCTGCATACCCTCGCTCTGCCTCAGGAAGCTGCGATGCGAAACATGGTGAAGGCGTCGCCGCCTTCGTCCTTGTCCGCGGGTTCGACGTGACCGACCCAGGGAGAGCCCGAGAGGTGTTCACGCACGAACTGCCTGAGCGCCCCGGTACCGTGGCCGTGCAGCACGAAACCCGCATCTTCGCCGCTCGAAAGCAGGCGATCGATGAAGGCGTCCACCAGACTGGCAGCGTCCTCGATGCGCGTCCCGCGGAGGTCGAGCGTGTTGTCACCGGTGCGGCGCGCCCGATCGGGGACACCGGGAGTCGGCAAGGCGCGCTGCTGGACGCGCGCCGATCGCGCTGGGGCCACTTTCTTGTCGACCGGAGCGAGGTCTGCCACGGGCAGCCTCAGCCGCAGGGCGCCGACGCGCACCGGCACCTCGCCGTTCTTCGGCGCTTCGAGCACGGTAGCGACGGATCCATTCGAGCGCAGGCGCACGCTGCTTCCCGGCACGAGCGCCGTTGGAGTCAACGCTTCGGCGGACGAACTCCGGGCAGCGCCGGCCGCGGCGGTTGCCCAGCGGCCTCCGACGGCGACCTGCGCCGCGACGCGGCTCACGTCGCGTTCGACATCACGCAGCCCGCGCGCCGTGGCCTCGCTCTTCACCCGCGTCCGGGCGTGGTGGAGCTCGTTGCGCGCGGCCCGCACCTCCGAGAGCAGCTTCTCCGTCTCGCGCCCGAGCTCTCGCTTGCCTTCGTTCACGAGACGCTGTTTCTCGGCCTCGAGTTGGCGTGCCCAGAGCTCGAGCCGCGTGCGCTCCTGACCCAGCTCACGCTCCACCTGCAGCAGACGCTGGCGTTCGCTTTCGAGCTCACGCACGACCTCTTCGCGTTTTACGGACTCGCGAGGTAGCAGCTCGCGCGCGCGCGAGATGAGCCGCGTGTCCAGGCCGTGGCGCGCGGCCACCAACAGGGCACTCGAAGGGCCGAAGGCGCCGAGCGTTACCCGAAAGGTCGGCTGCATCCGAGCAAAGTCGAAGCCCACGCAGCCGTTCTTGAGCGGCCCGCCAGCGGCGCCCTGCTCCTTCAGGCGCTCGTAGTGCGTCGTCACGGCGACGGCCGCACCTTGCTCGACGAGCCGCTCGAGCACGGCACCCGCCAGCGCGGCTCCCTCCTCCGGGTCGGTCCCCGCGGCGACTTCGTCGAGCACCACCAACGTGCCGTGGCCCGAGAGTTGCAAGATCGCGGCCAGCTTCTGCACGTGGCCGCTGAAGGTCGAGAGCGAGTGCGACAGCGATTGTTCGTCCCCCACGTCTGCCAGCACCTGCTCGAAGAATCCTACGCGCGACGCCGGTTCGCAGGGCAAGGGAATGCCTGCTGCGGCCATCAGCGCGAACAGCCCCATCGTCTTCAGCGCTACCGTCTTGCCGCCTGCGTTGGGCCCGGAAAGAACCAACGCCTCGCCGCCCGCGAGCGCCAGATCGTTCGCGACCACGGAGGGCGAGTCGGCTAGCAAGGGATGCCGCGCCAAGACGAGCGAGAGTCGAGGAGCGCGCTCGATCGCAAACGCAGTCGCGCCCGTGCGGGCCGCCCAACGCACCAAGGCGCCGAGCACGTCGGCCTGCACGGCGCAGCCAAAGGCGTGCCGGACGGCGGCGACCTTCGGAAGCAGCGCCTGCAACAGCTCCCCGAGCACGCGCGCCACCTCGCGTTCGACCGCCGCCTGAAGCACGCGCAAACGGTTAACCAAGGTGGCCACTTCGCGCGGCTCGACGAAGAGGGTATTTCCCGACGCGCTGGACCCGATCACGCTGCCATCGACACGCTGGTGCGCGTCCGCGCGCACCGGCAAGACGTAGCGCCCGTCGCGCTCCGCGAAGTACTCCCCGGAGAGCAAGGCGGCGTGGGAAGCTACCAGGCGCTTCAGCAGCACTCGGAGCTCGCGCTCCGCCTCCCTCACTCGCTCGCGAGCTTCGGCAAGCGTGCGAGAAGCGGCGTCGGAGACCTCGCCGCTGGGCTCCAAGCTACCCGACAGACGTGCCGCGAGCGGATCGAGCTGCGCTTCGCTCGTGATGAGCCCGGCCAAAAGCGGGTGGCTCGCCTTGTGGGGTTGCACGAACTGCCGCAAGCGCTGGGCCTGCTCGAGCACGCGGAACACATCGAAGAGCTCCGCCCCGCTCACGTGCGCGCCGCGCTCCGCACGGTCGAGCACCTCGCGAATGTCCGAGAAGGCCCCGCGCGGGAGCTCACTGCCGTTGCGATCGAGCTCGAGCGCCGACGCTAGCCATTTCGTGCGGAGCTCGGCCTCTTCGAATTGCGCCGCAGGCGTTAGCGCCAAGACCGCGGCGCTGCCGGGCGCACTCGCAGCGCCGCGCGCGAGCACCGCGAGGAGCTCGGGGTAGTCCAGCGCTTCTCGTGAGCGCGAGCAGAGCTCGCTGCGATCGATCCCGCTCGGTGTCATGGCGGGCGCTGGTCTAGCACGACCGGCCGCCATGCACACGACCCCGCGCTCCGCAGCGTCAGAGCAGCGGCACTGGAACGCTGGGGCTCAACGCGTGAGTCTCGTGGTGGCGTACTCGTCCTGAAGCGTCGAGTCGCTGCCGGAGACACAGTACTCGACCTCGACAGCGTCGATGATCAGCGTGTTCCCCTCTTGCCTGTAGCTGTCCATGCTCGAGATGTCCTGTGTGGTACTGATGGTGCAAGCACATCCACCCGCTTCCAGTCGGCAATTACCGCTATTGTTGGGGTCGTCTTGCTTCGTCGCTTCGTCGACGGACGCCCCCATCTGGTTGCATAGATCAGCGGTTGCTTCCGTCGATGCGCCCTCCGTGAACGCCTCGATGCACTCGGGCGTGTAGCGGAAATCGATCGGACATGTCTTGGACTTCCGGGACACGTGCGGCTCGCGGCATGCGACGAGTGGCCACGGCGACTGCCCGCAGGCTGAGTTGGGCAGTGTGATGTTTTCCGGGTCCGGCCAAACTGAGCCGAGCGCCTGGGACATCGAGCGTGTCTGCACCAAATTTCCAAGGGAACAAGCGAGCACCCCAGCCCTCTCGGCCGCGGAAAAGCCTACCGCCGGCGGACATGCGTGGCTGGCAGCGGCAGCGGCAGCAGTTTCGATGCTGGCCTGGTTCATCGCGCGGCGCCTGGTAAGACGAAGCTGAGACGCCTCACGATGCTCACAGAACCTATCTCGATCTTGACTATCTGGCCGCACGGCGCAGGATCACCTCTATGAGCCAGTCGCTGCGGCGCGGCGTGTCCATAGAGGCCTTCTGGGCCATCCCGGAAACCGAGCGATTCCACGAGTTCTATGGGGGCGAGCTCGTGCCTAAAGCCACGCCGAGCGGCGAGCACGGTGGGGCGCAGGTCGGGGTCGCAGCAGCTGTTGCGCCGCGGTTCCAGCGCCCAACAGGCGGCGGTGGAGTGGGGGGTTGGTGGATTGCCACCGAGGTCGAGGTGAAGCTCGAGACGGGCGAGATCGTTCGCCCCGACGTGCTCGGGTGGCGTCGCGAGCGGTGTCCTGAGCGGCCCCTCGGAACTCCGGTGCAAGTCCGACCCGATTGGATCTGCGAAATCATCTCGCCCGAAAACGCCAAGAACGACACTGTAAAAAAGCTCCGCCTGTACCATCTCGTCGCGATTTCCCATTACTGGTTGCTCGATCCGAGAGACGGCACGCTGACGGTCATGCGTTGGAGCCAGGACGGGTTCGTGACGGTAGTTCGGGCCGAGCGTCACGAGATAGTGCACGCAGAGCCGTTCGACGCCCTGGCCCTCAGCGTTAGCGCGCTTTTTGGTGATGATCCGCCGATGGATCCCCCCTAGCTCGACGTTCGCGGGGCGCTCGTCAGAGGATGAGCGCGACCGTAGACTGAACGTACCGAAATCGCTCGCGCGAGACGCCGCATGGGTGGCTCCACCAGCGTCGCGACGAGCAGCACGGGGGGACCAGGAGAGCGGCGGGAAGACGGGACTGCGGGAAGCAGCGAGATGCACGAAGCTGGACGGGAAAGCTCTCGAAACGTGCGTAGGCTTCCGCACGCAACCAGCGCCAGGAGCTCGACCCCGCGCTGGGCCCGAAAGCGAAGGAGGGTCATACGCCATGCGGTCGGGGAGCGCGGTCGCACGTGACGGGTGCAGGAACTCCGTATCGACTCCTATCGCTTGGAGCTCGGTGCGATGCTCGACGCAACTGACGAGCACACCGGCCGGGTGATCGCTCCAAGCTGTCTGACGGAATCGCCCCAGCTCTTGCCGCCCGTGACGATCCAGTGCCTGCTGGGTCGCTTTGTGTCACAGCCGGCGGTGGACGTCTGAAAGCTCGAAAACAAAAATTGAAACGTTGCCCAATCTGCACTCACCGGGCGCCGGACTGCACTAACGTCCCACCACCCGCCGGGAAGGGTATTCCCGTGAGTTCGGGTGATGGAGGCAACATGAAGATGATGAAATTGGGTTGGGTGTTGCTCGGTGCCTTGGCCCTCGCTGCGTGCGGCAGCGTGGACGGGCCCGAAACGGAGCTTGGCACGTCGACAGAGGCGATCGTTCGTCCCACTCAGACGGGTGGGCGGAACGAGGTCGTGATGATCTACTCCATTCGCGGTGACGGTTCGACCGCCCTGTGCTCCGGCGCCTACTTCGCGCCGCGCGTGGTGC
Source organism: Polyangiaceae bacterium (assembly GCA_025937785.1). Classification (GTDB taxonomy): domain Bacteria; phylum Myxococcota_A; class Polyangia; order Polyangiales; family Polyangiaceae; genus JAICQQ01. The sequence continues at coordinate 45,726 of JAICQQ010000014.1, forward strand.
TGACCGCCGCGCACTGCCTCCAGAATGTCTGGCAGGTTTTCGTGTACCACGGCGACAACGCGTACACGGCCGACTTCGGGCAGCTCCAGCAGCAGGCGGACGGCACGCTTCTGCCGCCCGCGCCGGGTCAGCCTTCGGTCTGGGCCAAGGCCGACAGCTTCGAGCAGCATCCCCAATGGGATCCGCAACTCATCTATCCGGACATGGGGGTGGTTTACCTCGATCGGAAGCTGCCGTTCGACCCGCTGCCGCTCTACCGCAATCGGCTCGGCAATTCGTGGCTCAACCAGCAAGTGACGATCTCCGGCTGGGGTCACAACGTCGCCACCGGTCCGGTCACGGGCACGGGTGCGGGCACGCAGCGCACCGGCATCTCGCGCTTCCTCGGCAGCCCCACTGCGGCCGACTACCACCCGGATGATCCGAACCCGGGCATGCTCGACCCCACCGTTCGCAATAACACGTTCAAGATCGACGGCCGCGCGCCGTGGTCGAACGGTTGCTTCGGTGACTCAGGCAGTCCGCTGCTTATCAACCAGTTCGGGCAGACCTACGTCGCCGGCGTCGAATACTTCGGCGGCTTTTACTGTGAAGAGTACAGCCTGTACACGCGGCTCGAGCCGTTCTTGCCGTTTCTCGACAACGCCTACAAGCGCGGCGGTCAAGATACACTGGTGCCGACCTTCGAGTGCATCGTGCCGCGAAGCGGCGGCTACACCGCGTACTTCGGCCATGACAACAAGAACGGCGTGAGCATCACCGTGCCCTACGGCACGAAGAACCAGCTCGCGCTCGACACTACCAACCAGCGCACGAAGCTATTCAAGCCGGGGAATCTAGACTTCACCTTCGGCGTGAACTTCGGCACGGACCAGACGCTGACCTACAAGCTGTCGCCGGACAACAGCCCGACGACGACGCTGACGGTGAACAAGAACTCGGCGCAGTGCACAGCACCGCAGGCGGAGTGCGTCAAAGCTTGCGACAACACGCGGCTCTCAGGGTGCCCAGTCGTGCCGAGCCTCGACCTGTGCATGGATTTTTGCATGGAGTTGAGCGACTTCTCCGGCGAGGTCGGGTGCGCGCCCGCCATGACCGCGTTCAACCAGTGCGTGACCGCCACACCGCCCGGGCCGGAGAACTGGTTCTGTGGCGACGGCCTTCCGTACGAAGCAATCGATTGCCAGGACGAGCTGACCGATCTGTTCGTCTGCTTCGAAGGCGGCTGATCGCACACTCCTGCACGCGGCCTTCTGCCGCGGCGACGAGCACCCCTGGCCGGCCGCGTCCTCGCGACGCGGCCGGACTTTTATCGTCAAGGCCTACGAGAAGGACGAAGGCAGTGACTGAGCTGGTTGCGGAGGACCGAGCTCCGCAACCAGCCTGGGGTCGTTGGGCTACTCGGTCACAGAGGACATTTAGTGCCGACTTGCGTCGTCCCGGAGTCCTTCTGCGGAGCAGGATTGCGAGTGGTATTGCAAAGGTCCGCGTAATCCAGGGTTGCCTGCCTGAAGTCCGCTCCACTGATATTCGAGCCTTTGAAGTTCGTTTTGCGGAGGTACGCGTTGTTGAAATTGACGCCTGAGAAGTTTCCGCCGGTGAGGATCGCCTCGCGCGCGTCCGAGTTGTTCCAATCGGAGTTCCACGCCGTCATGTTCGGCATGTTGGCTCTGTCGAACTGCGCGTTGCTGAAATCCGCGCCAATCGCCTCGATCCCCGGGCTCAGGGCCAGGTCGTCGAAACGGGCACCACTCGCGTTGGCACCGCGAAAAACTGCGTTCTTGAGAATCGACTTGCGGAAGTTGGACCCGGCGATGGTCGCCCCCCAGAAGTACCCCGCTTCGAGGTTCACGTAGTTGAACTGTGAGGTGTGGAAGTTCGCTCCGTAAAAGTTAGCGCCGAACATCTGCGTACGCACACCGGCGTTCTCGTCGCCATTGAAGTTCGCGGGGCCAGACGCTCCATAGAAGCTCGCGTTCTTCAGATTGGCACGACCCCATTTAGAGCTATGTACGTTGGCGCCCGTCATGATCGCGCCTTGTAAATTGGCGTCTACGAAGCTCGTATACTTCAGGTTCGCGCTCTGCATGTTCGTGCTCACCAGCTTGGCGTCTTCGAACGTCGAGCGCTCCAGCGTGAAGCCGGCCATATTGCATCCACTCAGATCCTTCCCGTTGAAGTTCTTGTCGACCTGCGGGTTAGTCGGGCATGCCGCCCACGCCGTCGTAGCAACCGCGACCGTCCCCACTCCGATCGCAATCATGCGAGCGGTTGACCGTCTCGATGGTGCCACGAGGCTCGTGAGTGTTGACGTGGCAGAGATAGCATTCATGTTCATTTTAGAATTTCCCTTCGAAGTCGCGCACCCTACGACCTCCGGAACCCTTCCGAAGTCCGCCGCCTGGGAGACGCTCGCCCCGGGAGAGCAAGCACCGTGCCGGGCGGGTGCGCGGACCTGACATCGAGGATCGTCGAGGAATATGGCGTCCGCGCTTCCTCCCGGGCGGTGCGCGCACACGGGCCGGCGGTGCTCGCACCTTCGAAGCGCGGCATGCGCCGTCGGACTGGCGCCCAACGAACATGGCCAGGGCTCACGAACGTCGGGTCACAGGATGAGCGCGACGGTGAACAGTAACTCGAGCGAGTTCTGGAAGCGCGGCAACGGAGCGAGATGCACGATGTGGCCGGTCTGATCGAACGCCTGCAGTACCTCGAACGCGCTGCCGGTTTGGCCCGTGAAGATGCCGTAGGAGCCGGTCGCGGCTAGCTCGAGCCAGTCCGGGATCGGCTCGGCGACCACGCCCAAACCCAGCTTGTAGTTCAGCCCCACCCCCGCACGCTCGGCGGAACGGACCACCGTGGCACCGCTCGACGACGGCGCCGTGGCAGTGAAGCGCGTCCACATGACGTCGAACGAAGCTTGCACCCCCAAGCGATCGAGCACCATCCAGGTGGGGAGCAAGCGGAAGCCGAGCCCAGTCGCATCCAGCGCGGGCTGCGCGAAGGTGGTCTCCGGGTAGTTGTACTCGCCGGTGTCGAACGCGCCCGCTCGAAGCTGGACGGGGAAGCTCTCGAAACGTGCGTAGGCTTCCGCACGCAACCAGCGCCAGAGCTCGACCCCCGCGCTGGGCCCGAAGGCGAAGGAGGGGTCGTACGTCACGCGGTCGGACTCCGAGCTGCGATGGCTGACGCCGGCATAGAAACCGAGGTGCACGCGCCGTGACGGCTGCCGCGACTCGGCAGCGAGCACCGGCTTCGGACCTTGCTCGGAGGCCACCGGAGGACCCAGGGGTGGGGCTGGCGGCGGGTCTTCGGCGGCGGCGGGATCGACCACCGTCTCGTCGGGTGCCGGCGGCGCCGCATCGGCGTCGTCCGCTTCGGACGCGGGTGGGCCGGGCGGAGCATAACCTTCGAGTGAGCTGTCAGTGGGCGCAGTCGGAGTAGGCGCGGTCGGAGCAGGTGCGCCGGGTGCAGCCGGAGCGGGCTCCGGGGTCGCGGGCGCTGGCTGCCCCCACGTCGTCCCCGAGACGGCGAGCGTCGCCGCGGCAAGCCGCACAATCGGTAGACTGAGCCGTTTCATCCTCGCAACGTGGCGCCCAATTTCTCACGCGCGCGACCGAGGACGCGTTCCTGATCTTGATCGACCTCTTTGTCGGTGAGAGTGCGCGCATCGGGTGAGTCCGTCCTCGCCTTGGGGTCACGATAGACCAGGCGAAATGTCAGCGATTGATGCTCGCTGGGCACCGATCCACCTCGAAACACCGAGAGCAGCTCGATCGATTCGCACAATTCGCCCGACGCTTCGCCGAGCAGCGCTGCGACGTCTCCCGCGGTCACGTCGTCGTGCACGACGAGCGAGATGTCTCGCGTGACCGCGGGCAGCCTGGGGATCGGGGCAAAACGCGGGACCTGTTTGCCGATGGCTTCGATCGCCGCCAGGTCCAGCTCGATCACCAGCGCACCGCCGCCGAGGTCGAGCGACTCGACGAGCTTCGGGTGCAACGGGCCGAAGCAGCCCACTGGGACGTTCCCGATACTCACGCTGCCCGCTCCGCGTGGGTGCAAGTGCGCCGGAGCCTGCGCCGCCCCTAGGGAGCGGACGCTCGCGCGCCGCCGGGTCAAGCGCTCGACCAGCTCGAGCGCGATCCCCTTGGCGTCGTAGACGTCGACCTCGGACGGCTTGAGCGACAAGTACTCGGGTCGTGCTCCCGCCAGGATCGCCGCAAAACTCGGCTGCTCGAGCGGCAGCGCTTCTGTGTCTCCCGGCTTCAGCGGGCGCGCTGCCCGCGCGGCAGCGCTCAGCTCCGCAGCCGACCGAGCCAGGAAGCGGGCCCCCACCGAGAACAGGCGTACATTCAATTCGCCTCGACGCCGCGCTCGCTTCAGCGCCTCGAGCAATCCCGGCAGCAAGCTCGTTCGCAACACGTTGCGCTCTTCGCTGAGCGGGTTCGTCAGGCGCACGACCGGAGGCGGCGCATGCACCGCGGCCAGTTCCCCTTCGGAGACGAAGGCGTAGGTCAGCGCTTCGAACAGGCCGAGCTCTGCCGCCAGGCGGGCCGTCTGCCGCTCGAGCGCACCCGCGTTCTTCGCCGGCTCTGGAGCGACACGCGGCAACACCGTGGGAATCGCGTCGAGCCCCCGCAGACGCGCCACTTCTTCGATCAGGTCTGCCTCGATCGCTACGTCGGGTCGGTGGCTGGCACCCGTCAGCGTGGCGGTCCCAGCCTCGCGTTTCGAGACCGAGAACCCGAGCCGCTCCAGCGACTCGAGCGCAGGCTCGAACGGCACTTCACTGCCGATCAGCGCGTTGAGGCGTGCAGCCCTGAGCTGAATCGTGGGCAAAGACTGCGGCGTACCCTTGGCATGCAAGGCCCCGCGCACCACAGTGCCCTGCGCATACCTGGCGAGCAACGCCTTGGCTCGCTCGAGCACTCGCTCGACCCCGCCCCAATCCGTGCCGCGCTCGAAGCGGTGACTCGATTCGGTGTGCATCCCGTGCCGCCTGGCGGTGCGCCGGACACCCCGAGGTGAGAAGTAGGCGCATTCGAGCAAGACGTTCTCGGTATCGTTACGGATTTCGCTGTCGGCACCGCCCATGACTCCCGCCAGCGCCACCGGACCCTCCGCGTCGCAGATCACCAGGTCGTCGGGATCGAGCCGGCGTTCGACGCCGTCGAGCGTCTTGAACGGCTCCCCCGGCTTGGCGCGCCGGACCGCGATCGTACCCCCGCGCACGAAGCGCAGATCGAAGGCATGCAGCGGTTGGCCATACTCGAGCAAGAGCCAGTTGGTGACGTCCACCACGTTGGAGATCGGGCGCACGCCGAGCCGGTGCAGGCGCCAACGCATGAAGTCGGGGGAAGGCCCGAGCTTCACCCCGAGCACGGCGCCGGCGCCGTAGTGCGGACAGCGGTCGAAGTCGTCGACGCTGACCCGCACCAGATCGGCGAGGCTACGCTCGGAGAAGTGTTGCGGCTCGTCCGTCTCGGGGTGGACGAAGCTCAACCCGAACAGCGCGGCGAGATCGCGCGCCACGCCCACGTGCCCCAGAGCGTCGGGGCGGTTAGGCGTCACGTCGATCTCCAGGATGGTGTCGTCGACCTCGGGGCAGGCCTCGAAAAACGGCGTGCCCGCCGCAAAGGGTCCAGAGGGCACGATGATTCCCTGGGAATCCCCCGCTAGCCCCAGCTCGGTTTCGCTGACCAGCATGCCCTCACTCGGCACGCCTCCGATCTTGCGCGGCTCGATCGTGAAACCAGCGGCCGGTAAGTGCGTCCCGAGCGGCGCCAGCACCACGGCTCCGCCCGGTTCGGGAACGTTGCTGGCACCGCAGATGACCTCTTGTCGCTGGCCGGCACCGCGATCGATGGCCACGATGCGCACCTTGTCGAGCTTGGGGTGCTTTTTAATCTCCAGCACCCGGGCTACCAGCAGCGGCTCCAGGGAAGCAGCCGGGCGATGCACGGCGTCGACGGTGAGGCCCACGCCGCTCAAGGCTCGAGCGACATCCGCGGGCGAAGCGGTCAGCCCGGGCAAAAGCTCCCGGAGCCAGCGATAAGAGACGAGCATGGCTCGGCGCTCTTAGCATGGTCGGCTCCTCGGTGCAGTACTCCGAGTGCCTGACGCGGAGCCGCGCCGGGCGCCTCGGCGGCCGGATTGCCAGCGCCGCGGGGAGTGTCACGCCGCCAACGACCGAGCCCGCGCCCCGAAGACCGCGGGCTCGTGCTGCCTCACTCTCCGTGAGGATCGGGCATGTCCGGCATTTCCATGCCGGGCGGCATACCGGGCATGCCGGGCATCTCGGGCGCTTCTTCGCCACCCGCGTCGTCACCCTTGGCCTTGTCGTCGTCCTTCTTCTTTTGGAACTTCGATACCTCGGCCACCGTCCAATCAGCAGCCCAACTCGAGATGCTGAAGATCTGCGGATTGCCGGCGGCCTGTACCCAGCGGCTCGTGCCTTCGGCGTTCGAGCCGACGGCAAGCTCGCGCTTGGCTCCGTCGTCGAGCGTGAACACCAGGTGGCCGACTGGCTCCGCCAGCCCGACGTCGCCAGGCTGCTTGCCGTCACCGAAGGCGTTCGCGTTCAGCGCCTTGAAAGCACGGAGCAGGTCATCGACCTTCTTTGGCTCGAAGTCCTTGATGGCCGTCGCTGGGGTCTGCTTCGTCTTCTGATACTTGGCGCTCCAGTTTTCACCGTCCTTGGTGAACGCAAACGTACCGTGCTCGTTCTGGAGCTCGACCGATTTGACCTTCTTCTCGTCGAACTTGAAGATGGTCAGATCGCGCCAGCCCTTGGTATCGCGGCCGTAGAGGTAACTGGAATAGCCGTCGACGACGTACCCGCCCTCGTGTCCCTTGATCCGGGACATTTGCCCGATCCCGCCGCGCTTGCCGAACCAGAACTCGTAGGCGACGTCCTTCCCCTTGTAGAAAGTGGCGTGTAACGCCTCTTTGTCACCCAGCTCGTATTTGCCGAAGTCCTTCGGATCTTTGGTGATCTGCTCCTTGACCTTCAGGGTCTTCAGGTTCTTGAGCAAGCTTTCGACGTTGGCCTGGTTCGCGAGCGCCTTCACCGGCTCGTCCAACTTCCACTCCTCGCCCTGTTTGACGAGAACGTGTTTGGCCGCCGCCTTCTTCTCCTTGTCGCCGTCAGCTTTCTCTTCGGGCGTCTCGATCACGAATTTGTCGATCTTTTTGATGTCGTCGTCGGTGACCTTGATCTCGGGAAGCGCGGCCGCTTGGGCCGTGTAGCTGTGCTCCTTGGTATCTTCGGCGCGCTTCTGCGTTTGCAGGTAGTACGCCCCGCCCAGAACCGCGAGGATACCCACCGCGAGGTAGAGCTTCGTATCAGACGTCATCACAATCACCCTTTGGTCTTGGTTCGCTGTTTGCGCGACTGGCGCACGTTCCAACGGAACAACCCGAAGCCCGCGAAAAGGAACGGCACACCTAGCGTGAGGCTCCACTGCACCTTCTGTTGCAGGTCCTTACGCGAGTTGCGGTACTCCTCGTCCTGTTTCTTCATCTGCTCGTCCGTCGCTTCTTCGGTGTACTTCGGCTTGTCCAAGCTCGCGTAGGTCAAGTTCGGTTCGCCCAAAATCTTGGCGCTGGCCGCGATCAGATCGGCATCACCGCTCATCCAGTCGAGCGTGTTCTTCACCGCGAGAATCGTGCCGGTCAAGAAGCTCTGCGCGTAGGGCCCAGCCAGCATCTGTAGCTCCTGGTCGCCCCCGACACCGCCGAACATCTGGAACTGGCCCCCCATTTCGGGACCGTTGCCAGCGTAGGCGAACGGATTCGTCAAGAACTGGCTCGAAGCCACCACGAGTACGCGCGAGTCGTTGGGCGCGCGCTCCTTGGGCTTCACATCGTCGGAGGGCTTACCCGCGAAGGCGCTCTTCAGCTTGCCGTGTGCAACGGCCGCGATGATCCGCTGCTCGGTCGGTCCCTTCACGGCCCACTCGCGGTCGAGCTTCAGATCGACGGTTTCACCCGTCTCGACCGTCGCCACCGGAGTGGTGCGCGCGACGGCCTTCAGTTCCACGTCGGCCGGCTGCTTGTCGCGCAACAGCGCGATGCTCGAGGGGTACGGGAAGACCAGCTGCTCGATGCGGAAGAAACCCGGAAAGCTCGTATCGAGTAGTTTCTCGTCGTCCTCGAAACGGGGGTCGTCGACGAGCTGCGCCATGGCCGGGTGCCGCACTCGCGCAACCTGCGCGGGAGGTAACAGCATCTGCATGCGCAGCTGCGCGCCGTGGTCGAAGACCACGTTCTTCTTCACGTCCAGGCCGTAGCCGATCAAGAGCTTGTCGAGCCCGTGGAGCTTCAGCTCCGCGTTCATGCTGGCGTCGTTCGGCTTCATCGTCGCCGCCGACACGAACACCGCGAGCGACTTGTTGCCGAGCATCAAGAACTCGTCGATGCGCCGCAGCTCCTTCTCGGTGTACTCCTTCTGCGGCTGCGTGATGATGAGCCCCTCGATCTCCTTGTCGATCGGTTCAGCACCTTCGGCCAAGTCGAGCTCTTCGACCGAGTAGAAGGGGAACGCCTGGTCGATGATCGATTTGAGACTCGGCGCTCCGCCGCGGCCCTGACGAGCCACCAGGTTGTTGTCGCTGAGCTTCAGCTCGTCTTTGCCGGTGATCACCGCGATGCGATGCTTGATCTCGTCGTTCTTGTCGCGAATTTCGCGGATCTTGTTGGTGATCCAGAACTCGAGCCCGTCACGCTGATTCGGGCTCATCGGCCACACGAGCTTCTCGCTGCCGTATTTGAACACGAGCCCCATGTAGCCCATGGTCAGTTCGTTGGTGTCGTCGGCCGTGGCGCTCGCCGCGCCGAAGGGTTGCTCTTGCAAGCCCTCTTCCTTGGCCTTCTCTCGGAGCTCGTCGGTGTTCGGCTCGATCAGCGTGTACTTGAACTTGCCGCCGCCGTTCCGTTCGTACTCCTTCAAGAGGTCCGTCAGGTCGCGTACGAACGCATCCAGGTGGGCGAGCCCGGTCTTGACGTAGGCGTCTACCCTCACCGGCTCTTTCAGCTCGCGCACCAGCCGTGCGCTACCCTCGCTGAGGGTGTAACGATCGTTGCGGGTAGCGTCGTAGCGGGCGTAGGCACCCGCGGACAACATGTTCGCCAGCACCGCGATGCCGACGATGATGACCAGGTAAAGACCGGTCTGAGCAGCGACTTTTCGCTTCCGTTCTTCGGTTGCCATGAGCTCACGCCCACTTTCTGCGCTCGAGCGCGCGGAATGCGATGACCAGGGCCACGCCGGTCACGGAAAGGAAGAAGACGATGTCCCGCGTGTCGATCAAGCCACGCATGAAACCCTCCATGCGAGACTCGAAACTCATGAAATTGAGCACGTTGGCCACGGTTCCCGGCAGGTAGTCCGCCAGAATTCCAGAGAACCAGAACACTCCGAGCACGAAGAACGTCAGAAAGAACGCGATGGATTGGCTGTCCGTCAACGAGCTGATCAAGAGGCCCACGGCCGTAGCGGCCAGCGAGAACAGGATCAACCCGAGGTAGCCGCTAGTGACAGGCCCTGCGTCGAGCGGCCCGAGCACCCACGGAAAACGGAACATGAATAGGGGGTACAGGATGGTAGCCAGGACCAGCGTCAGCACCAGCCCGAGTGCACCCAGGTACTTGCCCATGATCACGTCGCTGTCCTTGACCGGGAGTGTGATCAACATCTCGAGCGTGCCGCTGCGGCGCTCTTCCGCCATCAAGCGCATCGTGATCACGGGGACGACCAAGAGCGAGAGGCCGGCAGGCGCGAAGTAGAACAGCGTTTGCAGGGTCGCTCGGTCCTGCTGCCAGAAGCCGCGGCCTGGCCACAGGAAGAAGATCAAGCCGAGCCCGAGAAAGCTCAAGCAGATGACCACGTAGGCCAGCGGCGAGTCGAAGTAGGAGCGAAACTCACGCTTCGCGATGGTCAGCATGGGTGACATGGCTCACCTCTTCTCCTTGTTGGCCTTGCGGTCATCATCGTCGTCGTCGTCGTCGTCATCGTCATCATTGTCGTCATCATCGCCAGCCTTGGACTTCTGCGACCTTGACTTGTCGTCTTCGCCAGCGTCGCTGTCTCGTTCGTCCTCGTCGCTGTCGTCATCATCCTCGTCATCGTCATCGTCGCGATCGGCCGCCTCGTCGGCAGCATCGCCCTCCCACGCCTCACCACGATCGAGGCGTTCGTCGCCGCGGGTCAGATCCCTGAACACCGCATCCAGGCTCTGCGCCTTACGCTCGAGCTCGAGCAGCGTCCAGCTGTTCGACACGACCAGCCGGAAGATCTCCGCCCTCAAGTCGGCGTCCTCGGCGCTCGAGAGCTCGAACTTGTGCGCGTTCTCGTCCGTCGGCAGCTCGCGCACCGTCTTGGCACCGTCGATGCGCTGAAAAGCCTCCTGAACGGCGGTCGCCGTGGGGGGCTTCTGGCCCGCCTCCGCGTGACGTTCGTCGATGGTCACGATGTAGCGAACGCTGCCGGTCTTCGCCCGGATCTCGTCGAGCGGTCCATCGGCGACGATCCGCCCCTTGCTCACGATGATCGCTCGCGCACACGCTTCTTCGACCTCGGCCAGATTGTGCGTCGAGAGCAGCACCGTGCGATCTTTCCCGATCTCTTTGATGTAGCGGATGACCTCCGCTTTCTCGTTCGGGTCCAGATCGGCCGTCGGCTCGTCCAGAATGAGAATCGGTGGATCGTGGATCAGCGCCTGACCGAGGCCCACGCGCTGCCGATAGCCATGCGACAGCGTCCCGATGTCCTTGGTCAACACCTGCGCCAGACCACAAATCTCGATCACCTTCCCCAGCTGTTTCTTGTAGCGAGCTTCGTCGAGGTGCCGAACCTGCGCGGTGAAACGCAGGTACTCTTCGACGCTCATGTCGGTGTAAAGCGGGGCGCGCTGCGGCAAGTATCCGATCGACTTCCTCACGTCCAGCGGATCATCGAAGACGTCGTAGCCGTGCACCTTCGCAGAGCCCACCGTGGGCGAGATGAAGCAGGTCAGGATGCGCATCGTGGTGGACTTGCCGGCACCGTTGGGCCCGAGAAATCCGACGACCTCACCCTTTTTGACTTTGAAGCTGATTTTATCGAGAGCGCGAACTCGTCCGAACTTTTTGGACAGCCCGCTGGCCTCGATCATGACGTCGGTGGACATCCGACCTCCGTAGTGAAAAGGTTTCTTCGAACCGCATTGCGCCTTCGAACCGCATTGCGGCCGACCACACCGTGCTCGGCACCTGGAACCCGCGCACTGCGAACCCCGCGCTGCGCCGAGCGGCGGCATCCTAGCGGCGGAACCTTTGGTGTCAATCTCATGGTCACTGCGTGGGGCGTTTGTTCGAGAGCGCCCCGAACGCCGCACAAAACCCGCCGCGAGCCGCATTATTCCCAGGACTCGACGCGGCCGCCGGGTCGGCCAGAAGACCGAGCTTTGGCGGGACCGCGTTCACCCACGTACGTAGCCCGAGATCAAAGCCTGCGAGAGCAGCCCCCAACCGTCGACGGCGACGAACAACAGAAGCTTGAAGGGCAGCGCGATTTGAGTGGGACTCATCATTTGCATGCCCAATGAAAGCAGGACGTTGGCCACCACCAAGTCGATCACCAAAAATGGCAAATAGATGGCAAAGCCGAGGGCGAAGGATTCGATGAGCTCCGTCACCACGAACGCCGGGATCACCACGGTGAGGTCGTCCCGACCAACAGCATCAGCCTCGCCGGGCGGGTAGCTGCCGCGGGCCAACTCGAAGAAGCGCGCGCGTTCCCGCTCGGATGCGTTTCCCTTCAGGAAGGCGCGCATCGGCTCGCGCGTCGCCTGGATCATCTTGGCGACGAAGTCGCTGGTAGCCTGAGGGCCGTCGGCGTCGAACAGCGGCTGGGCGCGGTCCATGATCCGCGACCCCACTGGCGCCATCGTCAGCACGGTCAGCGCAGCGGCCAGCGCCAGGATCACGGTATTGCTCGGAATGTTCTGGGCGCCGAGCGCTCCGCGCGTGATCTGGAGCACCGTCGATATCTTCACGAAGGCCGTCAGCGACATGAAGAGGAAGGGCGCCAACGCCGCGAGAGCCAGGAGCAGCACCAGCACGATCGGCTGCGATAGCCCCGCACCGCCGAGCTCCTGAGCCGAAACCGCGGGCACGCTAGGCTGCATCCTCGTCTCCACTTGGCTTGCGTTTGCCCATCACGCGCGCGAGCACTTCACGAAATGCGGGGCTCTCGGGGGCGTCGAGTTCGGAGTGCTCCCCCTCCAGCTCTCCGAGCTTATGCAAGCCCGCCTCACTCGCGCCGAGGACGAGCACTCGCTTCTCGACACGCACGAGATAGATGGCGCGCCGGCCATCCAAAGGCAGCCGCCCGACGAGCCGCAGCGGACCGGCGGGACGCCCTACGCCCAAGCGTCGCGCGCCGTAGAGCACCAGCACCGCCAGCGCCACGATCGCGACGAGGGTCACAGCGGTCTCCATCAAGTAGGTCGCGAGCGGCGACATCGAGCGCGGAGGGTACACCCTTCGTCGCACGGGCTGAACGCCTCTTTTCGGCGAGACGCTCCGCGCGAGACCTCACCCTGACCTCACGCCGAGGCATCTTTTCGCACCCCTGGGCCTGGGAAAACCGGGCTAGACTGCGCCTATGTCGCAACCGTGGTCGAAACCCAACCTTGCCCTGTCCGTCGTTATTGCGGCCTTCGCTGCGGCGTGCGCGACGCCGCCTGCCGATAGCCCGAGCCCCGCGGAGGAGCCGGCGTCCGGCGACTCCGAGTCCGACGACGCCAGCACGGAGCCGGAAAGCACGAGCGCAGCAAGTCCCGCAGGCGAGGACGACCCGCCCGCCGACGAGGCCCCCGCGGAGGCGCAGCCACCGGCAGAGCCGCTCTCACAGTTGTGCAACAAGATGTGCGACGCCGTGGCGCCGAAATGCACGGCGATGCAGCTCAAGGGGTGCCGCTCGACCTGCGACAACTACGATGCCCACCCGGCCGCATGTGACGGCGTCGTGCGCGGCGCGCTCGAGTGTGCGCGCGCCGACAAGGACTTCCTGTTTTGCGCCAACGTGGTGCCCGATAGCTGCGCCAAGCAGTTCAAAGCCATCAACACCTGCGCCGAAACCGGAAAACCTCCCGAATCTGCCACGGCCTCCGGAATGCCGGCGGGCTGGGAACGCTACAAGGGCGACGACTTTTCGGTCGTCGTGCCCGCGGGCATGAAACCTGCGGGTCAGGGCAAGTGGAGCGTGAAAGCACCCGATGGCGTCGTCTACGAAGTGGCGCTGCACCCAGCCCCCGAGGGTAAGCTCAACAACCGCACGTTCTTGCTCGCCGGCAACAAGATCTTTGGTGCGTGCGCGCCCAAGCTCAAGCTCCACGCCATCGTAGAGAAGCCCGATCACACGTCGATTCAGTACAAGACGACGTGCCCCGACGGCAACCAGCAGCTCGGGCGCATGCACGTCGTGGGCTCCACGATGTACGTGCTGACCGCTTACCTGGGTACGAAGACGAGCGCTGAGACCGACGCCTTCGTTTACAGCTTCGAAACCAACTGACCCTTCCTTGCAGAAAGCACGATCCGCCCTGCAAACTCTTCACAACCGCTAAGCCGCCAAGAGCGCCAAGTTCGCCATTTTTATTTTTTCAATCGCTCATCGACAGCTAACGTCGAGCGGTCGACTGCGAGTGCGCTATTACGCTGAATCGACACCAAGAGCGCCAGGTTCGCGAAGATTGTTTTCTTCCCTGTCTCATTGAGTCAACCGTTACTCGCTCTTCCGGAGTGTCCTTGACGAGTGACGTGCTTGCTCTGCATGGTCGAGCGATTCGCGAGGCCAAAACGCTCCGATCGGCAACCGGCAGAAAAAATGTATTCCTTGGCGTGATCTTGGCGCACTAGGCGTCCCTGGCGGTTTTGGTCGTGTCCTGACCGGAAGTTGCTGACGGGTAAAGGGCGCGCCACCCGCAGCCGCCCCGAGGGTGCCAGCCAGGGCGTGCCGGCTAGGCGCGTTTGCCGCCGCGACGGATCTGCGCGACTTCGAAGCGTCCGACGACGTTACGCAGCTGTTGCAATTGTCCATCGTCGATATTGCCCGACGCCGTGACCCGAGGCGCGCCGTCTGCAGACCGCACGCTGAGCGTCACGCCGTCCAATCGTTCGAGGCGGGCGACGTCGCCGAGCGCGTGCACGAGCGCCGCCGGGCAGCGGCCGCGCTCGAGGCGAAACACACCGCGGTCGAAGCGACCGCGGAACAGCTCGTTCGCACGAGAGAAAACGGCGAGCGCACCGAGCAAGAGCACGCAGCAGACGATCAGCATGAAACCCGCGGACACCAGCGCGTGATAACAAGGCGCTCGTCAGAAGCGAGCGGAAAGTCCAAGGCTGGCGCCGAACCGAGAATTCTGGTGCCAAAGCCGGCCAGGCAGGCTAGTAAACGCCTTGCTGATGTCAGAGGATCCGCTGCCCCGACGCTTCGGCCCCTACCACTTGTTCGACAAGATCGGTGAAGGTGGGATGGCACGGCTGTACCTCGGGCACAGAAAGACCGACCTGGGGGGCGAGCGACTGGTGGTGGTGAAGCAGGTGCTGCCCATGCTTGCGGACAGCGACGAGTTCTGCCGCCTCTTGACTCAAGAAGCCAAGCTCGCAGCCCGCCTTTCTCACCGGAACATCGCGCAAGTCGTCGATCTGGGTCGCGAGGACGACGTGCTCTACATCGCCATGGAGTACGTCGAGGGCTTCGACCTGCGCGACTTACTCCGCGCTTGCTCCAAGAAGCAATTGCCGCTGCCCGTCCAGTATGCGCTGCTCATCGCCGTCGAAATGCTGCGAGGCCTCGACTACGCGCACAAGAAGCAGGACGACTCGGGCGAAGCGTTGGGCATCGTACACCGGGACGTGTCACCCTCTAACGTCCTCATCAGCTTCGAAGGGGACGTCAAGCTTTGCGACTTCGGCATCGCCCTGGCATTCGGAGCGGAGGCGTTCCTGCCGGAAGCAGGCGTGCAGGGCAAAGCCGGCTACATGAGCCCGGAGGCGGCCGTGGGTGCTCCGATCGACGAACGTTCGGATATTTTTTCGGCCGGAGTCATTTTGTGGGAACTGTTGAACGGTCGCCGCCTCTACCGCGGCGAAGACCGCCAGGCGCCCACGCTCGAGATGGCGGCCGCGGCGGTGATCCCTGCGCTGCGTCACCGCGGCTACCCGCTGGAAGAAGAACTGCACGCCATCGTCATGCGCGCACTCGCGAAAGACCGCGACCAACGCTTCCCGAGCGCGGCGGAGATGCGCGCGGAGCTCGAGGCGTACGTGCGAGAAAGTTCCCTGTTCGCGAGCCCGCTGAAGTTCGGCCAGTGGCTGACGGAGCATTTCGCCGATGAGATTCTGGCTCGCCGCCGCGCCCGCGAGGTTGCAGCCAAAGCCATTGCGGCGGGGCCGCTCGTGAAGCTGACCGTGTCTGGGGCGCCGCCGCCCGTGGCAGCTACCCCTGCTCCAGCGATGCCCCCTGCTCCAGCGATGCCCCCTGCTCCAGCGATGCCCCCTGCTCCAGCGATGCCCCCTGCTCCAGCGATGGCCGTTACTGCGGCGATGGCCGCTGCTGCCGCGCCGATGCCCCCTGCACCGAGCATGGGCGCTGCCGCGTCGCAGCCAGCCATCGACGCCGCGCGCGCTGTCCCGCGCGAGCTGGGCGAACGCGCGAGCCCCGCCCTCGGCTTTCACAGCACCATTTCACGGCCACCCCTCGTCGCCTGGTTCGCGGCAGCAGCGTTGCTCGTGATGCTGGTCGTGATCGCGCTGTTGTCCCGCTAGGTTGGGCGAGCCCGTCGTGTTCGTTCGCGTCGCTGTGCCAGTCCCGCTCGGGCAAGCCTTCACGTATTCAGTTCCTGAAGCGACCAAGGTTGCGCCCGTGCGCGGCGCACGCGTCCTAGTAGAGTTCGGCAAGAGGAAGCTGTTCGGTGTGGTGCTCGACGTCTCGCCGACGGCGGGCGACGAGGTCGAACCTGCCAAGCTCAAACCGGTGCTCGCCGTGATCGACACCGAACCCGTCGTGAAGAGCGAGCTGCTCGATTTCTTGCTCGAGCTGGCTCGTTACTACCTGGCTCCGATCGGTGAAGTACTGCGGCTCGCGCTGCCCGCCCTCGAGCGCGGCAGCCTCGAAGACCTGGCCGAGCAGGGGCTGCTCGCTCCCAAGGCGCGTGCCGTGGGGCGAGTCGTGCAGGTTGCCGTCGCAAGCGCGGGCGCGAGCGCGCCGGAGACACTGGCGGGCGCTGCGCTCGCAGTCTGGCAACACCTCTCCGAGAAGGAGGCGGTACCCATCGGTGACCTCGAGAAGCTGCACAAAGGCGCTCGAAGAACCATCAAGAAGCTCGCCGAGCTCGGACTCTGTCATATCGAAAGGCGCGAGCAGGTGAGCGCTAACGCGACCGCCGAGTTCAGCCCCGACCAGCGACCCGAGCTCACCGAAGCTCAGGCACGAGCGGTTGCAGCCTTGACCGAGGCGCTCGACCAGCGAACACCTCGGGCCTTCCTGCTGGATGGGGTCACCGCATCGGGCAAGACGGAGGTTTATCTGCACGCCGCCGAGCATTGCCTGAAGCAAGGCAAGGGCGCGATCGTGCTGGTCCCCGAGATCGCGCTCACACCGCAGCTCACGGCGCGATTCCGAGCACGCCTGGGGGACGCGATCGCCATCGTACACAGCGGCCTCGGCAACAAGGAGCGCCTGCACATGTGGAAGCAATTGCAAAAGGGCGCCTTCAAGGTCGCCGTCGGCGCGCGCTCCGCGCTCTTCGCTCCCGTGACGGACCTGGCGCTGATCTGTGTCGACGAAGAACACGACGGTTCGTTCAAGCAGGAAGAAGGCGTGCGCTACAACGCGCGGGACATGGCGCTGTTGCGGGCGCATCGCGCCGAGGCCGTGGCGGTGCTCGGTTCCGCCACGCCCTCGCTCAGCAGCGAAGCCGCGGTCCGCAGCGGCAAGATGACGCGCCTGAGGTTGCCGGCCCGCGCCAACCAGAAAGCGGTGCTGCCTCGGGTCACGGTCGTGGACCTGAAACGCGTGGGAGCCGGCCCCTCGGGGGACCGCTTCCTGAGCTTGCCGCTCTACCGCGCGCTCGAACGCTGTCTCGGTGCCGGCGAGCAAGCCATCTTGTTCCTGAACCGGCGCGGGTTCGCGCCCAGCCTGGTCTGTGAAGGCTGCGGCAATTTCATCGAATGTCCCCAGTGCTCGGTGGCCATGACCTTGCACCGCGCGCGGGGCGAGCGCCTGGTGTGCCACTACTGCGATTACGCCAGGGCTCGCACGGAAACCTGCCCCCGCTGCGGCAGCGACCGACTCACCGAAGAGGGCGTGGGCACCGAACGGGTCGAAGAGCAGCTCGGGAAGGCGTTCCCCAAAGCTCGCATCGGACGCCTCGATCGCGACGTCGCCGCAGGCGCCAAGAGCGAACGTGTTCTGGCCCGGATGCGGCGCGGCGAGATCGACATCTTGGTGGGCACCCAGATGGTGACGAAGGGCCACGATCTACCGTCGGTCACGCTGGTCGGCGTACTGAACGCCGACGCCGCGCTCTCGCTGCCCGATTTCCGTGCTGCTGAACGCTGCTTTCACCTGCTGGTGCAGGTAGCCGGGCGCGCCGGGCGCGGCGACAAGCCCGGGGAGGTGTTGATCCAAACCCGCCAGCCCGAACACCCCGCCGTCGCGCTCGCCGCGCAGCACGACGTCCCGGGTTTCACGGAACGTGAGATGCGAGAACGACGCGAGCTCGGGTACCCACCCTTCGCGCGCTTGGCGCTGATCAAGCTCGATGCGCTCGACGCTGCAGTGGCCGAACGCGAAGCCACGCGCCTGGCAGCGCTCGCGCGTTCGCTGGCCACCCCGGTGATCTCGGTGGTGGGGCCGGCGCCCGCGCCGCTGGCACGCCTGCGAAACCGCTATCGCTTTCGCTTCATGGTGCGCGGCAGCGATCGCGCCGCCCTGCGAAAGGTGCTGCTCGGGCTGGCCCGCGCCAAACCCCGAGGCGACGTGCGCGTCGCCATCGACGTCGATCCCGTGAGCATGTTGTAGCGGCTCGCTGACGATGCATGTTAACCACGGAATGTTGCGCATGAGGTTCCACGCCACCGCGATTCTCTCGAGCCTCGCCGCGTGGCTCTTCAGCCCGACGGCGCTGGCTTTCGAAGAACAGTGGCACGTGGGGGGCGGCATCGGAGCCGTGTCCGCTTCGGAGTCGCGGCTGGGACTGGGTCCGGCGGTCAACCTGTATGGCGCCTACGGGCTCGACGACATGTTCGACGTGAAGCTCGACTTCGCAGCCTCGAGTCACGCCTTCGAAGCCGCCCCTGGTACCACGGATCGCCGCAGCATCTACATGGGCGCGCTGGGTATCAGCTACAAGATCGACGTCATCGAGTGGATCCCGTACTTCGGTGTCCAGCTCGGATGGCTGCACACGGACTTACCCGAAGACCTGGACATGGGCACGAGCGGCTGGCTCGTAGGCGGCATGCTCGGCCTCGACTACGCCGTGAGCTCCAGCTGGGGCGTCGGCGTCGTCAATCAGTACCACATGCCCTTGGAGGGCGGCGGCCTGGTGGGCCTATTCCTCCGCAGTGAGTATCGCTGGGACCACCCCTGACCCGCCGCAGTGTCCCTGGATACACTGCTCGCCGCGCTGGGTCACTCGTACGAGAGCAGGTAGTAGGCGGCGTGGGGGGCTGTCGTGAGGGTGCCGTAGTGATCCTCCCCGAAACACGAGCAGACGTACTGCTCTTGGTCGCCTTCCGTCTGGATCTCGCACTCGAGCGACGGGCACTCGAGGTCGTCGAAGATGGGCCGGTAGTATGCCTCGAGCTCCGGTCCTCCGAGTTCCGACACGATTAGTCCCTGATTGAGCAAATCGATGAAGCCGCAAAGCTCCGCGCCTGTGGGCAGCACCTTGAGCTCAGCGGGCACCCCTTCCCACGAACCGAGCGTGACTTCGGCGGGGAAGTCGAACGACGCCGACGTCGTTTCGATCTCCGTCTCGATCTCCTCGCAGCTCATCACTTCGCGACGGGCCGCGCCGGTCGTCGCCGACTCACTCGAGTCGTTCGCGCCAGTCGCGCCACTCCCAACCGAGCCACCCGAGCCACTCGAACCTCCCGAGCCCGTCGAGCCCGAGCCGTCCGTGCCAGCGGTATCGCCCGAGCCCTGGGTACTACCGTCGCCACCGGAACACCCCGTGACGCCGCCCAGCCCCACCAACACACCCAACGCCAACACCATGAACCCTACCGCCATCACGAACCTCCTCGCAGACCCACGAGTATTGCGCCTCGTGGAGCTCGTTGTACGGTCCTGGCGGTCTCCAGCTTCCTTCGGGCTACACGCGGCCACGGCACGAGCGTCGGCGGCTCGCACCTCCGCTCGTTAACGTGAACGCGAACTTGGCTCTCCCGCGAGGCGCCGAACACAGCGCGACCCAGCTCAGGCAGCGTACTCGAGGGCGCGCACCGCATCCTCGAGCCGGTTCATCGATATCTGCATGCCACCTTCCATGCCGGAAGCGATGTGCATGTCGCGGTGCTCCTTGCAGCTGTGGAGCACGTTGATGGTCATCGTCGTCACGCCGTCCTGCTCTTCGAACGTGATGGTGTCGAGCGCTCCGCTGTCTTCCGTCACCGGGATCCCTTCGAACACCTCCGTCTGCACGAGCCGGCGGGGAGCGTCGAGTTCGCGGTACTCACCATGGAAACCCACCTCGTACCCACCTTCCTCTCGCGTGACGTAGCGCCATTGCCCGCCGACTCGTAGATCGATCTCACAAACCAGCCACTCTGACGAGTCGAAGCCCCACCAGCGCTTCACCAGCTCCGGCGTGGTCCAGGCCTTGTAAATCAGCGCCGCAGACGCATCGAACTGGCGCGTGATCTCGATCTCGCGATCGGAAGGCAACGTAACTTTGGCAGACCCATGGCGATTTTGCTTCTTCATTTCTCTTCCTCCATGCTTTCGAGCTCGGCGAGCAGATCGTCGAGTCGATCGAGACGTTGATTCCAGGTGCCCTCGAAGGTGCGCACCCAGTCGTGAATCGGCTTCAGCGCAGGCCCGTTCACGCGGTAGCGCCGATGCCTCCCCTCCGCGCGCACCAGCACGAGCCCCACCGCGCGCAGCACGCCCAGGTGCTTCGACACCTGCGGTTGCGTGAACCCGACCCGGTCGACGAGCTCGCCCACGGTGAGTTCGCCCTTGCCCATCGCGTCGAGCAAGGCTCGCCTGCCCGCCTCAGCTATTGCGTTGAATGCATCGTCCGTCGTCGCCGCGCGAGCCATGGGGAGAACATATTCCGATATGGGAATATGTCAATACCGTTTTGCACGAAGCTGCGGCGGGGGGCTGGCCATGTAATTGAAAGTGCCGGTTTTCCCATCGCAAGCCCTGCGCCGCTGCCTGCTCGTCCCCATGGCTTGCTGGCTGGTCGCGCCGCTCGCGGGGTGCGACGTCGCTCCGCCCCGAGCGCGAACACCCAGCGAGTCCGGACCGGACCAATCCGAAACTTCGAAGCCCCCGCGACCGGACCCAGGTCTGTTCGAGAACGGCGTGCCCTATGGCACGCGGCTGCGGCGGCTGACGCACGCGGAATACGAGCGCACGGTGACGGACCTGTTGGGGACGGGCGCCGGCTCGAGCCGCGAGTTCCTGGACGATCCCAGCTTCGCCGGCTTCGACAACAACGCTGACGGCCTGCGGGTCTCCGGGCGGCTTGGACGCGACTACCGGCGCGCTGCCGAAGCCCTCGCGCTCGAGGTCGTGGCTTCGGATGAACTGCTCGAGCGCTTGGTGCCCTGCGACGACGCGAGCGTCGAGTGCGCCGCCGAGTTCGTCACGAGCTTTGGGCTGTCCGCGTTCCGGCGTCCACTGCGCGACGCGGAAATCGCCCGCTACGTCGCGCTGTTCAACGAGGGACCGGCGCTGATTCAGAGTGGGGATGCCCTCGCCGACGGCGTTGCCGTCGTGATCGAGGCGATGCTGCAATCGCCGAACTTCCTCTACCGCGCTGAGCTTTCGGCCGACGAGGACGCAGACGGCTGGATTCCACTAGGTGACTATGAAATCGCAAACCGCCTGTCCTACATGTTCACCGCGAGCATGCCGGATCGCGAGCTGTTTCAGGCGGCAGCCGCGGGTGAGCTGACAACGCCGGAGCAGATTCGGGCGCAGGCCGAGCGCCTGGCGGGCAGCGATGCGATCCGGCCGCGGGTGTCCGACTTCCACGAGCAATGGCTGGACCTGGCGGCCTTCCGTGAACTCGAGAAGGACCGCGAGCTGTTCCCCGATTTCTCTCCGGAGCTGGCTGACGAGTACGTCGAGGAGGTGCGCCGCTTCGTGCTGCACGTCACGCTCGACGAACAGCGGGGGTTGGCCAGCCTGCTCAGCACCCCTCACAGCTTCGTGAACCAACGCACGGCGCCGTTCTACGGGCTCGACCCGGAAGACTTCAGCGACGAGTTTTCATTGGTCGAATTCGAGGCGAACGAGCGAGCTGGGCTGTTGACGCAGCTCGGATTTCTGAGCGCACACGCCTACACGACAGACACGTCACCGATCCACCGGGGTGTCTTCGTTCTGCGACGCATTCTCTGCGAAGAGATTCCAGACCCACCCGGTGGTATCGACCTGACACTACCCGAAACGACCGAAGAAATCGTGACCACTCGCGACCAGGTCGAAGCGCATACGGCTGCCGCAGCGTGCTCGCAGTGTCACTCCCTGATAAACCCCATCGGCTTCGCCTTCGAAGGGTTCGACGCGGTGGGCGCGGCGCGAGACAGCGACGACGGAGCCCCGCTCGATACGAGCGGCAGCGTCGAGCTCAGCCAGGGGAGCCTGGAGTTCACGGGTGCCGTGGACTTGATCCGGCAGCTCAGTCAGAGCGAGGCCGCCCGGAGCTGCTACGCAAAACAATGGTTGCGCTATGCCTACGCGCGCGCCGAAGCGATAGCGGACGACCAGATCCTAGCCCGGCTCGAAGCAAGCCTGGCGGACGACACCTACTCGGTGCGCCAGCTCTTGGTCGATCTCACCGAGCCCCGAGCGTTCACGCACCGTGCACCCACGGAGAGAGACTGAGATGCAGAGGCACAGACAGGGAGCTCCGTTCGGCCGGCGCTGGTTCTTACGGGGAGCACTCGGTGCCACGGTAGGGCTTCCATTTCTCGAGAGCCTCGTGCCCGGGCGGGCGCTGGCGCAAGACGTGACGCCGCCCAAGCGCTTCTTGTGCTTCTTCAACTGCAACGGCGTCAACATGAACCGCTTCTTTCCCAGCGCGTTCGGCGGGCTGACACCCGAGAGTTTCAGCGGCACGGCGCTCGAACCCATCGCTGACTTCGCGTCGCGCTGCCTGATCCCGCGTGGGATCCATACCGTGCCGCGCGGTTACGACCTCGACGGCGGTGCCGGCGACGACCACGCGAAAGGCATGGGCCACAAGCTGACGGCGCAGTTCCTGGCGGATACCCCGGACGAGTACGCCTTGGGCATCTCGGTCGACCAGGCGATCGCCAACGCCATCAACCCCGAGGGGCGGCAGGCGCTCACGCTCCGCGTCGGTCGCAAGAAAGACGGCGTGCTCGGGCACATCTCGTATACTGGTCCTGAGCAGCCGGTCACCGGCGAGAACAACCCGTGGCTGGCGTATCAAGACTTCATGGGCCTCGGCAGCGAAGCCGCTGAAAGCGCCATTCCGGATGCCGAGGCGCTGCGCCGGCGGAGCGTGCTCGATCTGGTGAACCGTGAGTTCGATGATCTGCGCAGTGCGGACCTGAGCCGCGCGGACCAGCAGAAGATCGAGGCTCACTTCGATTCGATCCGCGACGTGGAGCTCAGCCTCGCGGCGAGCATCGGCTGCAACCTGGGCAGCGCCACCGAAGCGGACCTCGTGGCGCTCGAGACGGCAAACGTCGACAGCGACTCGGAGTTCGCGCGCATGACGCGGCTGCAGATCGACGTGATCGCCCTTAGCCTCGCGTGCGACTACACGCGCAGCGCCACCCTCCAGATTGGGAACGGCGCGGGCGGACCCATCTTCACGTGGGATGGCATGCAGCACGCCTACAACCACCACAAGCTCAGCCACGGCACGACCCTGGACGACGGCGGTGCGGCCGTGGCGGGCTACGAGCAGATGCTGTTCGACATCGACGTGTGGCACATGAAGCAGTTCAACTACCTGCTCACGCGCCTGGACGCCTACCAAGAGGGCGATGGGAGCACTGTGCTCGACAACACCGTGGTCGCTTATGCCAACGAGCTTTCTGACGGCAAGTCGCACGATTTCAAGGATCTGCCCTGGCTGATCGTGGGCGGTGCGGGCTACTTCGAGCAGGGCGAGTACGTGCGCGTGACCGATTATCCGACGGCTGCGAGCGAGGCACCGCACAACAAGCTGCTCACCATGTTCATGAATGCGGTGGGCGTCCCCACGACGAACTTCGGTGGCGAACGCAGCCTTCCCGGCGAGTTCGACCTGTTGAAGGCTTAGACTTCGCCACATTCGGCAGAGGCGGTCGGGGTCGGACCGAGCACCCGCACGTCCCACGATGCCTCGAAACTTCGGCGCGCCTGGCCGGTCTCGTCGGGCGTCGTGGACGAGTTGATACCGGCCACAGCGATTGTGCGTCCGATCCTCTCACCCGACGATTGAACCTAACGCTGAGTCGACACTCGCGGCAAAGTGACTGCCCGTTCAGCGTCGAGCCCGGCAGACGGCGTCGAGCAGACACCACACCTGCGCGAGGTTCGCGGATCCATTCGATCTGGCCGGTGACCCTGCGCATGCGTGGTTGCGCATGGCTGTGGCCCGACGCGAAAGGTGTGCACCGGCCAGAAAGTTAGCCAACGGTGAGAACCTGGTCTCGTCCCGTGCGCGGTGAGGCGCTCGAAACTTTCGCCTTGAACGGCCCGGGGCCATCGGTATGATACGCCACGGTCCAGCGGAACGAGCAGGACGTGGGGGCTTTGGGAGGTAGGCTTCGAATCTGCCGGCAGCGGCGATTGCGAGAGAAGTGAACTAGAGTGCGATCGCGCCGGCGGCACCGGCGGATCGCTCGGGGCTTGAATCACCGTTCGGCCGTAGCTCGCAGGTGAGGCGGCGGAACGAGGCGACAGGTTGGCCTTGCGGCTAATCGAGTTGTCACGCGCGTTCGACGGGGCAGCGACGAGGAGTGGGCTCGTTTCTCGACGGGTTCGATGGCGCAGCTGTGCGCATCGAGCGCGTACTCGAACCGATCTGCGGCTCATCGGCTTCGTGCGCTGCGTACGGCTCTCACCGGCGTCTTTCAGGACTGCCGGAAGCGGGCTGTTTTGTTCGCAAACCATTCAGGAGTATCACATGGAAAACACATCGACACACGATGGGGGGCACTCCCGCTTCATGTCGTGGAACTTGCGCGGGCCGCTCCTCACCTTACTGGTGTGGTTATCGTGGCTGGTCGGCTGCTCTGGAGAACAGCCGAGCGGCGTCCAGCAAGGACTCGACGGCACTCGCTTCGAGCCGACCTCAGCGCCGGGCGCACTGCAAGCACAGCGACCGATGCCCGCGGCTGTCGCAGGGAACAAGCGCGTCGTTTGGGTAGAGCTCAAGCAGAGCGCCTCCCTGACGACGGCCAGCAGGACGCGGGGTTGGAGAGCGCGGGGCCAGTCGGTCTACAGCGAGCTCACCCGCACTGCGGCAAGCTCACAGGCTTCACTCCGACGCTTCCTGGAGCAGAAGGGTGTCAAATACAAGGCCCATTGGATCGTGAACGCGGTCCGTGTCGAAGCCGACGAGGCCACGATCGCCGAGCTCGAGCAGCGCTCGGACGTGGCGCGCGTCTTGGACGATCAGCGTTACGAAATCCCGCAACCTACCCCGGGCAACGGGCAGGCCAGCGTCAACAGCGTCGAGTGGAACATCGACAATATCCGCGCCTCGGAAGCTTGGGACGCCTTCGGAACACGCGGCGAGGGCATCGTGGTCGCGAACATCGACACCGGTGTCCAGTTCGACCATCCCGCGCTGGTGAACCAGTACCGCGGCTCGGTGGGCGATGGAAGCTTCGACCATAACTACAGCTGGAACGATCCCTCCAGCGTGTGCGCTTTCCCCTCGACCGAGCCGTGTGACAACAACGGACATGGCACGCACACCATGGGCACCATGGTCGGCGACGACGGCGGCGATAATCAAATCGGTGTGGCGCCGGGCGCCAAATGGATCGCCGCCAAGGGCTGCGAAGACTTCTTCTGCTCGACCGAAGCGCTGATCGCCGCGGGTGAATGGATCTTGGCGCCGACGGACCTGAACGGCGAAAATCCACGCCCCGATTTGCGGCCGCATATCGTGAACAACTCCTGGAGCGGGGGCGCCGGGGACGAGTTCTACCGCAGCGTGGTCCAGGCCTGGGTGGCCGCGGGCATTTTCCCGGCGTTTGCGATCGGCAATGACGGCTACTACGGCTGCAGCACCAGCAACTCACCGGGCGACTATCCGGAGTCTTACGCCGCCGGCGCCTACGACATCAACGAAGAGATCGCCGCGTTCTCGAGCAAAGGCCCTTCTTTCTTGGGCTTCACCAAACCCAACATCGGGGCTCCCGGCGTCGATGTGCGCAGCTCCGTGCCCGGCGGCTACGACTTCTTCAACGGCACTTCGATGGCGTCGCCGCACGTCGCCGGTTCCGTCGCCCTCTTGTGGTCGGCTGCGGTCGCGTTGGAAGGCGATGTGGAGAACACGCGCGCCTTGCTCGACTCCACCGCCGTCGATCACGACGATCTCCAGTGCGGGGGCGAACCGGAGAACAACAACACCTTCGGCGAAGGAAAGCTCGACGTCTACGCGGCGCTCGACGAAGCACCGATCGGGCCCACGGGCACGCTGGTTGGTAGCGTGATCGACAGCGAAGGCAACGCTATCGTGGGGGCTTCCATCCTCGCCAGCGGCCCCTTCGACCGAGCCACCTCGAGCGACGACGCTGGCGCGTTCTCGATTCGGTTGCCCGTCGGGGAGTACCAGGTCAGCGCCTCCAGCTTCGGTTACCTCCCTGCAACCGAGAGCATCACCGTCGAGGAAGGTGCCACCATCGAGCTCACGTTCTCGCTCGAAAGCGCGCCTTCGTTCGCGCTGGAAGGGACGTTGAGCGACACGGAAGGCGCGGCCATCGGCGGCGCCCTCGTGAGCGTGCTCGACACTCCGCTTCCGACGCTCACCACCGACGACAGCGGATTCTTCCAATTTCCCTCGGTGCCCGTGGGTGAGTACACCCTGCGCGTAAGCTCGGGAGGCTGCCACGTCGACATCGAGGTACCGGTCGTCGTGAGCGACGCCGACCAGTCGCTCTCGCTGACAGCCGAATTCAAGACCGATGCTTACGGCTACCAATGTCACGAGGTGGCGTTCGACTACATCGAGGGCGACACGCCACTCGATTTCTACTACTACTACGATGACCAGACGCTGGTGGAGCTGCCGTTCCCCTTCACGCTCTACGGTGAGACGTACGAGTCGCTGTGGGTGACCACGAACGGTTACATGGCCTTCGACTCGAACTTCCCCAGTTCGTTCAACACAATCATTCCGGACTCATACTCGCCGAACGGCGCTTTATATGGCCTGTGGGATGATCTGTCCGGGGGCGGCAGCGTGTTGACCGCGACCGTCGGAACCGCACCCAATCGTCGATTCGTAGTCGAATGGCGCGACTTCGGCTTCTATTACGATAGCGGCGACAACGCATCCTTCGAGATCGTGTTGAATGAAACCGGCGAGATCGTCATGCAGTATGCAACAGCAGACGGCAACAGCTCGCAAGGCGCCTCGGCAACCATAGGCATCGAGAACGCCGCCGGCGACGACGCCCTGCAATACTCGTACAATCGCGCTTCCGTCAGCTCGGAAACAGCAGTTCTCTACGAGGTGCCATTCTCGGGCTTCGTCCAGGGCGTCATCACGGACGCGAACGACGGCCTGCCCGTGGCCGGCGTTACCGTCACGGCCAGCAACGACGAGGGCGCCGCGCGGTCCACCAGGACGAACGGCAACGGCGTCTACCGCCTGCAGCTCAGCCAGGGCGACTACACGCTAGACGTCTCGAAGACCAACTACGTCTCCGCTACCGCAGAAGTAACGGTGGTTGAAGACACAACGGCCATTTCGGACTTCTCGCTGCTGACACCCAAGGGAGTCCTGACTCCGTCGACCATCGAGCTCGTCCTCGCGCAAGGCGAGATGCGAACGCGGACTCTAACGCTCAGCAACGCCGGCTCGGCACGGATGGATTTCGAAGTCCGTGAGGCCGGCGGTAGGCTTCAGACGGTGAACCGCATCGCCCAACCGACCCCGGGCAGGGCCAACGCCGTGGAATCGTATGCGTTCACAGCAGAGGATCTGTACTCCGGCGCCAGGCCAGGCTCTGCGATCGAGCCGCAGGCGGCGGGAGACATCATTCGTTCGTTCACACCGGAAGGCCTGGGCCTCGCGTGGGGCATCGGCCAAGCTCAGAACCTCTGGCTCTCCGATGCTTACGGGCGTCAGAACGTCGAGTTCACGGACGCGGGCGACCCCACCGGCCTCGGGCACTCGACCCCCTGGGCCGCGGACTGGCCGGCGGACATGGCCTTCGACGAAGCTCGTAACCTGATGTGCCAGCTCGCTGTCGGGGGCGACAACGCCATCCACTGCTGGGATCAAGCGACGGGCGACGTCGTGGAGACCATCAGCGGTGCTCCGTGGGTCAACATCTCGCAGCGCGGCCTGGCGTACAACCCGAACGACGACACGTTCTTCGTCGGCGGATGGAACGAAGGCATCATCTACCACGTCGCAGGTGCGAGCTACGGCGACGACGCGGGTTCGGTGCTCTCTCAGTGCCAGCCCTCGGATCCGGCCATTTCCGGTCTGGCCTACAACTCTGCGATGGATGTGCTGTGGATGGCCACCAACAGCCCAGATGACACCATTTACGAGTTGAACCCCTACGACTGCACCGTGCTGGCCGCGCTCGAGCCACCGCAAGGCGGCCAGTTCCAGGGCGCAGGTCTCGACCTCGACGGTGAAGGCAACCTGTGGGCCGTGGCGCAATATCCGAGCGAAGTGTACCTGATTGACAGCGGTGTGCCGTCCTTCGGTGACATTCCCTGGCTGACCGTCGAACCCTCCAGCGGTGGGCTCAACATCAACAAGAAGCGCACGCTCGAGGTCACCGTGGATACGACGGGCCTCGAACCGGGGTTCTACCTCGGCTCGATCTTCGTGGTGACCAACTCGGGCCGGCAGCCCGTGTTGCGGGTGCCGGTCAGCTTGGTGGTGTCCGGCTATCTGCACGCCATCAACAGCGGTGGGCCTGAATACGTCGATCGCAACGACGACGTGTGGGAAGCCGACCGGAAACACCAGAAAGGGTCGTACGGATACGTCGAGGGAGGTTCCGTCGAGACGACCACACACGGGATTGGCAACACGCAGGACCCGATCTTGTACCAAACATTGCGCGAAGACGTATACGCGTACCGCTTCGACGACGTTCCCAGCGGCGTCTACCAAATCGATCTGCGTTTCGCCGAGCACGCCGGCGTGCCTCGTGGCGACCGCTTGTTCGACGTGATCGCAGAGGATGTCATCCTCTTGCCCGCACACGACATCGTGTACGAGGTGGGCCGCTACAAGGCGGACGACAATCGGTTCTTCGTGGAGGTGACGGACGGACAACTCGATGTCCGCCTGGCCGCAAGCACCGACAGGCGGCCGGTCCTGAGCGCGATTCGCGTCGTTCACCGACCCGATCGCTGAGCCGGCCTGCAGCTAGCACGGGCCCGTCGTGGAAACACGGCGGGCCTCTGCTTTTCAGGCTCCAAACTCGCAGCAACTCGCGGGATCCCGCAGGAGCGAGAACCACGCGGCCCCCTACTCGCCGCTAGCTCTGACGAGCCGCGTGGCCCGTACTCACCGCACAGCTCTGACTAGCCACGCGGCCCGTACTTACCGTACGGTACTGCTACGAGAACCATGCGGTCCGTACCGCGTGCCACCGCACGGATGCGGCGGATCCTCCTTCTGGCGCACGATCCTCCTTCTGGCGCACGATCCTCCTTCTGGCGCACGATCCTCCTTCTGGCGCACGATCCTCCTTCTGGCGCACGATCCTCCTTCTGGCGCACGATCCTCCTTCTGGCGCACATCGGCCAGCCCATATCGCGAACTTGAATGAGTGATTTAGTATACTCACCACTGAGCGTGCGTCAAGGAGCGGGCGCGGCGCTTACGAAGATTCTGGGCCAGGGGTCGTAGCTGCCCGGACGCATGCGGTATCGGGTATGGCGCTCGATGAGGTGGGTGTTACGGGGTAGAGACAATGAGTCTTCAGTGAGAAATATCTCGAGATCTTCGTGCTCGCGAGTGACGCGCTGACGCCTCCGTACGCACCGCGACGAGGCTTTTGCCCGGTTTCTCTCGAAACTGCGCCACGCGACCCACCAGAGCCCGCAATCGACAAAAGTCGCGCTCAGGTGCGCCTCGGCCCGACGCGCACCCGAAAAGTTCATGGTACTCATGGGTATGTCTGCGACCCATCCACCCGAACCCCCGAACCCGCGACTGGAACGTGCTGCGAGACTCCATGCGGGCGGCTGTTGAAGAATGCGATGCATCGCTGCACCCGGTCGGTTTGAACGAGCCGGCTCGGAGTGCTCGGGTCCAGCCCTGGCCGCGCCCGTAGCCGCGGGACCGGTACCGCTAGGAACGTCGGCGTCGAGACAACGGGGCTGCACCATAGATGCCCGTGCCCGTGCCCGTGCCCCCCGCGCCCGTGCCGTGCCCGTGCCGGTGCCCCGTGCCCGTGCCGTGCCCGTGCCGGTGCCCCGTGCCCGTGCCCGGCTACCCGCTACCCGAGCCTGAGCCGGCTACCCGAGCCCCGAGCCTGCTACCCGAGCCCGAGCGCTACCCGCTACCCGCTACCCGGGTGCGTCCCGGTAGGGACGGCCCTTTCGGGCCGCCCCCCGGACAGAACCCGGCGTACGGTTTTCCCGTACCGGGCTCCCACCTTGGGTCAACGGAGAGCGAAGCGGTCTGTCGGCCACGGATGGTGAATGCGAGGGCACGGAA
>JAICQQ010000207.1 GCA_025937785.1 Polyangiaceae bacterium
AGGTCACGAGTTTGTCGGAGCGATCGAAGACCAGCTGAGGTGGGGTCGATCGCTGGTGCGGGACACGGCCGGGCAGGAAATGCGTGCAACGCGGCGTGTGTGCAATCCCTGCGTCGCCAGAACCGCGTCCCAGAAGGGATCCTAATGAACCTCGCAGTGTCACGAGCTGGCACGCGTCGTGCTCCAAGACAGCTCATGAAGCACATGCAAGCTCGAGCTAGCAGCGACGTTGGAACGCTGCTGATCAACGACCACGCTCGCCTAGAGAAGCTATTCGCCGCGCTCGTCATCGCGTTCAGAGCGGGGGACCGGGAGCGGTGCGAGGCGCTGTGGAACGCATGCGACAGCAGTCTCGAGGCTCACATGGCGGCGGAAGAGCAGCTGATACTCCCGGAGTTCGCCAAGCGCGAACCAGTAGAGGCGGCCGCGGTCGCCCGCGAGCACGCTGCCATTCGCAGCGCGCTGAGTGAACTTGGGATTGGCGTGGATCTGCATTGTACGAACGCCGAAGCCGTCGAGCGGTTCACGCGCGTGCTGAAGAAGCACGCAGAACGCGAGGAGAGGCGGATGTACCCCTGGGCACGCGAAGGTTTGCAGCACGGGGCACAGGCCAAGCTCCGGGAGCGTTTGGGGGCTGCCGTTCGCCGGCTGGTCGCACGGCAACCTTGAACTCACAGAAGCTTCATGAAAGGGCGTTCATGACGAATACGCCTGGATGTCTCGCGCCTCGCGGCGGTCTCGCGACTGCACCGCGGTTCTCGAAGCGTCCGCGGTCATCAGCTCTGCCAAGTGACTGGCGTCGAAGTCGATCGCGATCGGGTGTTTGACGCCGTCGCGCTCGATGAGTGTACCCGCGAGGTCCCACAGCTCGTGACGCAGAGCACGGCAGCCGCCATCGGCGATCAGCCGCAACTGGGCGTCGTCGGGCGGGAGCAGTTCGAGTAGGGCGAGCGCGGTGCTGTGTCGCCCTCCGTGGCTGCTGTGCCGGTTGAGGACCAAGGCTACGTTTGCGATGGGTATGCCGGCCCGCCCGAACAGCCATGCCGCTCGGCGGATCCGGGCGTGCAGAGAGGCTTCGGACTCGCCGGGCTGCTGGACGATGATCGCCGTGTCGAGTGTGCCTGGATACCCGGTGGCGCGAAGCGGGGGCATGGCGCCCGACTCCACGACCAGAAGAGTTGCTACAGCTGGCTCCGAGATAGACCGTCGCATGGTGCGGCGCTCTTGCAGGAGCTGTTCCAACGCGGTGCCCCGCGACTGGCGAGTGATCTCGACCGCCACCTGCGCAAAAGCCGCGAAACTCGTGCTCGCACGACGCAAGCTTGGCGCGGGGATCTCGTCACCCTGCTCGAGCAGTCGTGGGAGTCAGCGACGCAGGCCGAGGCGTTGAGCCATGTGATGCAGGTTGCTGCGTGCCATCCCGAGCGATCGCGCGGCGGCCGCCCAGTTGCCGCCGTTGACCGCGACTGCGTGCGCGATCACTGCTCGCTTTGCGGTCTCGACCGCCTGCTTCAGCGTTTTTCCAGCGATGGGCAGGGTCAAGGAGCCTTCGGCGGCCGGCTCTACGGAGGCGGCCTCGGTCGACTGGGGAGTCGTGAGGCCGGGGGCGTCGAGTTGCAGGTGCTCCGGGCCGATCAAGATGGGGGCGCCGCGCTCGGTGACTGCGCTCGCGCGAAGCACGGCGCGCCCGAGCACGTGATCCAGCTCCCGTACGTTGCCGGGCCAGTCGGCCACCGCGAGTGCATGGCGCGCCGGCTCGGTGAGGCGGACTGGACCCAGACCCAAGCGACGCCGGTGCAGATCCAAGAAATACCCTGCCAGGAGCGGGATGTCGGAGCGGCGCTCGCGCAGCGGTGGCACCCGAATCGGGTACATGTTCAGTCGATGGAACAGATCGGCGCGGAACCGACCTTCTGCGACTTCTCGAACCAGGTCTCGGTTCGTCGCCGCCACGACGCGCACGTTCACCCGCAGCAAGCGGTCGGAACCGACCCGTTGGATCTCGCCCTGTTGCAGGGCGCGCAGCAGTTTGGGTTGCATCACGAGCGGCAGCTCACTGACTTCGTCGAGAAACAGGGTGCCTTTGTCCGCGACCTCGAACTTACCGGCCCGGTCGTGCTGGGCGCCCGTGAAGGCGCCACGCAGGTGGCCGAAGAGTTCGCTTTCGGCGATCGTCTCGGGCAGGGCGGCACAGTTGACATAGATGAGGGGCTCGTCCCGTCGTGGTGATTGCTGGTGGACGGCGCGTGCGACGAGCTCTTTGCCGACTCCGGTTTCGCCGCCGATCAACACGGCGAAGTCCGAGGGGGCCACCAGCTCGATCTCGCCACGCAAGCGCTGCATGAGCGGGCTCG
Organism: Polyangiaceae bacterium; assembly: GCA_025937785.1. Classification (GTDB taxonomy): domain Bacteria; phylum Myxococcota_A; class Polyangia; order Polyangiales; family Polyangiaceae; genus JAICQQ01. The sequence continues at coordinate 2,355 of JAICQQ010000207.1, forward strand.
TTCCGATGAGTTGATCGCCTCCCTCGCGCAGCGCAGCGTCACGTTGCAGCACCTGCGCCACCTGTCGCTGGTGACGAGAAGCCGCCTCGAGGGCGTCGATGCGGCGCGCGGCGACGAGCGTGGCTCCGGCGAGCGCACCGAGCATCTCCAGAAACTGGTCGTCGAGATCGTCGAAGGCGCCGGGCGCGAGCGCATCCGCGGTGAGCACCCCGATGACCGCGCCTCCTTCTACCAGCGGACAGCCGAGGCAAGCGTGCACGTCGCGGGTCGCGTCTGGGTTCACTAACAAAAGTCCATCGTACGGATCGGCGAGGTCACTGTCGGCTGGAAACCGAACGGGCGCTGCGCGAGCGACGACCACGTCCAGCCGCGGATGCTCGCCCCGTGGGAAACGCCGACCCAGAACTTCAGGGGCCAGTCCGTACGTGGCGAGCGGCACGAGCTCTTGCCCCACGAGCTCCAACACGGCGGCGGCGTCACAAGGGATGGCTTCGCGGACGGCTGCGAGCAAACGCTCCAAGCGGTCCTTGAACGCTAGCGAGGCGGTGAGGTTGACAGCAATCGCAAGGAGTGGATCGGTTCGGACCACGTTGTCGAAACCATGACACAGTTATGAAAATAATGACGAATCCTGCGTTACAAAATCATAACCTGGAGCCTATTTATCCGAAACTAAAGAATAAACTAACCAGGCACGCTGCGTGCTTAGGGAGCCCTTCAGGAGCTACCAACCATGATTCAACCCAATGAAACGCTCGGACAAGTGGCGGCCACCCATCCCGCTGCCACCCAAGTCTTCCTCCGTCACCGCCTCGATTTCTGCTGCGGCGGCCGGCAAGAGCTCGGCGACGCTTGCCGCGAGGCCGGTCTCGACCCGTACTCGGTGATCGGTGAGATCGTCGCCGAGAGCGCGACGAGAGACCCCGTGCGTTGGGATACGCGGCCGCTGCTCGATCTCATCGAGTTCATCCTGATCCACTACCACCAGCCGCTGCGTCGAGATCTACGCGTGCTGGGCGAGGCGGCGAGAAAGGTCGAACGAGTGCATGGAAAGAAGGCGAGCTGTCCGCTCGGACTCGCTGCGCTTCTGGAACAGCTCGAACTCGAGCTCCAGGAGCACATGGACAAGGAAGAGCAGGTGTTGTTCCCCGCGATTCAGTCCGGTGCTGGAACGCGGCTGCAGATGCCGATTCGAATGATGATGCAGGAGCACGATGACCACGGGGCGACCTTGCAGCTCGTGCGCGAGCGCGCCAGCGACTTTCAGCCTCCCCCCGAGGCCTGCGCCACGTGGCGTGCGCTGTATTCCGGGCTCGCCAAGCTGGAATCGGAGTTGATGGAGCACATTCACCTCGAAAACAACGTGCTGTTCCCGCGGGCGTTGGGCGCCTGAGGCGCACGACTGGATGGCGACCTTCCTGCCGGCCTTCTCCTGGTGCTCCGAGCTTCCCTCACGAAATCCGCGCAGGCGACGGCAGCGGTTCCTGCTGAGGGCCGGCTGGCGCAACCGAAGTTCACGAAGCGCAAATGAGCTCGGCAGAATCCGCTGTTCATCGCGCTTGATGAAGGTATCATGCGGCTGGCTTCGAGGTGGAGCTCGATGAGCCGGTCGAGATGGCGCGAACCGTGAGCCCAGAAGTGAGACGATCGACGGTCCGAGGGCTGGTGGCGGCCGGCGGACTCGGTGGCTTGATCCTAGTAGGGTCACGCAACCTCTCGCACTTCGACGCCGCGCTGGTCGCGTACACGTTCGCGATCCTCTTCGCGACGTTCGGTTTGACCTATCGGTACAGCATGTGGCTCTCGCGACCGCCGACGGCTCTGTACTGGCGCCGCGGCTGGCAGGCATTCTGGCGGCGCGGCGCTCGAGTGCAGAACGCCCGCTTCTGGCTCTGGCGCGTGGCCAAGGACGTGCTCGCGAATCGCTTCATCGTCCGCCGCGATCGGCTCCGCGGGTGGACACACCTGCTCATCATGTGGGGGTGCCTGCTCGCGGTGGCGATCACGTTTCCGCTCGTGTTCGGCTGGCTGCACTTCAGCCCGGTAGCGGGCGACCTTGCGTTGTACGAGGCCGTCGTCTTCGGCTTTCCTGCGTTTCGCTTCCCGCATGCTTCCGCGGTGGGTTTCTTCTTGTTTCACGGGTTGGTGTGGGCGTCGCTGCTGGTGATCGCGGGGGTAATGTTGGCGATGCGCCGCAGGATGCGCGAAGAAGGTGCGGTGGCCGTGCAGCGTTTCGCCGAGGATTTCATGCCGCTCATCCTGTTGTTCACGGTGAGCGTCACCGGCCTGATGCTTACAGCGAGCTACACGTGGATGAAGGGCTTCGGCTATACCTTCATTTCGATCGTGCATGCGGTGACGGTGATCGCGACGTTCATCTGGTTGCCGTTCGGCAAGTTCTTCCACATCTTCCAGCGCCCGGCGCAGCTCGGCGTGGGGTTCTACAAGGACCGTGGTCGTGTCGAAGAGCCGGCACACTGTCGCCGCTGTGGGCATGCGTTCAGCTCTCGGATGCACGTGCTGGATCTGATCGAGGTAGAACGGCAGCTGGGTTATCGCTACGAGCTCGCTCAGGACCCTGCCGAGCATTATCAGTGGGTCTGCCCTCCCTGCCGCCGCGCAGCATTCGCCACGGCGCAGGGGCTGCTCTGGCAGAACCGCCGAGGCGGCGCGCCGCTCGCGCACGCCGGGCAGCCTTTACCCATGCCCGTGCACGTCAATCGCGGACTCGGCGAAGGGCCTTTGGGCGCTGAAGACTCGGAGAATTTTCACCCATGACCCAGTCTCACGAAAGCTCGAGCGAACCGAGCCTCGATCTCGAGGTGATCCGCGAGTTCGGGCCATTTCGTGCGTACGCCAATCACGTTCGAATCGACACGGGAGTGGCGCCCGACAAGGTAGTCAAGACGCATTGCTGCTTTTGCGGTCAGCAATGTGGAGTTCAGCTCAAGGTCAAGGACAACACGGTCGTCGGCATCGAGCCTTGGTACGAGTTTCCGTTCAACCGTGGCATGCTGTGTCCCAAGGGCGTCAAGCGTTACCTCCAGCAGCAGCACCCCGATCGACTGTTGCACGCCTACCAGCGGGATTCAGCCGCGCCGGGGGGCTTCCGGCAACTCGACTACGCAGCCGCGATTCAGCGAGTCGCCGAGACCATCGAGCGCATCCAGACCGAGCACGGCGCCGACGCGTTTGCCGTGCTCTCGGGCGCGAGCTTGACCACCGAGAAGACCTACTTGATGGGCAAGTTCGCGCACATGTGCTTGAAGACTGCGAACATCGACTACAACGGTCGCTTGTGCATGGTCAGCGCGGCGGCTGGCAACAAGAAGGCGTTCGGCATCGACCGCGCGGCAAATCCTTGGAGCGACATCCTCGGTGCCGAGGTGATTTTGATCACAGGCGCGAACGTGGCCGAGTGCGCGCCCATCACGACCAACTACGTGTGGCAAGCGCGGGAGCACGGCGCCAAGGTCATCGTCGTCGACCCCCGGATCACACCGCTGGCGCGAACCTGCGACCTATTTCTGCCCATCAAACCGGGGCGGGACACGGCCTTGTTCAACGGCATCCTGCACTTGATGATCGAGAACGATTGGCTCGATCACGACTTCATCCAAGCACAGACGGTCGGCTTCGAAGCCGTGCTGCAGGCGACCCGTGAGTGGACCCCGGCGAAAACAGCAGAGGTGACCGGCATCGCCGAAAAATCCATTCGCCAGGCCGCGGAGTGGTGGGGTCAAGCCAAGACGAGCTTCTTGATGCACGCGCGCGGCATCGAGCACCACAGTCACGGCGTGCAGAACGTGCTGAGCACGATCAACATCGTCCTGGCGTCGGGGCGCATTGGGCGTCCGAGTTGCGGCTATGCGACGATCACCGGCCAGGCCAACGGCCAAGGCGGGCGTGAGCACGGCCAGAAGTGCGATCAACTCCCCGGCGGGCGGGATCTGAGCAATCCCGAGCATCGAGCGCACGTGGCGAACGTTTGGGGGATCGCGCCGGACGAGCTGCCACGACCGGGCGTCGACGCCTACGAGATCATGCGCAAGGCGCACGCGGGGGAGATCCGCGGGCTGTTGTCGATCTGCTTCAATCCGGTGGTCTCGTTGCCCGACAACAACTTCGTGCGCGCGGCGCTCGAGAAGCTCGAGTTTTTCGTCGCGATCGATTTCTTCATGAGCGAGACGGCCCGCTATGCCGACATCGTGCTGCCTGGCTCGTTGCAGGAGGAGGACGAGGGTACGGTGACGCAGGCCGAAGGCCGCATCATCCGCATCCACCAAGCCGTCGAGTGTCCCGGCGAAGCCAAACAAGACTGGCGCGTCATCCAAGACATCGCCCGAGCCTTGGGGCGGGAACGTGGCTTCACGTTCGCGAGCCCGCGTGAGATTTTCGAGGAGCTCCGTGTGGCCTCGAAGGGGGGCGTGAGTGACTATTCGGGAGTCACCTACGAGAACATCGAGGAGCATTACGGTGTCTTCTGGCCCTGCCGCAGCGCGGCAACCCCCTCGGGTGCGGCGGCCGAGCCGGAGCCGGGTCCGCGAGGCACACCCCGCCTGTTCGAGCCAGGTTCGTGGAATCCGATCGCCGGCGGCGCGGGACCCTTCTACTTTCCTGACGGCAAAGCGCGGTTCAACGTGACCGCCTACGTGGGGCCCGCGGAGGACGTCGATGTGGAGTATCCGATCATGCTGACGACGGGTCGCGTCGTCAGCCAGTTTCTTTCCGGCAACCAGACGCGGCGCATCGGGCCCCTCGTGGATCATTATCCGGAGCCGCGGGTCGAGATTCATCCCCGGCTCGCGCAGCGCCTGGGGGTCGGCGACGGCGATTGGACGACCGTCACCAGTCGTCGCGGGCAGTGCACGCTGCGGGCCAGCGTGGTCGCGACCATCCGGCCCGATACGATCTTCATCCCGTATCACTGGGGTGGGCGGAAGAGCGCCAATCAACTCACCATCTCAGCGCAGGATCCGATCTCGAAGATCCCCGAATACAAAGTGTGCGCCGTGCGGGTCGCGCCAGCAGAAGCGCCGCCGGAGTACGCCAGTGAGCTGGAGCCGCAGCAGTAAGACGGAGGTGGGCGATGCCGGTACCTGAAGTGTATGAGTTCTTCATCGATCCTGGACGCTGCATCGGGTGCCAGTCGTGCATCCAGGCGTGTTCCGAGTGTGACACGCATCGCGGACAATCCATGATCCAGCTCGACTATGTGGATCGGGCGCGCTCGCCCCAGACGCTTCCAGTGATTTGCATGCACTGCGACTCACCCACGTGCGCGGAGGTGTGCCCAGCCGATGCGATCAAGCGCACCGAAGACGGTGTGGTTCAAACCGCGCGCAAGCCGCGCTGCGTCGCGTGCAACAACTGCGTGCTCGCGTGCCCGTTCGGGGTTCCCAAGATGAACACGCGCATGAACCTGATGATGAAATGCGACATGTGTTACGACCGCACCTCGGTGGGCCTCAAACCCATGTGCGCATCCGTGTGCCCGAGCCAGGCCCTGGCGTTCGGTACGCGCGAGGAAATGGCGAGGCTTCGCCCCAGGGCCAGACCCGTCAACACCTTTCAGTTCGGAGCACAAACCATCAGGACCAAGGTGAATGTCATGGTGCCGCTCGAGGCACAAGACGAGGTCGTGGACGTGACCGCGGCGATGTACGTGTCCACCATCGGCCGTGACGTGCTCGACGACGTTTTCGGGGAAGCGGGGGCATCATGAGCCGTTCGGGGCAAGCGGGCGACGGCGCCGTCGGTCGATCTTCGATTCCGCCAGATCGTGGCGCGCTCGAAGCGCAGCCCCGGTGGAGGCGCGACTTCCCCGTGGACTGGTCCGAGGACGATTTCGTGTCCCGGCGAGATCTGGTCAAGTTCGTCGTGCTCACCAGCGCTGCGTTTGCGGTTGGGCAAGCCTGGCTCGCCCTCAAGAGCACGGTCGCCCGGGTCAAGGCGGTGTATCCGCGGCAGGCGATCGCCGCCGTAGGGGACCTGCCGGTGGGCGGAGCGAAGACGTTCACGTATCCAGCTGGCAGCACTCCCCGCCTCTTGGTAAGAACCGGCGAAAGTTCCTTCGTCGCCTACGATCAGCAGTGCACCCACCTGCAATGCCCGGTGGTGCCAGCGATCGAGCGCGGCAGGCTGCATTGCCCGTGTCACAACGGGTGGTTCGATTTACAGACCGGCGCTCCCGTGGCGGGGCCGCCGAGTCGAGCGCTCCCGCGCGTGCTGCTCGAAGTGAGCGATGACCAAGTCTACGCAACCGGCGTCGAGGAGTCCCCGTCATGAAGCGCGCGCTCGGCAGCGTCAGGACTCGATTTGCTCGCTCGCAGCGCATGCCGATCATCCACGGGATCCTGGCCGTTACGGTTTCGCTCGTGGTGCTTCAGCTGTGGCTCCTGACAGCCACGATGAACGCCTACTTGGGGGGTGACATGGCGGTCGCGCTCCCCGCGGCGATCGTGAGCGCCGCGTGCCTGGCTCTGAACCTGGGGCTCGTCAGGTACCTGAATCGGCTCACGTGACGGAGGTGGGGTAGTGGGGGCAACCGATCGCCTCGCGCAGGGCATCGCGAACCTTTTTCCGGGGTACTTCGCGCTCGTGATGGCCACTGCCATCGTATCGATCGCGAGCAAGTTACTGGGGCCGATCTGGCTGGCTGGGCCGCTCTTGTGGTTGAATGCGGCGCAATACCTGATTTTGAGCCTGCTCTTGTGCTTGCGCTTGGTATTTTATCCACGACGCGTGCTCGACGACGTGAAGGACCACGAGCGTGGCGCGGGGTTCTTCACGGTGGTCGCCGCTACGTGCATCTTGGGGACACAGTTTCTGGTGGTAGGCGACCAACCCGGCCTCGCGCGGGTGCTCTGGTTCATCGGCATGTTCCAGTGGGTCATCGTCATGTACAGCTTTTTCACGGCCGTCGTGATCCGCGGGCAGAAGCCTTCGCTCGAGGCCGGCATCAACGGGGCTTGGCTCGTCGCCACCGTCGCGACGCAGAGTGTCTCGGTGCTCGGCTCGTTGCTGGGGCGGCGCCTGGGCTACCCCGAACCGGTCTTCTTCCTGGCCGTGTGCATGTACCTACTCGGCGCGATGCTATACCTGACCATCATCACGCTCATCTTCTATCGCTTCACGTTCCTCGAGATGACGATCGAGCGGCTCACTCCGCCCTACTGGATCAGCATGGGCGCCGTAGCGATCACTACCCTGGCGGGGTCGACGCTGCTGCTGGCGCGGGGAACGTCGCCGTTGATCGAACTGCTGGCGCCCTTCTTGACGGGCTTCACCTTGTTTTTCTGGACCACGGCCACGTGGTGGATCCCGCTCCTGGTGATCCTGGGCATCTGGCGTCACGTCCTCTGCCGCTTCCCCGTGAGGTACGATCCGCAGTACTGGGGCATGGTGTTTCCTCTCGGGATGTACTGCGTTGGGACGGCGCGCCTGTCCGAGGCCACGGGGTTCGGTTTCTTGCTCGTGATCCCACGCTCCTTCGTGTACGTGGCAGTGGCGGCGTGGGGGCTGACTTTTCTCGGCATGCTCGCCTCGCTGACCTCCGCTTCGAAGGGTCTGCGCCGCACGAGTTAACGGGCAGGCGCCGCTGATTGACGGAGCCTGCCGAGCGGGAGGCCTGAAGGTTGCGCGGGGGGGTGAGGGGTTGCGCGGGCGTGGACCCTACCGCTTCCGGCGTCGGCTGGTTGCGCGGGCATGACTGCCCATGTACACCGTCCGCATGAGGTTTGGGACGCTAGCTGGCCGGCGTCTGTTGTTCGTCTCACTCAGCGGCGTAAGGATCGTCGACGACGAACTACGCGCGATCGGGCTCAGTCTGCCGGGATTCATCGAACGCGGCAAGACCATCGCCGCGCTGCCGAGCCTCGGCCTGTTGACGCTGGCCGCACACACCCCCGAACATTGGCAGATTGGTTATCGCGAGTTCGACGCGCTCTGCCCAGGCGATGCGGAGCAGCTGGCGGACGAAGGCTGGACGCTGATCGCGATCTCGGCCCTCTCGGCTCGTATCCTCGAGGCCTACCGTTTCGCCGATGAATTGCGGGCGCTGGGCATGAGTGTGGTGCTCGGAGGTCTGCACGTGTCGGCGCTGCCCGACGAGGCCGAACCGCACGCGGACGCGGTCGTGGTAGGACAGGGAGAACCCGCCTGGCCGGACCTGCTCCGCGATTTCGAGGCAGGAGCGCCGCGGCGGCGTTACGAAGTCCCGCGTTCGGCTCGCGTTCTGAAGCGCAAACAGCGCCCGGTGCCTCGCTACGACCTACTGCAGCCCGAACGCTACAACCGCATTCCGCTCATGACGATGCGCGGCTGCCCGCTCGACTGCAGCTTCTGCGCGGCGTCGCGCACCATCAGCGATTACCAGATCGCCGATCTGGACGATGTCGCCCGCGATCTGACGACTATCGGCGAGCTCTGGCACAAGCCCTTTCTCGAACTGGCGGATGACAACACCTTCGCTTCGCGCCGGCGCGGACGTGAACTGGCCCGCTTGCTAGGTCAGAGCGGCGCCCGCTGGTTCACCGAGACCGACATTTCCGTAGCCGACGACCTAGAGCTGTTGGATACCCTGGCGAGTTCGGGTTGCGCGCAGCTCTTGATCGGACTCGAGTCGGCGCGGCGCTCTTCGCTGATGGGGGTCGACTCGCGCGGATTCAAATGGGCGCGCGCCGATCGCTACGCCGAAAGCATCGGACGCATCCAGTCGCGGGGCATTTCCGTCAACGGTTGCTTCGTGCTGGGTTTCGACGACGATGACGAGTCCGTCTTCGTCGATACCTTCGAACTGGTGCAGCGCCTCCAGCTGGCCGAAGTGCAGATCACCCTCCTGACGCCGTTTCCCGGCACCCGCTTGTACGCCGAGCTTAAGCACCAGAATCGACTGCTCCCGAGCGCCGACTGGAGCCAATGCACGCTCTTCGACGTGACCTTCGAGCCCGCCAGGATGTCCGTCGACACGCTCAAAACAGGGTTTCGCAACCTGATGCGAGCGCTGTACGCTGAGGACGAAGTGGCCCGTCGCAAACGCGTTTACCGACAATGTCAAAAGCAAAAGCGCACCCACCAGCCAGTTTGACCGTGATCTTGGGCGACATGCTGCGCCTGCTCACCTTTCGCCTCTCGCGCGAGCGCTTCAGCGAACTTTCGCTGGGTCACCTCGTTGTCGGTGTGGCGGTCACCTGGCTCGTGGGTATGGGTCGCTATTGGGACGCTCCGGAGGCCAACCCTTTGCAATCGCTCGGGTTGGGGTCGGTCGCCTACGTCTTCGTGTTGAGCGCCATCTTGTGGCTCGCGTTCAAGCCGCTCGCCCCCGATCGGGTGAGCTACTTGGGCCTCGCGAAGTTCGTGGCTCTCACCGCGGCTCCGGCCATGCTGTACGCGATCCCGGTCGAGCGCTTCATGTCACTCGAGGCGGCCATCTCGATCAACGTCGGGTTCCTCGCGGCCGTCGCCACGTGGCGTGTCGCACTGCTCGCGTTCTTCATGCTGCGTGCCCTTCGGTTCCGCTGGTACGAGGCGTTGTTTGCAGGACTTCTGCCGCTGACGGCGATCATCGTGGTGCTCACGGCTCTGAACCTGGAACGGGCCGTCTTCGAGATCATGGGCGGCATCGATCCCCAAGCGCGCACCGCCAACGACGGCGCCTACCAGGTGCTCTGGATGCTGAGCTTCCTGTCCATCACTGCTGCACCGTTGTTGTTCCTGGGGTACCTCGCCTGCGTGGTGCGCCGCATCACCCAGCGCCGCATCGCCCAGCGCCGCATCGCCCAGCGCGGTGTTACCCAGCACGGTGTTACCCAGCACGCCGCCTCGCCCAAAACTTCCGCCGAACCTTAGAGCAGCCCATACGCACCGCCCCGTGGCTCGCGCTAGCCCCGCGGCCTGTAGTCGCCGACCGGGGCTAGCCTCGCGGCTTGCTAGCCTCGACCGATACCGACGCGCCCCGCATCTCGCACCTCGTGCCGCGGCCCGCACCTCGTGCCGCGCACCTCGTGCCGCGGCCCGCACCTCGTGCCTCGTGCCGCGGCCCGCACCTCGTGCCTCGTGCCGCGGCCCCACGGATGCAGCCGGGGGCCTTTGAGCGCGGGCCGAAGATCGTACCCCGGATATCGCAGATATTGAGTGAGCTCTTCAGTATACATGCAACTTCGCGTACGTCAAGGCGGATCGCTTTAGCTTACGAAGATTGGAGACGGAAATCGTTCTTTCTCGGCGGCACAGGCGTGGCAAAGGCGCACGGCAACCTGGAGCTCGATCTGCAAACAATGAGTGTTCAATGAGATATTTCCCTTGACGAGATTTTCATGCCCCTGGGTGGCGCAGTGACGTCTCCGGACGTGCCGCGACGAGGTTTTTGCCGAATTTCGTTCGAAACCGCGCCACCCAGCCTGCCAGAGCCTGCCAATCGACAAGCGTGACGGTTAGGGCCGTCTCGGCGCGACGAGTGCCGGAAAAGTCCATGGTACTCATGGTTGATGACAGCGACCCATCCACCCGAGCCTTCGAACCCGCGCCTGGAACGACTGAGCGACCAGGCGCTCCTCAGTGAGTTCAACGAGTTGGTACAGCGAGATCACCATCACGTCGCCAGTCTGCTCCGGTACATCGACGTCATCGATCGGCGGAAGTTGTGGGCCAGAATGGGATATTCATCGCTATTCGATTTTCTCGTGCGGCGCTATCACATGTCGGAGTCCGCAGCGGGCAAGCGCATCGGTGCCTCGCGCACCGCGGGCCGCTTCCCGATCTTGTTCGCCATGGTGGCCCGCGGTGAGATCCACTTGAGCGGCATCCACCTCCTGAAGGCGCACCTAACGCCCGAGAACAACGAGCAAATGTTGGCGCTCGCCAAGCACAAGACCATTCGGGAGCTGGCAGAGCTCGTGGCGCGCCTGGCGCCCCAGCCCGATGTTCCAACGATGCTGCGCGCGCTCCCGAATCCGAACCCGCCGCCGCCACCTGCGCCCATTCCGCCTCGACGCGATCCCGACCCTACGCCCCTGGCTCCGGGGCGCTACAAGCTTCAGGTCACCATCAACCAGAGCACCCGCGATAAGCTCCGAGAGCTCCAAGACTTGCTCGCTCACCCGATCCCCAACGGGGACCTGGCCGTGATCCTCGAGCGCGCCTTGGACGCGCTTCTGATCCAGGTTCACAAGCGCAAGACGGGTATCACCGCCAAGCCGAGAGCACCTCGAGCGGGAGCACATGAAGATCGAACGCGAGCACCTCGAGCTCGATCCGGTGAGTCCCTCGCCACGGGTGGGCGGACTCGCCATCTGCCAGTCTCGTCGCGCCGAGAGGTGTGGCCACGAGACGAAGGTCGCTGTGGTTTTATCGGCGAGGACGGCCACCGCTGCAACGCGACACGCGGTTTGCAGTTCGCCCACCAGCAGCCCTGGGCCAGAGGTGGTGCGGATACGGCTGAGAATCTTGGCCTCAGGTGCCGGGCGCACAATGCTTTGGAAGCCGATCGCGACTACGGTACACACTTCATGGCCCACAAGCGGGAGCGGAAACCGCTGAAAGTACGGGAGCCGCTCGCCCGATACGTGCTGCGGGCTGCGGCAAGCGTGGCCGCCAAAGGATCCGATGGACCGGCGAGCGTCGTTACCGAGCGGTCCGAGCTCTCCGCTTGCGCGCACTCATCGCTTTGGAAATCGGCCTCGAGCTCAAAGGTCCGGTTCGCCCATTCCCGCGGCGCCTCCCATTGGGTTCGGGTGACCGGTTCCGCCAGCGCCCCCAACAGCGGCTGAGCCCGCGCTGTCGGAGGAGCCCCCGCTGTCGGAGGAGCCCCCGCTGTCGGAGGAGCCCCCGCTGTCGGAGGAGCCCCCGCTGTCGGAGGAGCCCCCGCTGTCGGAGGAGCCCCCGCTGTCGGAGGA
>JAICQQ010000112.1 GCA_025937785.1 Polyangiaceae bacterium
GAGTTCGTCAATATCAAAACCGTCTACGTCGCTTGAGCCCCTTCACCAGCACGCCTTGCGCCTAAAACCCGCAGTTTTCCTGCAGTGTCGCCCGGCGAGGCAATTTGTCGCGCGGCTCCGGCAGATCTGACTCTTGCGGCGCCGGCGAGTGGCTCTGCGGCCGGTGGGCGTTTTGTCGGGAGCTGCGCCGGAACGTTGCTAAGATGCCCCCGTTCAATGGGAGAACCAACGCAAAACCGCCGCGCACTCGACGTGCTCATCGTCGAGGATGACGACGATTCGCGTGATATGCTGAGCGAGCTCACGGCCCTCTATGGACATCGGGCGGTGGGCGCCGCTACCGCTCAAGCGGCGATCGAGTCCGCCGAACGCTGTCTGCCAAACCTCGCGTTCATCGACATCGGGCTAGCGGACGCCGACGGTTTCGAGGTGGCCAAGCGGCTGCGCGCGGTTCCGGGGGGCGAGCGCGTGCGGCTGGTGGCGCTCACCGGCTACTCCGATACGGCTTCCCGCGCACGCGCCGAATCGGCTGGTTTCGACGACTTCGTGGTCAAGCCACTGATGCCCGAAAAGCTGTCCGAGCTGCTTGCCTCCTGTGAGTAGCGCTCACGGCTAAGCCCCACTGGCTCGCTGCGTAGGGCCGATGTTCTGGAGTACCCGCTGGATGGTCTCGGGATCGGCCGGTTTGGTCATGTGGTGATCGAAGCCGGCGTCGTGCGCCGCCCGGACGTCATCGTGCGTGCCGTATCCGGTCAACGCGACCAGGTACACAGCAGCGAGTTCGGGGTGGCTGCGCACCTGGCGGGCGACTTCATAGCCGTTCATCGACGGAAGCCCGATATCGATCAGCGCCGCGTCCGGGCGCTCTCGCTCGATGATGTCGAGCGCGGTGGGGCCGTCTGCGGCGCCGAAGACGTTGTTGCCGTGAGCCTCGAGCAAGAGGGTCAGCATTTCCCGCGCGTCGTCTTGATCCTCGACGACGAGGATGCTGCGTGTCCGTCGCTGCGAGGCGGGCACTGGGTCCGACTTCGTCCTCCGCTTGTCGGACCGGGGTAGCCAAACGCTGAACTCGCTGCCCATGCCGATTCCATCGCTCTTGGCTTCGACGCGGCCGCCATGCAGCTCCACGATCTTGCGTACCAGGGTGAGGCCGATACCCAAACCGCCGCGCGCGCGTTCGAGCCCCTGCTCGCTTTGGACGAACAGCTCGAAGATGTGCGGCAACATGTTCTGGGGAATGCCGGACCCGTAGTCGCGCACTCTGATCAAGATCTCTCCCTGGACCTCTGCAATCGAGAGGATGACGCGAGTGTGTGGGGGAGAATAGCGGGCGGCGTTCGAGAGCAGGTTCACCACGATCTGCTGGAGGCGCGCTGGGTCTCCGTCGACCAGCGGCGCTGCTTCGGGCAGCTCGACCTCCAGCTGAATCGCGTGCTCTTCGAGAAACGGCGCCAGCGCCTCTACGGACAGCTCTACCGTCGTGCGCAGATCGACGAGGCCGATCTTGAGCTGAATCCCTCCGCGCGTGATGCGAGAAACGTCCAGTAAGTCCTCGAGCAGACATGCCATGTGTTTCGCCTGCCGATTGATCACTCCGCGCGCCTTTTCGACCGCCTCTGCGTCCGAACCCTTCGATTGCATGACTCGCGTGGCGCTCAACACCGCTGCCAGTGGGTTCCGAAGTTCGTGCGACAACATTGCTAGAAACTGCTCACGACGCTCGGAGGCGATGCGCAGCTCGGCTTCGGCGCGCTTGCGATGGGTGACATCGAGAAACGTCATCACCGCGCCCACGATCTCGCCGTTCTCGCGGATCGGGTGGGTCCAGTACTCCGCTTGAAAGCGGGTGCCGTCCGTTCGCACCATCCAGTCGTCGTCAGAATGAATTTGTTCGCCGGTGCGCAGCACCTGGTAGACGGGGAACGCACTCTCGGCGCGGGGACTTCCTTCTGTCGATTGCGGGCTCAGCAACGCGTGCAGCCGTTCGCCGACCATGCGCTCGGGCGCCTCGTAGCCCAAGAGCCGTGCACAAGCGTTGTTGCAGAAAATGCAGACGCCGTTCAGATCCAAGCCGCAAATGGCCTCGGCCGTCGAGTCGAGCAAGAGCTCGATGCGGTCGCCCCGCGCGCGCAGTTGACGCTGTACCTGTTTGAGTTCGGTAATGTCGCGGGAAATGACGGAGCTGCCGATGATAGCGCCGGACTCGTCGTACACCGGCGACATCGTGATCGACACTTCGATCAGGTTGCCGTCGAGTGTCCGGTGCACCATCTCGGCGCGCTCTACGTGACCGCCATTTCCGATAGCGCTCGCCAATTCGAGCAGCGCGTTGCTGTCGGTACCCTCCTCGAGCAGCCGGATCGGTCGGTCGATGGCATGCTCGGCGGTGTACCCGTAGAGGCGCTCGGCTCCACGGTTCCAGGTGGTGATGATGCCAGCGCAATCGGTTCCGATGATGGCGTCGTCCGATGACTCGACGATCGCCGACATCTGCGCGATGCGCGCGCGTGCCTGCTTGAGCGCATTGATGTCGATGAACGTGACCACGACTCCCTCTATCGCGCCGCGGGCTTCGTCAGTGGTCGAATCGGAGTCCGGATCGCTTCCCGGCCGATACGGCAGTATGCGCAGGAAGCAGCTGCCGCCGTCGGTGTCCAGCACCTCGTCTTCGATGACGATCCCCGTGGCCAACACCTGCTCCAGATCGTTCAGCAGGCCTTCGCGTCTCAGGCCATGGGAAAAATCGCCGATGCTTCTGCCGACGTCTTGAGGCTGCAGATGAAAGATGCTCGCCACCTTGGGGGTGAACTTGCGGATGCGAAACTGGCGGTCCAAAAACAGCGTGCCGATGTCGGTGCCTTCGAGCATGTGCTGGATGTCGGCGTTGAGCTCTCGGAGTTCTTCGATCTTCTTGTGGTGCTCGGCGTTTACGGTGTAGAGCTCCTCGTTCACCGAGTGCAGTTCCTCGTTGGTGCTTTGGAGCTCCTCGTTGGAAGCGACCAGTTCTTCGTTCGTCGCCTGAAGCTGCTCGTTGCTGGTTTGCAGCTCCTCGACAGTCGCCTGCAGTGTTTCGCGGGCGTACGAAAGCTCGCCTTCGAGCGCTTGCATGCGATCGTTCGAGACGGGGCCGACGTCGAGCTCCTCGATGGCTGTAGGCTTGCGAAGTTGCTGCCGATCTGCGGCGGCAGTGCGTCTACTCGCGCCAGCCTGATCCGTGGGTACCAGACTGATGAGCATTGGGGTCGTGCCGGTGCGGGTGCCGGTGATGGGTTCCACGCACAGCGTGTAGCTCGTCGCTGTGCCATCTTCTGCCGGCAACACCACGTCGGTGAACCGAACTGGAGATCCATTGCGGAGTGCTTGTCGGATGGCGCCGCCAGCGATCGCGCGTAGTTCGTTGCTCACCAACTCCAGGAGGTCGCTCGAGGGGCGCCGCTTGTTCACGCGCAACCAGCGCTCTGCCCCGGAAAATGTGTCGATCAGGCGACGGTCTTCGTCGATCAAGAAGCTCGGTGGCATCCAGCGATCGAGCAGTCGATCGTACAATGACAGGAGGCGCGTCTCCGAGTGGTTCGATACCCGGTGGGGCATGCCGAGGGGCACGGTCGGCTCTGGAACGCTCAGCTGTCTGGGCGGGAGCAAGCGGACATCGCGGCGCTTTCGATAAAACTTACGCCGCTCGTCGAGGGTAACGAACTCGTCCGCCAGCGCACCCGGGCTTTCGCTCGACCCGAGGAACAGCGCGCCCCCGGGTACCAGGCCGAAGTGAAAGAACGAGAGCACGGTCTGTTGGGCTGCCGGCTCCAGGTAAATGAGCAGGTTGCGGCACGTGATGAGATGCATCTTCGTGAAGGGGGCATCTTTGGTCACGTCGTGCGGCGCGAATACGATGAAATGTCTCAGGTCCTGCGAGACCTGGTACCCCTCGCTGCGCTGGCAGAAATAGCGTTGGCGCCGCTCGTCGCTCACGTGGACCATTTGCGCATCGCCGTAGATGCCACGGCTGGCTATTTCCAGCGATGCGCGGTGGGCGTCGGTAGCGAGGAGCTTGACGTTCAGCGGACGCCCGGCTGCCGTGAGCGCTTCGTGTAGGATCATGGCGATCGAGTACGCCTCTTCTCCCGTGGCGCAGCCGGCCACCCAGATGCGCAATTCTTCGTCCGGGGGCGTCCGTTCGAGCAGATCGGGGACCACTTGCTGCTGCAAGAACTCGAAGCATTCGGGGTCACGGAAGAAGCTCGTCACACCGATCAACAGGTCGTAGTACAGCGCGTGTAGCTCGTCCGGGTCCTTGGCGAGGCGCTGTGCGTACTCCGCCATTCCAGCGGAATCCTTGAGCGCGAGCCGTCGTTCGATCCGGCGCGCAACCGTCGCGGTTTTGTAGAAGGAGAAATCGATGCTCGAGTGAGCGCGCAGCAGTCGAAGAATGGCGCTCATTGGGCTCTCGTCTGCGAGCGGGAGCTCGAATCCGTTGCCTTCGTGGGGGTTGCCGCTGACCCATGGCGCGAGCTTGTCAGCGCTGCCGATGCGATCGACCATGCCGGTGGCGATGGCGCTGAGCGGCATCCCATCGAACTTGGCGGTCTCCGGATCCTCGGCGAACACCAGGCCCCCCGCTCGCTTGACGTCGCAGAGACCGCGCGATCCGTCACTGCCCGTGCCGGACAGCACCACGGCAATGGCGTTCCGGCCGCAGTCGGCCGCCAGCGATCGGAAGAACTTGTCGATGGGCAGCGTGAGTGACTGCAGGCGGTCTTTGTCACTCAGCCAGAGGTGCCCGTCTTTGATCACCATCTCCTTCCGCGGCGGCAGGAGGTAGACATGGTTCGCCTGCACTTCCATACCGTGGGTCACGACGCAGATCGGGAGCGCGCTGTGACGCGACAGAAGCTCACCCATCATGCTCCGATGATCGGGCGAAAGGTGTTGAACGACCACGAAGGCGTGCCCCGTATCGAGGCCAATGTTCGCGAAGAGCTGCTCGAGGGACTCTAGACCGCCGGCGGAGGCTCCGATGCCCACCACCCGTTCCGCCCGCCTCGGGCTCGAGGTTGTCGTTAGCTGATTGGATGATAGCTGATTGAATGGGTCCATGAGTCGTGGTGAGCGGCCGTAGCTCTAGCCTTCCGGCATCCCCAGTGAGCAGCTGTCGAGCTCACCGGGGGCCCAGTCTCGTTGCGCGCGTGCGATGGAGCTTGGCGACGTCGTCCCGCCAGGACGGCGGCGCGATCGCTTTCTCGAGCAGGTGCGCTGGGGTCTCGTTGGCGCGGTCTAGTTGGCGCGACTCAGCTTGCGGTACAAGGTTCGACGATCCAGACCGAGCACCCGTGCAGCGAGGGTCTTGTTGCCACTCACGGCGGCCAGCACCTTGCGGATGTATCGCTCCTCGACCACCTTCATGCTCGGGAGCTCGTTGGGATCTTCGCTGAGGTTGAAGACCTCCGTCGGGCGGTAGTTCCGGATCTTCGCCGGCAGGTCATCGGGCGTGATCTCGTTGAACTTCGCCAGCGCAATCGCTCGTTCCATGCAGTTCTCGAGCTCACGCACGTTGCCCGGCCAGTTGTAATTGATCAAGCGCTCGGCCACGAGGCGGCCGATACCCGAGACCGGCTTGTTGCTGCGTTCGGCGAGCCGTTCGAGGAAGCCTTGTGCCAAAACGAGAATGTCGTTACCGCGGGCGCGAAGCGGCGGAATGTCGATACGCACGACGTTGATGCGGTAGTACAAGTCCTCGCGGAACCGACCCTGCGCCACTTCGGTTTCGAGGTCGCGGTTGGTCGCGGCGATGATGCGCGCGTCGAAGGGCACTTCGTGGGTGGTACCGAGCGGCCTGACCTTGCGCTCCTGCAGCGCGCGCAGGAGTTTGGCCTGCATGCCGAGCGGCATGTCGCCGATTTCATCCAGGAACAGCGTGCCGCCGTTCGCTTCCACGAACAGGCCCGAGCGAGCCGCTCGCGCGTCCGTGAAGGCACCGCGCGCGTGCCCGAACAGTTCGCTCTCGAGCAAGTTTTCGGGCACTGCCGCGCAATTGATCGCCAAGAACGGGCCTTCGCGACCACCGCGGTCGTGCAAAGCCCGCGCGATGAGCTCTTTACCGGTGCCGCTCTCGCCGGTGACGAGCACGTTAGCGTCGGTTTCTGCGACGCGATTCACCAGGTCCGCGACGTGCTGCATCGGTGGACTGTCCCCCACGACGTTGGGGAGTTGCTTGTGGCCCAGGTGCTGGCGCAGCCACCGAAGCTCCTTGGTCATGGTCTTGTGCCGTGCCGCGCGCCCCATGGTGAGCGCGAGGGCGTCGATCGACACGGGCTTGGTGATGAAGTCGTAGGCGCCGACGCGCATCGCGCCAATCGCGTGATCGAGGCTCCCGAATCCGGTCATGACGACGACGACCAGGTCGGGCCGTTTGGCAAGGGCCTCGCGGCAGAGCTCCAAACCGCTCATGCCCTCCATGTGAATATCGACCAAAACGACATCGAAGTCGTCGCGCTCGATGGCAGTGAGTGCCTCCCCGGGCGTGAGACACCAGGAGACGGAGTATCCGCGCTGGCCTAAGCCAGCTTCGGCGAGTTCGCACATGTCACGATCGTCGTCGACGACCAGGACGGAGGTGCGGCCGCGTTCGCGGCTCTTGGGGGCTGTATCGTTGTTGGTTTCAAGGAGTGGTGCTGCGGCGGTCATTGCGAGTGGCCGCATTGCACGGAGCGTGCCTGTCACAGCTCACGAAATCATTCGTCTTTCTCGAGCACGCTCGGGGCAATTTGCCCCGGGGGGTCAAAAGCTGTGGCACTTATGCGGCATCGGCGCACCGAGGTCACGACGCCTGCTGCGTCAGAATGGATTGCAGCGAGTCGAAGTCGACGGGTTTCGTCAGGTGCGCGTCGAAGCCGGCCTGGCGCGAGGCGAGCTTGTCTTCGGGGCGGCCATAGCCGCTCACGGCGATGATGCGCATCGGCAGGAATCTAGGCTCCGAGCGAATGCGTCGCGCCAAGTCGAAGCCCGTCATGTCCCCCGGCAACCCCAGATCGCACAGCAGTACCTCGGGCGTGCGTCGCTGCAAGCTTTCCCACGCTGCCTCGGCAGAGTAGGCGAGCTCGGTTGCGTGGCCTGCCACTTCGAGCAGCTCGCACAATAGCGTGGCCGCGTCGCGGTTGTCTTCGACCACCAGGATGTCGAACGTCCTGCCCCCTGGCTCGAGCGCTGACAGCCGTGCCTCCGGTGGCGGCGGAATTGCCGGGATGCGCACGATGAACTCTGCTCCGCGATCGTCGCCCTCGCTCGTGGCTTCGACGGTTCCACCATGCAGCTCCGTCAACAGCTTCACGAGCGCCAGCCCCAAGCCGAGTCCGCCCGAAGTGCGGTCGAGCGATTGCTGCGCCTGACGAAAGACGTCGAAGACGTGGGGCAAAAGCTCGGGGGAGATGCCGCGCCCGGTATCGCGCACGCTGAACATGACCTGCTCGTGACGCTCGCTCAGCGTCAAGTGAATGGAGCCGTCTCGTCCGGTGAACTTGACGGCGTTGCCGATCAGGTTGTCCACGATTTGCGTCAAACGCACGGAGTCGCCACGCACCCAGGCGCGCTCGCGTTCGAGATCCACGTGCAGCTGCGAGGTATTGCGCCCGGGACGCGCCGCGTAATCGTCGACCACCTCACGCACCACGCGTCCCAGATCGACGGGCTCGAACTTGAGATCGATCTTGTTGCGAATGATGCGCGACACGTCGAGCAGGCCATCCATGAGGTGGGCCATGTGACGCGTCTGGCGATCGAGGATCTCGCGAATTCTGGTCGTGGTCGGATCGGCCTGCTGCTGCAGCTTCAAGAGCTCCGTAGCGTTGCGGACGGCGGCGAGCGGGTTTCGGAGCTCGTGCCCCAACATCGCCAGAAACTGATCCTTCTGGCGATCGGCCTCGGCTACGCGCTTTTCTGCGCGCTTCTTCTCGGTGATGTCGCGTGCGATCGTCGAAGCGCCGACGACGCGTTCAGCGTCGGAGCGGATGGGAGAGATCGTCACGGACAGGTCGATGTGTGAGCCGTCTTTGCGAACACGCACCGTTTCGTAGCTCTCCACGCGCTCGCCGCGCGAAATTCGTTCGAGGATGCCATCGGCCTCGGGTTGCAGGTGCTCCGGGAACAGCCGGGCCACCGGTGTCCCTATCATTTCGGCAGCTGTGTAGCCGTAGATGCGCTCGGCGCCGGGGTTCCAACTCTGCACCACGCCCTTGAGGTCTTTGGACAGAATCGCGTCGTCCGACGAGGCGACGATGGCTGCCAGGTGGGCTTGTTCGAACGCGACGCTCCGATCTGTAACGAAAGCACCAATGCCGCGTCCCACCTTGTTCAAGATCGCCAGCATCTGGTCGTCCCAGCTCAGGTGCCGCCGGGCAAAGAAAGCCATCACGCCGACCGTCTGGTGGTTGGCCACGATCGGGAATGCAACGCCTTCGGTCAATCCGAAGGACTCGAGGGTGCGGCCCCGATCGTTCTCGGTATCGACGCTGGCCAGCCAGAGTGCGCGGCCCTCGCTAAAGACCCTGCCTACGAGCCCCACCCCCGGCTGGACATGCTCGGTTGCGAGGTGGGCGCGCAGTTGCTCCCGGTTTTCACGGTAGGTGGGCGTCTCGAAGCACTCGCAAACGAGCTGCTCGGAGCTCGGGTCTTTGCGCCACGACTCGCAGATATCCGCGCCGAGCACGCTGCCGAGTTGGAGCAAGATGCGCGTGGAGACCGCGAGCACGTTACCTGGCTCGCTGAGTAGACGGTTCGTCGCCTGTTCTAGCTGGGCGCGCAGGTCGGCCTGGCACGTCGTGACAGCGCTGCCAATCACGTTGGCGATCGCCTGCAAGAAGTTCGCGTCATCCGCGGTGAATCGGCTAGGAGCCTGGTGATACGCAGCGAGCGACCCGTAAACGCCGCGTTCGTTGTGGATGACCGACGACACGCCGCTGTGCACGCCATGGTCGACCAACAGATCGCGCGGCTCCAAGCGGGGCTGCTCGGCGAAGTCGCCGACCAGCGCGGGCTCACGGCTGCGGAGCATCGATCCGGGGTCGAGATTGGCCCGGGCAGGGACCGCGGCACGCCCCACCACACCAGGTTTCCACCCGAGCCCCGCCCGCAGCAGCAGCATGGACCAGCTTGGTTGGAGTTCGAGGATGCAGCAGCTGTCGCAGCCGAGCATGCGCTGAACCTCTTGCAAGGCTTCCTCGAAGTACTGCTCGAGATCGCGGGTTTCCAGCGCTTTGATGCCCAGGTCCGAGACCACCTTCTGCTGGGCCTCCCGTTTACGCAAGAGCTCCTCGGTGCGTTTGAAATCCGTCACGTCTTGGAACGTGACGACTACGCCAGCGGTCCGCCGATCACTGGCCCGATAGGGCAGCGTTCGACGCACCATCCAGCGCTGGTCGCTCGTCTCCAGGTCACGGCTCTGTGGCCCGAGGTCGTCCAGCACGAGCGAAGCGTCTTGCGCCAGGCCTGCCTGTAGCAGCTCGTGGCAGAGCTCCGTGACCGGACGCCCCACGTCGCTCGGGCGAAGCGCCAGCAGATCGTGGGCGGCCGGGGTGAAGCGGCGGAGGCGGCCCTCGGGGCTCAAGAATATGGTCGCCAGGCGAGTGCTAGCGAAGAAGTTGGTGAGGTCGTCGGTGGCGACTTCGAGCTGGCTCAGCTTGTCCTTGAGCTGGATATTCACCGTGCTGAGCTCTTGGTTGAGCGAGCGTAGTTCTTCGCTGGTGGCCTCGAGCTCCTCGTTGGTCGCCTGCAACTCTTCGTGGATCGTGCTCGACTCTTCGTAGGAGGCGCGCAGTTCTTCGGTGCTGGCTTCGAGTTCCAGCGCGGTGAAGCTCAGCTCTTCACGCGTCCCCGAGAGCTCGTGCGTCAGCCGTGCGACTACCTCGTTCGGTTCGCCGGCTTCGTGCTCGCGCGGACCAAGGGCCGGCAGCCCTGCCGGGGACGCATGGGTTCGGGCCGGGTCGGCTCGCAGCACGCCGAGCCGGGGCGTGCTGCCTGCGACCAGGCGTCGCGAGTAGGGCAAGGTCTGAAGCCCTACCGCGCTCGCGCGACGGCGCACGCGTGATACGCGCAGGCTCGGGCGCGTCTCGCCCTTGAGATAGATCCGCGATTTTTTCGAAACCTCGTCGAACAGGCGAGGCTCCGCGTTCGCGGTTTCGGAAGCTCCGAGCCAAAGGTATCCGCCGGGCCGCAACGCAAAATGGAGGGCGTGCAACACGGAGTTCTGGATCGGTGACCTCAGGTACATGAGCACGTTGCGACAGCTCACCAGATCCATCCGAGAGAAGGGTGGGTCGTTACACAGGTCGTGAGTCGCGAACGAGAGCACGTCGCGCACTCGAGAGCGGATTTGCAGCTTGCCACCCTCCACGCGAGTGAAGTACTCCGACGCCACGCGGGGTGGAAGGGAGGCCGCCGCGCTTGCCGGGTACACGCCTGCCCGAGCATGCGAGAGCGCCTCGCCGTCGATGTCCGTCGCGAACAACTGCAGCTGCGGCGGACGCTCTCGCAGCTCTTCGCAGGCGTCGAGCAAGACGATGGCGAGCGAATAAGCCTCTTCCCCCGTCGCGCAGCCGGCCACCCAAACGCGCAGAAGGCCGCTGGTGCGGGCCCACGCGATCATGGCTTCGACGACGTTCAGCTTCAGCGCCTCGAATGCATCAGGATCGCGAAAGAACGCCGTCACTCCGATCCGCAGATCGCCCAAAAGCCTCTGGTACTCGTGCGGGTCTCCTTCCAGGCGTAGGAGGTAGTCGTCCTTCCGTCTCAGTCCCGCCAGCGCCATACGCCGTAGCACGCGGCGCTCGATGGTCGTCCGCTTATAGACCTCGATGTCGAACCCGCTCTTCGATGAAACCAGCGACGTCACGCGGTCGAGTTCGGTGTCGTCGAAAGCAAGTGGCCCGCGCCTGGCGCGCGCGCGGTCCACGCGATCGCGGGGTACGTCACCGGAGTCCGTCAGCGTAGCGAATCGCACCAGAACCTCGGGAATCTCGTCGAGCGCGAGCGCTCGATCGACCTGAGGGCTGCTCGGGGTCTTGCCCGTGCCCGCTTGCATCAGCGCCAAGCCAGCTCGGCCTCGAATCTGCGCGAGTCCTGCGGCCCCGTCCTCGCGTTCCCCGAACCCGAGGACGATACCGGCCGAACGCGCGGCATACGCACGTGCCAGGGAACGAAACAGCTCGTCGATCGGCCAGCGGGCGTTGGCACCGCTGGGGCATTCCTGCAGCGTCAGGGTGTTACCGGCAAATGAGGCCGCACAACCAGTCGGCACCACGTAGACGTAATTCGGCGCCACCTCGATGGCGGTGTTCGGTGCCACCACGGTAAGCCTCGTGGCCAAGCGGAGGCGTTCCGCCGTGAGGGGATCATCAAGCTCAGCGTCGTGCATCAGAACGAACGCCATGCCCGAGGCGAGGGGCAGGCCGTTGAGCAGTCGTTGAACGTCGGACGCCGTGTCGGACGAGTACCCAACGCCCACCACCAGGGTAGGGGCGTCCCGCAGTGCGCTCGTCGAACCTTCGCCCATGGATGCTTCGCTACCAGAATGGCAGTCAGTACCTTCAGAGTACCGTCGTTCCCACCAAAAAGGCGCGTGCGTTCCAGCGTCGCGCTGGGCTGTCCGCCTCGCGCATGCCCCACCCTGCCCGGCCAGAGGGCTAGAGCTGCAGGGGGGGCGGATCCGTGTTTTCGTGTGCAGAGGCGGGACGGCCCGGTGTGTCATGTTGCCACAGCGTTCGACCCCGGCGACTCGCAGTGCGCACCCGGCGCCGTGGCGCGACTCGTGCAAGGACGCCCTAGTTAAGTTAGGCCGGGTTCGCCCCGGGCTGAGGAACCTTGAACCAATTGTTCGAAACCATCGCTCAGGACCTGGCGCTGCTGCCCCGGCTGGTTCTCACGCTGCTTCTGACCGGCCTTTTGGGGTGGGAGCGCGAACTGAAGGATCGCCCGGCGGGCCTCAGGACGCACATGTTGGTCGGCATCAGCGCCTGCTCCTTCGTACTGCTGGGAGAGGTCTTCATCGAACGATTCGGGCGCGGCGACGGCGACCACCTGAGCTTCGACCCGATTCGTATCATCGAGGCCACCGTGGCGGGGGTCAGCTTCCTCGGAGCGGGCACCATCTTCGTGCGGGGCAGCCGGCATGTCTACGGCTTGACCACGGCGGGGTCACTGCTCGCTGCTGCAGCTGTGGCGATGATGGTCGCCGTAGAACGCTATGCGCTCGCCGTAGCGGTGACTCTGCTGATTCTGATGGTCGTCGCAGGTCTGCAACGTTTGGAGGCGCGCGCTCACAAGACGCAGGCACCTTCCAGCGAGTAACCAAAGTGCCGCAATGAGCCGCGCCGTCCCACGCTCGTTGCGCGGGAGGCGCCGCCCACTCCGCGATCGCTCAGCTGCCGACGTGGCTGCCTGCGTGGCGAGGCAAGGTTTCTTCCAGCGATCGCATACCGTTGTCGATGCGTTCCTTCGCCATCTCCTTGGCATGGTCGAGCTGGTCCGACATGCGAGCCCGCAGCTCTCGGCCGGAGCTCGGCGCGCACAGCAAGGCCACACCGGCGCCGATGACGGTGCCTAGCCCCACCAGGCCGATTGCCGGGAGTAGCTTGTCCATCGTTGTCCGGCGCCGTTCGAGTCCGACGGAGCCCAACAGGTCGCCCACACCATAGGTTTGCACGGCGCGAACGGCTTGACGTGCGCCGATGGTGGAGCCGACTGCTAGAGCTAGTTTTGTTAGGTTCATGATGATTTTCCTTTCGTGTGAGATTTCGTGTGAGACCGGGGGTCACCCACTGGGCCCACTGCCAAGCAAGGCAGATGCCAAGCTATCGGTCGCTGCGCGCCGCAGTGCTGGCACGCCAAATGCACTCTCGAATCGCGATGTCCCCGGAGCAACCAAGGGTCGACGACCTCACTCAGCTTGCCTCGCTCGCCGAGCGTGAGCACGAGCCAGACACGGCAGCGGTCATTGGCGACGTGATCCAGCATGGTCGGGAGCTCGTGCACGCAGAGTTCGCGCTGGCGAAAGCCGAGCTCAAGGCGGAGCTGGGCCGGATCCAGACAGGGGCTATCGCGCTGGCACTGGGTGGATCGATCGGGCTCGCGTCCCTCTTCATCGCGCTCGTGGCGCTCGCCATCCAGTTGGAGTTGGATGCTGGGATGGTGGCGCTGGCGAGCGCTTGTGCGGCGATTCTGGGGGCCGGTGCGGCGTGGTGGGGGCAGCGTCGCATCGTGGCTCCGCGGCTAGCGATCACGCGCGGCTCGCTCGCGCGTGGTCGGACCAAACTGAAGCAGGTGACCGATGACGAACACGACGCTCGATGAACATCAGGCCCGCGTGGAGCGGGCAGAGGAGACGCTGCGAGACGATTTGCGGCAATTGGCGCGGCGGGGCCGGAGGATCCAGCGAAGCCTCGGCACCGGGAAGATGCTCGCGCTGTGTGGCGGTGCCGCAGTGCTTGGAGTGCTGGCCGTGCGTGCGACCTTCCAGCGCCGGCAGCGTCTGGTGGTGCAGACTCGGCCGGAGGCGCCCTCGCTGATTGGTACCGCTATCAGGATGGCCCTGCTGGAAGTCGCACGGGTCGCCGCGACGCGGCTGGTGCACCGCTTCTCTGGCGCATTCGAACCGCAAAGAAAACCGGAGCTACTGGGTCCGCCGCTGGCGCAACCCGGCGCAATGCGGCGCGGCCACGAGTGACGCCGCAGTCAAACACTCCGGCGCTGCCGGACTCCCTCCGCCCTTTGCGGTCGCCGAACTTTCGCTTGATGACCTACAATACGCGGGGCTGTCGCGGGATGGATGATCGCGTCGACATCGACCGCGTGGTCCGGGTGGTGCGCGACTTCGCGCCAGATCTGCTGGCACTTCAGGAGGTCGCCGTGGCTGACGCCGGGTCGTCAGCCGTCGATCAAGTGGCGGCGATTGCGCAGGGGCTAGGCATGGTGGCCCACTTCACCTGCGCCCTCGAGCGTGAAGCAGACGACTATGGCATCGCATTGCTTGCTTCGAAACGGCTGAGCATCGAGCGCGAGGGATGCCTGCCGGCGGTGCGCGACGAGGTGCGTGCAGCGCAATGGGCCAGGTTCGGAGTGGGCGACTGCGAGATCGACGTGTTGCACACGCATCTGAGTGTGAAGAAGCGCGAACGGCAACTCCAGCTCGAAGCACTGCTGGGAGCCGCTTGGTTGGAGTCGCGCTTGCAGCACCCCCATTTGATCGTCTGCGGTGACCTGAACGCCCTGCCATTTTCGCGCGTATACCGCAGGCTCGGCAAGGTGCTACAGGACGCGCAGTCTGCACTTCCAGGGTTGAACCTGGCGACGTGGCCCTCGTGGGCGCCGTTCGCGCGCATCGACCACGTGTTTCTAGGTCGCGGCTTTCGTGTAAAACGCTGCCAAGTGCCGAAGACACAGCTGGCGAGGCTGGCTTCGGATCACCTGCCCTTGGTCGTCGATTTGGCCGTGATCCCGTGAACGCCTGCGCCTAGCTTCAGAACTGCCAACCGACATGCATCAACCAGAAGTACAGTAACAACTTCGGGACTCGGAGCGCACACACCAGCGCCACGTGACGCCACGGGTAGCCACTCACGCCGCAGAAGTACATGATCCAAGAAAAAGCGATCGGGCTCAGCGCCAGAACCACCAGACCGCGGGGGCCCGGGCGAATTCCGCGCGCCTCCAGCCGCTTCTGAAAACGCTCTTCGAGCCAACGGATGCGGCCGAGCCGCCGCGCCACGAAATAGCCCAAGATCCCGCCACCGACGGAGCCGAGCGAGATGCTGAGCAGCGTCCAGCCCATCGGAGTCGCCGACGCGATCGCCAGCAGCATGTAAAACTGCGGCGGGATCGGGAAATGAAAGCCGTCCGCGAGCAGCGCGCCGAGCGCCATGCCGGCGTAGCCGCCATGCTGCGCCAACGCCCGCCCCAGATGCTCGACTTCGGGGCGCAGCGTGCGAGCCAAAAACACGACCAGCGCCAACGCCGCGAGCAGCCCCAGCCCCATGCGCACCAGCGACCACGCTGTCCCAGAGCTCGCGCTGGCCTCGGTGCTCCCCCTGGTTTCGGGCGGGCTGGTACCGAACGCTGGGCTCACGCGTGACGCACGTCGGCTTTGGCTTCGGAGAAGGAGCGGACCGACACATCAGCTGCGCCCGCGGCTTTCAGGGCGCGCCTGGCGCGATCGAGCTGACCCTGCGCGCCGGCGTCGACGCCCACCAGAATCGCGCCGCTTTCGATGGCTTTTGCGGGGAACTCCGCGACATCGCGCCAGTACCCTAGGCCACCGAGTGTGCCCGCTAGCACTCCGGCAGCGCCGCCGCCCGTCACCCCCTGCAGCAACGCGACGATCGGACCGGCGGCGAGTAACCCGCCCGTGAGCGCCACCAATACACCCCCCACTGCGCCGAGCGCTGCGCCGATGGCTACACCGGGTCCCACCAAGTTCTTGGTATTCACCGGAACTTGTTCCACCTTTCCACTACCCGCATCATCGCGCATTAGCACGTAGATGTTGGAGGCGGCAAACTCGTTTTCGACGAGCTTTTCGATCGCTCGCTGAGCCTGGGTTTCGTTGGAGAACAGCGCGTAAACGAGGTCCATGATGCTCCTCCTGACAGTCGGGTCGAGGAGGTGAAAGCAACTAGGGTGCCAACGGCGCGGCGATTGCCTCGCCTTGATTGCGGCCCGTGACGAATCTGGCGTTCAGGATTCGGGCCCGAGCTCCGTGATCAAATAGCCCCCCGAGCGCCCGTCTTTCTGAATCTTCAAGAGCCCGCGATCGCGCGCGTCTTCGAGCAGCTCATTGAAGTTGCGATAGCCGTGATAACTCTCCGAGAAGTTCGGCCGCTTGCGTTTGATGGTTTGCTTGACCATCGAGCTCCAGACGCTGCTGCCTTCGCGCTCGCGGAACAGATCGTCGACGGTTTCGAGCACGAGCTCGAGGCCCTCGAGCTTGCGGTCGTCATCGCCCGGCCGCTTGCTGTGCAGCGCTTGCTCTACCTTGCCGCGAGCCGCGTGCTGCGAAGCCTCTCGAACCAGGTCGTCGTAGTAGATGAAGTCATCACAGTTATCGACCAAAAGGCTGCTCGTCGAGTTCTTGACGCCCACGCCGATCACTCGCTTGTTGTTTTCGCGGAGCTTGCTGACCAGCGGCGAAAAATCGCTGTCTCCAGAGATGATCACGAACGCGCCCACGTGTGGCTTCGTGGTGCTGAGGTCCAGCGCGTCCACCACGAGCCGAATGTCCGCTGAGTTCTTGCCCGAATAGGACACGTGCGGAATCTCGATCAATTCGAACGCCGATTCGTGCAGACCCTTCTTCGCCGACTTGTACCGGTCCCAGTCCGAGTACGCCCTCTTGACGACAATGGCGCCCTTGGTCAGCAGCCGCTGCAACACCAACTTGATATCGAAGCTATCGTAGCCTGCGTCGCGCGCGCCCAGCGCGACGTTCTCGAAATCGCAAAAGATTGCCAGAGAGAGTTCTTCGTCGACGCCCGTCATGGGGCGTGGAATACCATCCCACTGTCGCGGGGACCACGCCGTTCGTCCGGTCAGCGAGAATGGCGCGCGATTCCGAGCGTGATCGGATGCCTCGACCGTGGCAACTCGTCACCACGATGCGGCGGCTCACGCGTGGGTGACCCAGGGCACCGCCAACACGGGAATCGGCGAATGCCGCATCACGCCTTCGGCCACGCTGCCCAACAAGAATCGTTTCAAGCCTGACCTGCCGTGGGTGCCGACCACGATGAGATCGGAGGCGTTGGCGATGGCGGCGTCGACGACGGGTCGATACACGGGTTCGCCTACTTGCTGGAGGATCTGGCTCTCCGTGGGCACTGCGAGCTCGCGACAGCGCATAACGATCTCCTCCACGCGCGGCTGGACGGCTTCCACGAGTTCTTGCGGTGAAGTTGGCGTCGCCGGGATCGGGCCGGTGGGGATCACCGGGTTCACCGGCGGCACCATGAGGCTCTCGGGCAGTACATGCACCAAGTGCAGGCTGGCGCCAAACTGGCGCGCCACGACGAGTGCCCACTCGAGAGCGTTCCGTGACGGGTCGGAGAAATCCGTGGGGAGGGTGATCCGGCGCACACTGAACGACTGATCCGGGGTTGCTGCTCGCATTGATTGGGTCATGGGTCCCATCATGCATAAACCGTGCAGCTACGTCGGCCGAGCGGCTCGCCCTGCCCACAGCGCCCGCATGAGTAGGGAAAAGCAGTTGTTTTTTGCCCTAGTGGCGAGAAGCTTGTGCAGGCCCCGGACGTAGTAGGGACTCAGTCGAAGGGCGCGAACGGCAAGGCTTTCCGGCCGGCCGCCGCGGGGTTCCGCATGCGATCAGATCTCAGTCCGTTCATCGTTCTCGGCATTCTGCTCACGGCAACCGGGTGCCAATTCAGCGCGTCCGCCACGGGTCAGGTCAACACTGCCGGTGACGCGGATGGAAGCGCCGATGCCTCCCTGTCCGCGGCGCAGGAGCAAGAGCCGGCCCCGACGCCGCCCGCGCCCGAGCGCGCGATCGTGCTCAAGGAAGGTAAGTTGGACTATCAGGGCGTGATCAACTTCGAGTACGACAAAGCAGCGCTGCGGAGCGACGACGACACGAGCCGCACGCTCGGCGAGTTCGAGAATTTCTTGAAGCAGCACGCTGACGTGTCGATCGAGATCGAGGGCCACACCGACTCGCGCGGATCGGATGACTACAACCGCGACTTGTCCGATCGGCGCGCAGCGAGCGTCCGCGCCTGGTTGATCGAGCGAGGCATCGCCGAAGATCGCGTGACAGCCGTCGGCAAGGGCGAAGACGAACCTCAGGTGCCCGAGCCCGCCGAATGCGACGACAAGAAACCGAAGGACACCTCGCCTTGCGAAGCGACCTGGGCGAAGAACCGACGCGTGGTGTTCGAAGTCACCCGCGGCGCAGAGACCATCCCCGAGCCCGCGCCGCCACCAGCGCCGCCCCCGCCCGAGCCGGAGCCGCCCGTCGCGATCAGCGAACCCGCGCCGGCGTGCCCTTGGTTGTGGGGTGGGCACGGGAACTTGCTCGGCCCAAACTCTTGGTTGGTCGTGGCTGGCGCCGTGCAGCCCGGCATTTGCTGGCTCGAGCCCAGCCTCGGTCTTGGGTTGGGCTTCGGCGGGGTCACCGCGGACGAGCCACCGCCGGGTTCCGAAGGAAAGGGACGGCATTGGGTGCTCAACGTGCCGTTGCGAGCGCGCATCTGGTTCATGGACGTGCACGCGCCCATCGCCGACGTCGGGGTCGGGCTCAGTCGCTACTGGATCTCAGCCGACCTCGAAGACAGCCTGGGTGCTAGCGGCGAGTACTCGCGGGATTCGACGGTGGTCTACGGGCACCTCGGCGCAGGTTACGGCTATCGGCCCAACGGAGCTCAGGCGGGCTTTCGCTTGGGCATCGTCGTGGGCGCGCTCCTGCACTTCAACGACCTCGAAGAGTCGAGCACGAGCAGTGACGCCGGCTTCGCACCGGCGGAGCTGGCTGAATTGCAGCGCCAGCTGAACCACGACTCGGACGGCCTGAACAACGTGGAGCCATACGGGGAAATCTCTTTCGGTTGGCTGTTCTGAGCGGAGCTCATGCACGACTTGCTTCGACCTCGAGAAACGATGCTATAGCGATGCCAGGTGCGCCGGGCGCTATTCGTCGTACCCACCTGACGCCAGGAGCTGCATGGAGTCCACAAGTCGCATTTACGTTGCTGGTCACACGGGGCTCGTCGGCTCCGCACTCGTCCAACGCCTCCGAGCCGAGGGGTTCGAACGCATCATCGCGCCCACCCCGCGTCCGGATCTCACGGACCCGTCCAGCGTCGAGGAGTTCTTCTCGCGAGAGCAGCCCGAGTACGTGTTCCTCGCTGCCGCGAAGGTGGGTGGTATCCACGCCAACGACAAAGCGCGCGCGGATTTCATCCGCGTGAACCTGCAGATCGAAACCAACGTCATCGATGCTGCCTATCGCCATCGCGTCAAGAAGCTCTTGTTCTTGGGCAGCTCCTGCATCTATCCAAAGTTCGCTCCCCAGCCGATGCAAGAGCAGCACCTGCTCACCGGCGCGCTCGAAGACACGAACGAAGCCTACGCGATCGCCAAAATTGCCGGCCTCGTCATGTGCCGCAGCTACAACATTCAGCATGGCACCAATTTCATCGCCGCGATGCCGACCAACCTGTACGGTCCTCGCGACAATTTCGACATCAAGACCAGCCACGTGCTGCCCGCGATGATCCGCAAGTTCCACGAAGCAAAGGTCGCCGGGCGACCGGAGGTCGAACTGTGGGGTACCGGCACGCCGCGTCGTGAATTCTTGCACGTCGACGACCTGGCAGCCGCGTGCGTCTTCTTGATGCAACGCTTCGACGCACGCCGCGACGATTACTTCGTCAACGTCGGGGTGGGTGAAGACATCTCGATCAAAGAGCTCGCAGGTCTGGTGCGGGACATCGTCGGGTTTGCCGGGACGATCCGCTGGAATACCGAGATGCCCGACGGCACGCCGCGCAAGCTGCTCGACGTGAGCCGCCTGCAAGGTCTCGGCTGGAACGCCGGTGTCTCACTTTCCGACGGGATCGCCCAAACGTACGCCTGGTTCCTCGAGCACAGCTCGCAGTGACGTGCACCGTAGGGCTCGTCCAGCGGGCCGTGTGCGATAGGCCGCAAGCCTGGCCCCGCCGGTGTCTGCAGGCAAAAAGTGCTGCCTTGGGGCGTGTGCCCGCTGGTCAACGGCACCCCCCCGCACCTTGAAACGAGATCTCGGGTTTGCGCGAAGCCCCGGTCTCGACTACACATTCGCGCATCGGTCCCTGGCCAGCCGAACCTCATCGCAGGCTCCTGGCAGGTGCGTATCTCGAAACTCGCGAGCGCGCCTTGGCAAGGATGCCGCCCGCCTCAATCAGGCGTTGCAGTTCGAAACGGGCAGGACCCGACTCTCCAGCGAGCTTCCGCTCGCGCGCTTTCTCGACGGCTTTCTAGCGGCCCGGGCGAAAAGCGCACCACCAAGCCGCAAAAGAAATCAGTCAGTAACCAGTGAATTATCAGCATCGCCCCCGCCGTCCGTTCGGCGCGGGTTCTCAGGACCAACGCGCAAGAACCGCGGACGAACGCAGCAGACCAGCGGACCCACGAGACAGAGCTCCGCAGGCAACCACGCCTCGGGGCGCCCGCCCCGAACCCCGCCCGCCTCTGGCCACGGACGCTCGCGAACCTTCGCGACACGAGCTGCCCCGGCGGCCCGCCGTCGACGCCTCGGCGTTTGCCGAACTCGGGCTCGTCGCGGAACTCGTCGGGGCTGTGGGAGCCGAAGGCTACGCGACGCCCACGCCCATTCAGAAACAAGCCATTCCGCCGGTACTCGCGGGCTCGGATCTCGTGGGGTGCGCGCAAACGGGCACCGGTAAGACCGCCGCGTTCGTGCTTCCACTGTTGCAGCGGCTCGGTGCGCGCCAGGGCATGCCGCGCGCGCTGGTGCTGACCCCCACCCGCGAACTGGCGCTGCAAATCTCCGAGCGCGCGCGCGCTTACGGGCAACGCCTGAAGTTGGGGCACGCCGTCATCTACGGAGGCGTGAGCCAACGGCGTCAAGAGCGCGAGCTCGGGCAGCGCCCTGACCTGTTGGTGGCGACCCCGGGACGCCTGCTCGATTTGATGAAACAGGGCTTGGTGAGCCTCGCCAAGATCGAAGTTCTCGTGCTCGACGAGGCGGACATCATGCTCGACATGGGGTTCATCCACGACATCCGACGCGTGGTGGCCGCGGTGCCCGAGAAGCGGCAGACGCTGCTGTTCTCGGCGACCATGCCGCCGGCGATCGAGGCACTCGTGCGCAGTCTCACACACGCGCCCGTTCGCG
Source organism: Polyangiaceae bacterium (assembly GCA_025937785.1). GTDB lineage: Bacteria > Myxococcota_A > Polyangia > Polyangiales > Polyangiaceae > JAICQQ01. The sequence continues at coordinate 20,882 of JAICQQ010000112.1, forward strand.
TCGCCGTGAGTCCTGAGTCGACGCCGGCCGAACGCGTGAGTCAGTCCGTATTCTTCGTCGAACGCAGTCAGAAGCGGGTGCTCTTGCAGCGGCTGCTCGATCGCGACGCGTTGGGGCGGGTTTTGGTATTCACGCGTACCAAACACGGCGCCAATCGCTTGGCGCAGCAGCTGTCTCGCACTGGTATCGGGGCGGCGGCGATCCACGGCAACAAGTCGCAGAACGCGCGCGAACTCGCGCTCGGAAACTTCAAGCAGGGCAAGACTCCGGTGCTGGTCGCCACGGACGTGGCCGCCCGCGGTATCGATGTGCAAGGCGTGTCTCTGGTCGTCAACTTCGACCTTCCGAACGTGCCCGAGAGTTACGTTCACCGCATCGGACGTACCGGCCGCGCGGGGGCTTCGGGCCGAGCCATAAGCTTCTGCGATCGTGAGGAACGTGCATTCCTGCGCGATATCGAAAAGTTGATCAAGCGCCGCATCGACGTAGAAGAGCACGACTTGCCCGAGGCGGACCTCGGCTCTGCCGCGCACCCTGCTGGCTCCGAGCGTGGCAACGCCCCCGTGCGTGCTGCAGGGCCCGAGAGCCGATCGCAGCAGCAGGGGCGCGGCCGCCCCGGTCACGCCGAGGCTCGTCAGGATCGCGCGGGCGAAGGACGCGGCCCACGACCGGGACGTTCCGCGCGCGGGCGGCGACCGGATCGGGGTCGTCGGGCCGAGCCAGCCTACAGTCGCGGCTGAGCGTCTCGCGCAACCAAGGGTGAGGAACGGCGAAGCCCCCGACTGGAGCTCAGGCTCGAGGTCAGGGGGCGAGGCGCCAGCCGTTTCAGCTTTCGAAAGGCAACAGAGCTTCTCGGGCGAGGCCGGGCTTTCGGCGCGGCGCGCGTTCCGGCGCGCTCCAAGCGACGCGAGTGCTACATGCGCTCTACCAACGGGAGGTTCGTTGCTGCTCCGACGCGGCTTTCGTAATGGTAGGTGTGCCGCTGTCCGTGGCGCTCGCGGTGTTGTTCACACCACATCACCTCGCCGTTGGTGGCGGTTCGCGTTTCGACACAACGGGGGCACGGCGGCTCGATCTGCGGGACCGCGCCGGTTTCCCCTTTGGGGCGCACGACCAGGACCGGGCACTGCGCCAGGCGCACGACACCTTCGGCGACCGAGCCCAGGAACAACCGGCGCAGGCCACGCCTGCCGTGTGTTCCGACGACGACCAGATCGGCATGCACGTCCGCCGCGAGCTGAGCGATCTCTTCCGCAGCAAATTCGAGGCGGATGTGCGAGACGCAGCGGCTGAACTTTTTGCCGGTTCGCTTGGTAAAGTCGGCGACGCGATCAGCGACGTGCTCGTGCAAGCGTTTCTGCGCTTCTGCCATGGAGAGGCGGTAGGGGGTCGGGGAGGCTCCCTCGAGTTCGACGAACTCACCGTAGTTCCGAACGATGTTTACCGCGTGGACTTCGCCCCGCGCTTTCTCCGCTGCGAGCTCGAAGGCCTTTTCGAGGGCCAGCGCGCTCGTTTCCGAATAGTCAACGCCAACGACGATGACATACGGCTCTGCGTTCGCGTTCATGGTGGACCTCCTTGTGTAGTCTCGAGCCCCGAGTGGGTAGGGATGTCAACAAGTACTGCACTCACTGTGCCATTCGGTTTGCGGCAATTCTGCCGGGGGCTCTGCGCAGAAGCTGCGTGACATGGCGACGGGCGGCAGATTCTACGTGCATCAATGCGTATCGCAGCCGTCTTGAGCAGCGGGGCGCCAGAAACGGCGGGGTGGGGCATTTGGCTTCGAAGTTGCAAACAGCCTCGGTCACCTCGGTCAGTCAGTCTCGGTCACCGTCGGTGGCCCCCGGTGAGGCCCGCTGAGCCGTGGTCAGACTCGCGAGTGTGCGGCTCGCCTTCGGTGCACCCGCGACGCCTGTGGGTGAAAACGTCGCTCAGGAGTGGGGAGAACCAAGGAGTACTGCGTGGATCCGTTTCAATACCTCGGAAATGAACACCGCGAGCTCACACGCGTGCTCGGGGTCCTCGACCACATGACTCGCAACGTGGCCGACGGTGGCTCGATCGATCGCGACGAGCTGGACGCGATCGTGGACTACTTCCGCGAAGTGGGTGACATGGCCCACCACGACAAGGAAGAGACGCTGCTCGTGCCCGCTCTCGTGCGCCATCATGTGGACTGGTTCGACGGGCCGCTTGCCGAGCTGCGCCACGATCACCGCCAAGAACGCTACCTGACGCGCAGCTTGCGCCACACGGCGCGAAAGAATACGGAGTGGTCCGACGAAGACAAGCGCCACTTCGTCTCGATCGGTCGGGCATACAGCGACTTCTTGCGGGCCCACATGGCGAGAGAGCACGAGGTGTGGTTCACCATCGCTGCCGAGGCGCTGCCCGAGCATGTCCAGGAAGAGCTGGTGGCCAGCTTCGAGAAGTTCGACCGAGAGCTGGTCGAACTCGCTGGCTACGTTGCGACTCGTGAGCGCGCGTTGCAGCTGGCCGCCAAGTATCGAACTTGACCAGCGGGACTCTTTTGGTATCGTCCGTCGCAGTGGTTGCATGTCATCCATGAACCTCGATTCGTTCCGCAGTATTTGCGACTACGTCGAGCTCGATGAGCGAAATGCGGCGGTGGTCGCCGAGTTTCGGCCACTTGCGGAACCCCACTTCGAGTCCGTGGTAGACGACTTCTACGCGACGATCGAGGCGCATGCGGAGGCGCGGCTGGTGATCACCGGGGGCCGCGAACAGGTGGAGCGTCTGAAAGGCAGCCTGACCGACTGGCTCGGGTCGCTCTTGAGTGGGCGCTACGACCAAGAGTACCTGGATCGACACGCACGCATCGGTCGCGTGCACGTACGTATCGGTCTGCCGCAGCACTTGATGTTCACCGCCATGTGTCGCGTGCGCGTGCATCTGACTCGCATCGCCGCGTTAGTGCTGGCTCACGACCCTGCGCTGCAGGACGAAGTCACGATCACCGTACACAAGCTGCTCGACCTCGAACTTGCGATCATGCTCGACAGCTATCGCGAAGATCTCAGTGAGCGGCAGCGCGCGCACGAACGCCTGGCGACGATCGGCGAGCTGGCCGCCAGCGTGGGGCACGAACTCAGAAACCCCTTGGGAACCATGGAGTCTTCGCTGTACTTGATGGAGCGGCTGTTCGACAAGCTCGGCGTCACTGACGCACAGGTCCACAAGCATCTGCAGAAGGTGGCGCGGCAGGTGGAGCAATGCAATGGCACGATCACACGCTTGCTCGATCTCGCTCGTGATCGTCCGCCTCGGCGCGAGCAAGTGCGGCTTGGCGAAGTCCTGCGCGAAACCATCGCCCGTATGGATCTACCGCCGACCATGGGCGTTTCACTGGACTTCGACGATCGCCTACAGGTCTGGATGGATCCGGCCCAGATCGGACTGGTGATGGTGAACCTGATACGCAACGCCGGCGAGGCGTCGCCGGGAGGGGTGAGCGTGGTGATCCAAGCGACCGCCGAGCCGGGCGGAGTGGCCATTTTCGTGCGCGACGATGGTCCTGGCGTTCCCGAGCAGGTGCGGCCGCACGTGTTTCGGGCGCTCTTCACGACGCGCAGTCAGGGTACCGGCCTGGGGCTCGCGCTGGCCACCCGCATCGTCGAGGCCCACAGCGGTGAGTTGACGCTGGAAAGGTCAGCGGCAGGCACGGTGTTTCGGGTATGGCTGCCTGCGCCCGAGCACGACTGAAGTGCCACCCATCGCTCGCCGCCGGCGCTTGACCCCCAGCGATGCGCTGATTTAGGGTTGAACAGGATGACGGCCGCACAGATTCTCGTCGTGGACGACAACCGGGAGCTCGCTGAGAATGTGTGCGAACTGTTGGAGGCGATCGAAGATCGGCACGTCGCGTGTGCGCACGCCAACGACGCCAAGGGTGCACTGGAGCAGGTCAGCACGCTCGGCGACCGCATCGATCTCGCGTTCGTCGATTTGCGCTTGCCTGATTCCGACGGCATTCATTTGTTGCGGGAGCTGAAGGCGCTGCGGCCGGCGTTGCCAGTCATCCTGATGACCGGCCATGCCACGGTCGAAAGCGCGGCGGCGGCGGTGGACAATGGTGCCTTTGCCTTGGTGCTGAAGCCGTTCCGCAGCTCGGAGTTCATGTTGATTGCGCGCCGCGCGCTCGATCAGGTGGCCCAGCGGCGCGAGCGGCAGGAGCTGGTGGAGCGGTTGGAGCAATCCGAGCGGCGTCACCGGGATGTGGTGGAGGCGATTCCTGCTCTCGTGCTGGGGCTCGACGAACGCGACGACATCACCATCTACAACCGCCCGCTCGAGTTGCTGTCTGGGTTCGCGCGCGAGGAAATGATCGGTAAACCCGGGCGTGAACTGATAGGAAAACGAGGCGGGGTACGGCGTTTGGCTACCAAAGACGGGGGCCACCGCATCATTCGCTGGGAGTGTCGAGAACTCGAGGGGCCGCGCGGGTCGCATACCACCTACGCGATGGGGATCGACGTGACCGACGAGCGTGAAATGATGCGGCGAACACTGCGCGCCGAACGTCTCGCCGCCGTGGGCACCTTGGCGGCGGGCCTGGCGCACGAGGTGCGCAATCCGCTCAATTCGGCGAGCCTGCAGCTCCAGGTGCTGAAGCGACGGCTGGCCAAAGGCCAAATCGACCCTGCCGTAGCCGCTGCGGACCTGGTCCTCGGGGAGATCCAGCGACTGGACAACCTGGTGAACGATTTCCTGGCCTTCGCCAAGCCCCAGCCGCTGCGGACGAAACAAACCGATCCCAATCACCTGGTTCAAGGTGTCTTCGAGTTGATCCGACCGGAAGCTGACGCCAAGGGCGTCCGGCTAGACCTCGATCTGGGTGATCCCGTCGAACCGGTCGACGTTGAAGAAGAACGGATGCGGCAGGTGCTGCTCAACCTGGCCCGCAATGCCATCGAAGCCGTTGCGCCGGAAAAATGCGTGATCGTGCGCACCCGGGGCGCGGATGTCAGCGGAGACATCCGGATCGAAGTGGAAGACGACGGTCCCGGGTTCCCCGAAGACGCGCCGATCTTCGACGCGTTCTACACGACCAAGGAGCACGGCACGGGTTTAGGATTGGCGATCGCTCACCGCATCGTCACCGATCACGGCGGCTCGTTGGCGGTGAGCTCCCGGCCCGGCTGCACACTTTTTAGCGTGACATTGCCGCAGCACACCGAAGACCAAGACTAGGGCCTGTCCCTGAATTGGTCCGGCCCGTGAACGTGAACGTGTGCGTGCCCGTGCCCGAGAAGTCGAGGAAAGAGCTATCCATGGCGGTCGGTCGAAGTGTGTTCCATGGGTAGGCCAGCATGGTTAGACAGCAGCTGGACGAGCGGCAGTGGCAGAAGGTTCGCGCGGTGCTTTGCGCCAAGCGCGGAGCAGGGCGCCCTGGGAAAGACGACCGGAATTTCATCGAAGCGGTGC
>JAICQQ010000421.1 GCA_025937785.1 Polyangiaceae bacterium
CTCGGAAGGCTACGAGCGAATCCTCGAGCTCGTGGGTACCGGCTACCGTTGCGAGCTCAAGGGCAAGACCGTGAACTTCTCGCTCGGCCTTTCGCACCCCGCCAGCGTGGAGATCCCCGCTACGGTGACGGCGACCATTCCCGGTGACTCGAAGGGCACCCTGCTGATTCTGAATTCGCCAGACAAGGCGCTCATCGGCCAGCTGGCAGCAACGATCAAGCGTCTCCGGCCGCCCGAGCCCTACGGGGGCAAGGGTATCCGCTACCGCGGCGAGGTGATTCGCCGCAAGGCGGGCAAGGCTGGGAAGGGACGCAAGTAGGAGTTGGTTGAAGGGACCTGACCGATGGCACAGAAACTTACAGGGCGTCAGCGACGCAAGTATCGGATTCGCAACAAGATTGCTGGTAGCCCAGGTCGGCCTCGGCTGACCGTGTTCCGCAGCGCACGCCACATCTACGCGCAGATCGTGGACGATGTCGGTGGTGCCACGCTGGCGCATGCCTCGACGCTATCGCCCGATCTCAAGGGTACGCTGAGCGAGGACGACAAGACGGCTGCGGCGAAGAAGGTCGGGGCGTTGATCGCCAAGATCTGCCTCGAGAAGAAGATCGACAAGGTAGTCTTCGATCGCAACGGCTATCTGTATCACGGGCGTGTGAAGGCGTTGGCCGAGGCGGCTCGAGAAGCCGGCTTGCAGTTTTAAGGGCATCCAGTTTTTTCGGAAGGCAGCATGGCAGCATTTGAAAATCTCGATGAAGATCGCCTGAAAGAACGGGTGATTCACATCAACCGCGTCGCCAAGGTCGTGAAGGGCGGGCGACGCTTCAGCTTCTCGGCCTTAGTGGTCGTGGGCGACGAGGCCGGGCACGTCGGTGTCGGCATGGGCAAGGCCAACGAGGTGCCAGAGGCCATCCGCAAGGGCAGTGATCAGGCTCGCAAGAACCTGTTCAAGGTTCCGATGCTGGGCGCCACGATCCCGCACGACGGTATCGGTCGCTTCGGCGCTGGCAAGGTTCTGTTGCGCCCGGCGGCTCCCGGTACCGGCGTTATCGCGGGTGGTCCGGTGCGCGCCGTGGTCGAATCGGCTGGCATCCAGGACATCCTGAGCAAGTGCTTGGGCTCGTCGAACAAGTACAACGTGGTGCACGCTACGGTCGAAGCGCTGCGCATGATGCGCGCGCCCGAAACCGTCGCCGCCGCCCGCAACATGGACGTGGCCGACGTGACCACCGACTACCCGGTAGCGGCCACCTCGGCCAAAGCTGCCGTGGCGCAGTCGATCGTCGCCTCGACAGAAAGCGGAAGCGGAGGTGCCGGATGACGAAGAAACTCGTAGTCCGTCAGGTCGGAAGTACCATCGGTCGCCCGCATCCCCAGCGGCGAGTCCTCGAAGGGCTCGGTTTGCGCGGCGTCGGCCAGTCCGTCGTAGTCGAGAACACGCCGTCGTTCCGCGGCATGATCAAGAAAGTCCTGCATCTCGTCGAGGTGCGTGAAGAGGCCTCATGAGTACTGCACTGTCCCGTCTAACGCTCCCTGCCGGCGCGCGCCATTCCGAGCGCCGCGTCGGTCGCGGTTGTGGTTCCCGAGTCGGCAAGACCTCGGGCAGAGGCATGAAAGGCCAGAAGGCTCGCAAAGGTGGCAACATCGGCAAGCTCGCCTTCGAGGGCGGGCAAACGCCGCTGCAGCGTCGGCTCCCCAAGCGCGGCTTCAGCGTGCCCTTCGCGCCGGTGACGGTCGCGATCAACGTCGCTGATCTCGAGCGCTTCGACGCCGGCACCGAGGTGGACGAGGTCGCGCTGCGCGGCGCTCGCTTGGTTCAGGGCAAGATCGACCGCATCAAGATCCTCGGGCACGGCGACCTGACGAAGAAGCTCACGGTTTCCGCTCACAAGTTCAGCTCCAGCGCGCGCCTGAAGATCAGCGCTGCCGGGGGCAAGGTCGTGGAGCTGGCTCTGCCTTCCGCTGAAGGTAGCGACACTCCCCGCGAGGCGGAAGCCGGATCCTGAGTCTGAGCCCACCCGATGGCCCTATTTCGCGGTTTCGGTAACATCGGCAAAGTGCCGGAGTTGCGCCGGCGCATTCTGTTTACGCTGGTCGTCATTGCCATTTACCGCGTGGGGGTGTTCGTCACTACCCCGGGTATCGACCGCAAGGCCATGAAGAGCATGGTCCAGGGCGAGGGCGGGCTGCTCGGCTTGTTCAATCTGTTCTCGGGCGGAGCGCTCGAGAATCTTTCGATCTTCGCGCTCGGCATCATGCCGTACATCTCGGCCAGCATCATCATGCAGCTCATGACGATGGTGAGCAAACACGTCGAAGAGCTACGCAAAGAGGGTGAGTCTGGCCGCCGCAAGCTCGAGCAGTACACGCGCTACGGCACCATCGTGCTCAGCATCTTCCAGGGGTTTGGCATCGCGACCTGGCTCGAAGGGCTGAACGAGCCGGGTTCGGGCAGCGCCTACGGCGACGTGGTGACCGATCCCGGTTGGGGCTTCCGCCTGATGACGATTCTCACGCTCACCACGGGCACGGCCCTGATCATGTGGTTGGGCGAGCAGGTGACGGAGCGCGGCATCGGCAACGGGATGTCGCTCATCATCTTCGCCAGCATCGTGAGCAGCATCCCCACCGGCGTGATGCAGTATTGGGGCAGCACCGGCGGCACCATCGAGCCCTTGGTCGTGACCGTGCTCGGGGGCGTGCTCTTGATCAGCATCGCCGTCGTGGTGTTCTTCGAGCGCGCACAGCGCAGGATCCCGATCCAGTACGCGCGGCGGCAAGTCGGCAGACGCGTCTACGGAGGGCAGAGCGCGCACTTGCCGCTCAAGGTCAACATGGCCAGCATGATCCCGCCGATCTTCGCTTCCAGCCTGTTGATGTTCCCGACGCAGCTGGCGGCGATGGACGTGCCCGGTATGCAGACGCTGAGCGGCCTCTTGAACCGCGGCGACTGGGTCTTTCATTCGATGTTCGCGGCGCTCGTGGTGTTCTTCTGCTTCTTCTACACGGCGGTGACGTTCCAGCCCGTGGACGTGGCGGACAACCTCCGGAAGCAACAGGCGAACATCCCCGGCATTCGGCCGGGCCGGCAGACGGCGGAGTACATCGAAAAGGTCGTGTCGCGCGTCACCGTCGGTGGTGCCATCTACGTCGCCACGATCTGTGTGGTTCCTGCCGTGATCGCCCAATCGCTTCGGGTTCCGTTTCAGTTTGGCGGAACCAGCCTGATGATCGTCGTCGGCGTCGCGCTCGAGACGGTGAATCAAATCGAAGCGCATCTCATCACTCGCAGCTACGAGGGGCTCACTGGCCCGCGCATGACACGGCTGAGTGGCCGTCGTCCCGCATGAACCAGAGGACGCTATGAGACTGATACTCTTGGGCCCGCCGGCCAGTGGAAAAGGGACGCAAGCGGCGTTCCTATGCGAGCGCCTCGGGGTGCCCAAGATCTCCACGGGCGACATGCTCCGCGCCGCCAAGGCCGCGGGCACGCCGCTCGGGCTCGAAGCCCAACGCTACATGTCGGCGGGTCAGCTCGTGCCGGACGAGGTCGTGATCGGCCTGGTGAGCGAGCGCCTCGAGCAAGACGACGCCAAAAAAGGCTTTATTCTCGATGGCTTTCCGCGCACGGTGCCGCAAGCGGACGCGCTGGGAGCGCTCTTGGAATCGAAGTCCGCTCCGCTCGACTGCGTGCTGCAGATCGACGTGGCTCGCGAGCTGCTCGTCGAGCGAGCGACCTTGAGGCGCACGGACAAACGGACTGGACAGATCTATCACCTCAAGTATAGTCCACCCCCCCCGGACGCCGAGCTCGAACATCGGGCCGACGATCGGGAGGAAACGGTCATCAAACGCCTCGATGAATACGACGCGATGACCGCAG
>JAICQQ010000302.1 GCA_025937785.1 Polyangiaceae bacterium
CGGTCGCTGCCTACGGGCCACATGGCTCGTGCGGTGGCGCGCAGACGGGCCACAGGGCTCGCGCGGTCGCTGCCTACGGGCCACACGGCAGGGCTCGCGGTTGGCGCCTACGGGCCACACGGCTCGCGCTGCACGGGCCACGGGCCACACGGCTCGCGCGGTCGCTGCTACGGGCCACAGGGCTCGCGGTCGGTGCCTACGGCCCCGCGGGGTCGCGGCTTCGAGCGCCGGCTCATCCTCGAATCAGGGTGCAAGCTCGCGAGACCCGGAAATTCCCGTCGGAGATCCGATCAATCATGAGGTCCCAGTAACCAGGATAGCCTCTAAGGGCTCGGCCCGAGCATGAGTTCGGGGCGGACCAGGCGATCGAACTCGGCGCCGCTGATGAAGCCGCTCGCCAGGGCGGCGTCGCGCAGGGTGCTGCCCTCCGCGTGCGCGCGCTTGGCGATCGCGGCCGCCTTGTCGTAACCGATGTGAGGCGCGAGCGCGGTGACGAGCATCAGGCTCTGCTCGACGAAGTATTGGATGCGATCGAGGCGGGGCTCGATGCCGACCACGAGGTGCTTTCTGAAGCTGTCGCAGCCGTCTGCGAGCAGGCGAGCGCTCAGCAGAAAGGCGTGGACCATGACGGGCTTGTAGACGTTGAGCTCGAAGTGGCCGCTGGCCCCGGCGAGGTTGATGGTCACGTCGTTGCCCATGACTTGGGCGGCGCACATCGTGAGGGCCTCGCATTGCGTCGGGTTGACCTTGCCGGGCATGATCGAGCTGCCTGGCTCGTTCGAGGGGATGCTGATCTCACCCAAACCGCAGCGGGGTCCCGAGGCGAGCCAGCGCACGTCGTTGGCGATCTTGGTGAGCGCTACGGCCAGGGTCTTCAGCGCGCCGTGCGCGAACACGATGGCGTCGTGTGCGGCTTGAGCTTCGAACTTGTTCGGAGCCGAAACCAGCGGGTAGCCGAGATACTCGCTCAATACCGCGGCCGCGCGAGCCGCGTACTCGGGATGCGTGTTCAGCCCGGTGCCCACGGCCGTGCCGCCGAGCGCCAGCTCTGCGAGGTGCGGCAATGCTTGATTCAGATGTGTCGCCGCGTGTTCGAGCTGAGCGGCCCAGCCACCGATTTCTTGCCCCAGCGTGAGCGGCGTCGCGTCTTGCAGGTGGGTTCGCCCCATCTTGACGACGTCGGCATACGCCGCTGCTTTCTGAGCGAAGGCGTCGGCCAGCGCGGCGACGGCAGGCAGCACACGCAGGCGCAACGCCTGCAAACAAGCCAGGTTCATCGCGGTGGAGAACACGTCGTTCGACGACTGGCTCAAATTGACGTGATCGTTCGGGCTGAGCAAGCGCGCGGCGCCACGCTCGCCTCCCATGAGCTCGCTCGCGCGATTGGCGATGACCTCGTTCACGTTCATGTTCGACTGCGTGCCACTTCCAGTCTGCCACACCAAGAGCGGAAACTGATCCCAATGCTCTCCCGCCAGGATCTCGTCGGCGGCAGCGGCTATCGCTGCCCCCACGTCAGGTGCCAGCGTGCCCAGCTCTACGTTGACGCGAGCCGCCGCCTTCTTGATGGTCGCCAGGAATGCGATCACGTCTCGCGGCATCTTCTCTTCAGAAATGACGAAGTTTTCGAGGCTGCGCTGGGTCTGGGCTCCCCACAGGCGGGAGCGTTCGACCTCTACGGCTCCCAGCGCGTCGGTTTCCAGGCGAGTTTCGCTCATGAACATGACCTGACACTTCGCGCGGCCTCCGCAAGTTTCGGACCGTTCTTAGCAGCGCGCTGGACCGGCCGACGGGCAAACCCGCCTGCCCCTTCGAATCGCCGTCCAACGCAGCGCACTGCGGGGCGCACGTACACGTCTGCCACACCAGCGCCCCCTGCAGCCGGGAGCCTGTTGGGCCCCAAACCCCGAGTATGCACTATGCTTTCGCGAGGGCTGCATGAGCATCGATACCGAGCAAAGCTGGTTCAAGGACGCCGTCCTATACGAGATACGGCTGCGGTCGTTCTACGACGCCGATGGCGATGGGATCGGCGACTTCAGAGGTCTTACGGAGAAGCTCGACTATTTGGTCGACCTCGGCGTCAACACCATCTGGTTGCTGCCATTCTATCCGTCACCGCTGAAAGACGACGGCTACGACATCGCCGACTATACGACGGTGCATCCGTCGTTGGGCACACTGAAGGACTTCAAGCAGTTCCTGAAAGCCGCCCACCAGAGGAACCTCCGGGTAGTGACGGAACTCGTGCTGAATCACACATCGGATCAGCACCCATGGTTCCAGCGCTCGCGCCGCGCACCCGCCGGCAGCCGCTACCGCGACTTCTACGTCTGGACCGACAATCCGGACAATTACGCCGGAGCGCGCATCATCTTCCAGGATTTCGAGGCCTCCAACTGGACCTGGGATCCGATCGCGAAGGCGTACTTTTGGCATCGGTTTTACTCGAACCAGCCCGATCTGAATTTCGACAATCCAGAGGTGCAGAAGGCCATGCTGGGGGTGGTCGATTTTTGGTTCGAACTCGGCGTCGACGGCCTGCGGCTGGACGCGGTGCCCTACTTGTTCGAGCGCGAGGGTACCAATTGCGAGAATCTACCCGAAACGCACGCATTCTTGCGGAGGCTGCGCAAACACATCGACCGCAAGTTCAAGAACCGGATGCTCCTGGCTGAAGCCAACCAATGGCCGGAAGACGCGGTGGCTTACTTCGGGAACGGTGACGAGTGCCACATGTGCTTTCACTTCCCCATCATGCCGCGCTTGTTCATGGCGCTCCGCATGGAGGACTACTACCCCATCCTCGACATCTTGGAGCAGACCCCCGGCATTCCCGAGGGCTGCCAGTGGGCCGTATTCCTGCGCAACCACGACGAGCTGACGCTCGAAATGGTGACCGACGAAGAGCGCGACTACATGGTCGATGCCTACGCCATCGATCGCACCGCGCGCATCAACCTCGGCATCCGCAGGCGCCTGGCGCCGCTCTTGGAGAACAACCGCCGCCGCATCGAGCTCATGAAGGGCCTCTTGTTTTCGCTGCCGGGGACCCCCGTACTCTACTACGGCGACGAGATCGGGATGGGTGACAACGTCTACCTCGGCGACCGCAACGGCGTTCGCACGCCGATGCAGTGGAACGGCGACAGGAACGCGGGCTTCTCACGCTCGAACCCGCAGCGGCTCGTGCTACCGCCGATCCAAGATCCCGAGTACCACTTCTCGTCCATCAACGTCGAAGCGCAGCAAGCCAACGAGAGTTCGCTCTTGTGGTGGACCAAACGCATCATCTCGTTGCGCAAGCAGTTTCGAGCTTTCGGGCGCGGCAGCTTCGAACCGCTCGGTTCCAGCAACCGTCGCGTGCTCGCCTTCTTGCGCCGGTACCAGGACGAGGTGGTCTTGGTCGTCGCCAACCTCTCGCGCTTCGCGCAATACGTCGAGCTCGACTTGCGCGAGTTCACGGGGGTACGGCCGCGCGAACTGTTCGGCAGCGTCGAGTTTCCAGAAATCGGGCCGCGGGCGTACCTCGTGATGTGCGGGCCCCACGCGTTCTATTGGTTCTCGCTCAGCGGGCACCGTGAGAGCCACGAGCCCGCCACGCTCGATCCCGGCGTCATCCACGTGAACGGATCGTGGGACGAAGCGCTCGAGGGGCGTGCCGGTCAGCGGCTGACCGACGCACTCAAGAAATACCTGCCGACCTGCCGCTGGTTTCGCGGAAAGACTCGTCAAATCCGCAGCATCAGCGTGTATGACGCCATGGCCTTGGACGAGCTGCGGCAGCTGGTGTTCGCTGAAGTGACGTACACGCGGGGCGACCCTGATCTGTATGCGGTGCCGCTCGCGTTCCACCAGAAGCACCCCACCGAGACGGCGTTGTTGCGTGTGCACGTGCGACAATCACAGGTGACGGGCACGATCGCGGAGGCCTCGCAAGATCCTGCCGTGGCGCAGGCACTGTTGAAGGTGCTCGTCTCTGGCCGCAAGCTGCGAGGCAAGGAGCTGGTGGTGACCGGCAAGGCGGCTCCAGAGTTGAAGAAGCTCAAAGGTCAACCGCTACCGGAAGCCCGTTCGCTGGGCCTCGAGCAAACGAACACATCGTATGCGTTCGGCGATCAGCTGGTAGCCAAGTTGATGCGGCTCGTAGAAGACGGCCGCAGCACCGAGCTCGCTGTCTTGGACCATCTGCACAAAGGCGGCTCGTCACCCATCGTACCGAGCCTGCTCGGACACCTCGAGCTCCAGTTCGAGGACGGCAGCACACGAACCTTGGGACTGGTGCAGAACTTCGTGCCGAACCAGGGAAACGCCTGGTCACTGACGCTCGACGCCGTCGGCCGCTACTACGATCAGGTCTTGGTCCGCCCCGACCCAGCGCGCGAGCCGCGCCTGAATCGGGGCATACTCGAGCTCTTGGGGACGAAGGCCGACGACGAAATCGCGGGATTGATCGGCCCGTATCTGGGCTTGAGCGAGCTGCTCGGCCGCCGCACCGGCGAACTTCACCAGCTGCTCAGCGCGCCTGGGGACGATCCCGAATTCAAGCCGGACGGCTTCGAGGCGCTGGCGAAGCGCGCGTTCTATCAGTCTTTGCGTAACCTCGCCTCACGCTCCTTCGATGCGGTGCGCGCGAGCATGAATAGCGTCGCGCCCCCCGTCCGCGAGGTACTGATGCTATTGCTGAAGCGCGAACGCGACGTGCACTCTCGACTCAATCGAGTCCGAGATACGAAGCTGAAAGGCCTCAGGATTCGCGTCCACGGCGACTTTCACCTGGGGCAGGTGCTGTTCACCGGCCGCGACTTCGTGATCATCGATTTCGAAGGAGAGCCAGGGCGCTCCCGATCCCACCGTCGAGCCCTGCGTTCACCGATTGCGGACGTCGCCGGTATGTTGCGTTCCTTCCACTACGCAGCTCACATCCCGCTGCGGGACGAGGCGCGCAGCCACCTCAGGGACCAAGACATCGCGCTCTTGAACAACTGGGCCGACGTGTGGCAACGCCGCGTCTCGGCCGCGTTCATCGACGGCTACCTCGCTGTCGTCGAGCACACCCACCTGCTGCCCACGGGCAAAGACGAACTCGAGGTGCTCTTGAACGCCTACCTGATCGAAAAAGCCCTCTACGAGCTGCTCTACGAGCTCAACCATCGCCCGGATTGGGTGGTGATCCCCGCCCAGGGGCTGCTCGACCTGCTCGACAAGGGCGTCTAGAGCTGGCGCGTCCGTACGCTGCGACCGTTTTCGCCGCGGTCTGCCGCCTAGGCCCGCGGCGTCCGTCTCGGCTGGCTCTCAGCAGCTCTGAGCTTCGGCTTCGGCTTCGGCTTCGGCCATCATCGCCTTGAGCCGGCGCATGGCGCGACCGTGTAGCTGGGACACGCGCGCGTCGGTCACCTTCAGCTCGGCGCCCAGATCGCGCAGCTTCAGGCCCTGCAGATGATGGCCCAGAATGATCCGGCGCTCGCGCGCGGGCAGCCGCTCCAGAGCCTCGACCAGGCGTTCTCCGAAGGCCTTGGCTGCCAGGAATTCCTCACCGTTCAACGCCGGCTCGGCGTCGCCCATGTGCGACTGATCGCCCTCCCCCAGGTCATCGAAGAACACCACGCCTACCTTGGGCCGGTCTTCACCCTGCGTGCGCTGGGTCACCGCCGCACGCATGCGCCGGGGCAACCAATCCTGCGCGCGCAACTCGTCGTAGACAGCACCGCGGATGCGCACCCCTGCGTAGCGCTGAAAGTGCTCTTCCGGCAGGTCGCCGCAACGTCGGATGGCATCCCACAGACCGCTGAGTCCCGCCGCGACCAGATCGTCCACCAAGATATGTCCGGGCACGCGCCGCAGGATCCCACCGACGATCTTCTTTACCATTGGGGTGTGGCGTTGGAGCAAATAGTCGACCTCACGCTGGCTGAGGTTCGCGGCGCCCTTGTCGCGACACAGGGTCACGGGGGTGACCGCCGGAGGGCGCACCGATCGTACGAGCGGTCCCGCGCTGGCGGGATCCGACAACAGCGGCGCCATGCTGACCGGCAGATACGACTCCCGCGGCACGCGCGGTGGCCGCAGACTGAAGTGCGTGATGCTGGGGCGATTCGACGGAGAAGGTAGATACGACGGCGAACGTGACAGAACGGGATAGTGAGAGGGGGGGATCTCCGAGGCCAATGCGAGGAGTTCCTCGAAGCTCGAATCGCGCTGCGGCATGATCGACGACATTAACTTTCTCCGGTGGGCTGCTAGTTGCGAAGGGCGAGGCTGCTTGACTCTGTTCAACAGTCGCGCTCGTCGCGGCGTGAGACGTCTGGGGCACTTACTCAGTGGTGCGAAGACGAAAAAATATTAACGCGCTGGAAGTCTATTTTCGAGATGGATCGAGAATGTTTTTAGTTTGTGAGCGCGCATGTGCGATGCGCGTGGACCCCGCGTCACTCGTGTAGTCCGCTCGGCAAACAGCGTACCTACGTGTAGCCAGGGTGCGCCGACGTCGTGGAACGGCTGATGCATTCCGCGAAATCGACGGGAATGCTGGTGTAGGCCTGCCTCGCACCGGGGCGATACACGCGCTTGGCGACGTTCGTACTACACAGGTCCAACGCGGCCTCGAAGCCGCAGAAATGGACCTGGGTGTCGTACTAGTGGCGTACCCGAAGTGCGCGGGATCCCGAGACAAGCCGGCAGCGATCCGGCGTTTCGTCCCCGTACGCTGGTAGCGGCGCGGTGGCCGCCCCCAAGCCGGCCGTGCAGCGTCCATCGGTGGCGCGAGCGCGGCAAGCTCGCCTCATGCGCTCGTGGATACTTCGAGTCAGCTACGGGCTGTCGCCGTCTTGGGCCAGCTCGGTCAGCTCTGCTTCGATGCTTTCCCATTCCTGCATCAAGCGTTCGATGCTGCGATCGAGCGAGGTCTTTTTTGCCTCGAGTGCCTCGATCTCTTTGTTCGGCGTGTCCATGTAGAACGTCGGCTCGGAATAGCGAGACAGGATCGCGTTGCGCTCCGCCTCGAGCGCTTCGATCTCGAGCATCAGCGCGTCACGCCGCTTCGGCAGCGCCTTCTGGCGATTCTTGCGCTTCTTGCGCTCTTCCCAGCTGAGCTTCGCCTCGTCCGTACTCGGGGTCTTCTTGTCGCGCTTCGCTTTCAACTCGACGGTTTCGACATCGAGGTGATCGTCACCGTCGCGTTCGATGTATTCGTCGTACGTCCCTTTGAAGTCTACCAGGCCGTCCGCTTTCAACTCGATCACGCGCGTCGCCAGGCGGCCCACGAAGTAGCGATCATGAGAGACGAAGATCAGCGTGCCTTCGTAGACACGCAAGGCTTCGAGCAGTGCCTCGATGGTTTCCAGGTCGAGATGGTTGGTCGGCTCATCGAGCACCAACACGTTGGGCTTCTCGACCGCCAGCCGTGCAAAGATCACACGCGCTGCCTCACCGCCCGAAAGCGAGGCCACGCTCTTGTCCACGTCATCGCCGCTGAACAACATGCGCCCGAGCTGCCCGCGTACGTAGTTGGTGGGTTCGGTGGGGCAGGCGTCCCAGACGAAGCTGAGCGGGGTCAATTTGGGATCGTTCAGCAGATCGTGGTGATCCTGCGCGAAGTAGCCCACGCTCGCCGCGTGACCCCACTCGTGCGTGCCGCCGTTGGGCTCGAGGCCAGCGACAACGATCTTGAGCAGGGTGGACTTGCCTATGCCGTTGGCGCCGATCAAGGCCACCTTTTCTCCACGCCGAACCTCGAGGCTCACGTTCTTCAGCACGACGTGGTCGCCGTAAGACTTCGAGATCTCGTCGAGTTTCAACACGTCACGGCCGCTGGGACGCGCTTGCTCGAATTTGAAACGCGGAGCCATGCGCGAGCTCTTGACCAGCTCTGGGATCTCGATCTTTTCGAGCTGTTTGACCCGGCTCTGTGCCTGCCGCGCCTTCGAAGCCTTGTAGCGGAAGCGTTCGATGAACGCCTTCTTCTCGGCCACGATGCGCTCGGTGCGCGCGATCTCCACCTCTTTGCGCTCGCGGGTCTGCTCCTTCTGCTCCAGAAAGCTGGTGTAGTTGCCCGGATAGTCGATCACCGTCTGGTAGTCGACGTCGAGCATGCGCGTGGCCACGGCATCCAGGAACCGGCGGTCGTGCGAGATGATGACCGCGCACCCCTTGTACCCAAGCAAGAACCGCTCGAGCCAGCGGATCGACAGAATGTCCAGGTGGTTGGTCGGTTCGTCGAGCAGCAGCACGTCGGGGCGGGAAACCAACACTTGCGCCAAGAGCACGCGCAACTTGAAGCCCCCGGAGAGTGTGCTGAGGGGTCGATCGAGGTTGTCGGCGTGCAGGCCCAAGCCCACCAGCACCTCGCGCGCTCTGGCTTCGAGGGTGTACCCGTCGCCGTGGGCAATCAGGTCATTCAGCGCGATGATGCGCGCCGCGTCGGGGTTCGCTTCGTCGCTCAGGCGCTCATGCTCGCGCAAGGCGTCGAACACCTCGGCGTCTCCCCGCATCGCTACATCGACGATGCGCTGGCTATCGTCGGCAAACCGGTCTTGGCGCAGGACGCCGAGCCGCAAGCTCTTGCCGAAGGTGATCTGGCCGTCCGCGGGCTCGTCTCCGGC
>JAICQQ010000200.1 GCA_025937785.1 Polyangiaceae bacterium
GTAGCGCCCTTCCTTGTCGAAGCGCTTGTGGATCCCCGCGAAAATTTCGTGCGCCTCGTCGATGATGCAGAGCTCGAAAGGCTCGACCTCGCGCAGCTTCGCCGAACCCTGTTCGCTCCCCGCCCAGTCCCGACTCACCAGGAACGTCCCCGCCTCCCCCAAGGGCTCACTCGTGCCGTCCCGCGTCTCGATCAGGAACAGCTCATCGAGCTCCGTCTGCCACTGCGGCACGAGGCTCGTGGGCACGATCAAGAGCACCCGCTTCACCCCCTCGGCCAGCCGCTGCGCAATGACCAGCCCCGCCTCGATCGTCTTCCCCAACCCCACCTCGTCCGCGAGGATGCATCCGCCCTCGGGAAGGCGGCTCAGCGCGAACATCACCGCATCAATTTGATGTGGATTCGGATCGATGCGACCACGCCGCGCCGCCCCCGACCGCCGGTGATCATCGGACCTGCGCTTGAGAACTAGATCTTCCGCCAAATAGCGGCGTTGAACGGCGTGCAACGCGGAGGAACCCACTATTGACTAGAATCCACCACTTCACTCGACTTCGCAACCCCAATGCTCCAACCAACAACTCATAACAGCGGAGTAAATTTTGGTGGGTCATTGTGATGTAGGACTTCCCAGCAAGATTGTTCAAACGCAGTGACTTTGCTGCTTCGCCTAGCGTCGAGCGGCGGCTCATTAAGGCACGTTGAGTCTGCAAGTCGGCGTAGCAGGCGCACCTACCCCGTGCTCGGGAGCAGCGGGACACCCAACTTTCCGGCCAAGAGCGGCACCCCGGCGAGATCCGCCACCTGTTCGTCGGGCCCGGGTTCGCGAACCGTTTCAGGTAACCCGCGT
Organism: Polyangiaceae bacterium; assembly: GCA_025937785.1. Lineage (GTDB taxonomy): Bacteria > Myxococcota_A > Polyangia > Polyangiales > Polyangiaceae > JAICQQ01. The sequence goes on from JAICQQ010000200.1 coordinate 850, forward strand.
ACGACGCCAAGCAACTCCTCCGCGCTTCTCAGCTCGAGCGCCAGGTTCTCCATCGCGGCAAGTTCGGGATCCTTCTTGGTGAGGCGCATCCAGTTCTCAAGCGGGTCATCGCTCGAACCAAAGATACTGGGCAGCGCGTTCGCTAACGACTGTACGACACCCGGGCGCTCCTCTGCACGCGGCAGCAAGGCACGGAGCTGATCGTGGGGTACATACTGCGGGACGTGGACCAAGCCTTCGCCCCCGGCAGCTTGTCGCGTCAGCTCCGAGTACGTCACGCGATTCAAACCTGAAAGCGCGCGCGCCGCTCGACCGCACTGCAGGAGAAACGAATAGGGCAGCTCCATGCGCGACGTTTTGGTGAGCACCGCCATCGTACGACGCAGCTCGCATTCGAGCATGTGCGTCGTGTCCGCCCTGAACGTTTGGGCGGAAGCAATCTCGTCTGAGAGAATTGTGATCAGATCGGCGCACCAAAGCAGGCGGCGCTCTTCGAACTCGGCGGTCATCACGGCGGTCTGCTTGCGGCTCTCCCACCAGAGGCCAACGGCAGCAGCCGCATCAACGGCGTCAAGAACCAAACTGGCTGGATGCAGCGCGCCGCGCACCTGGCTCGCAACCGCCGCCACCCCCTCGTTGAAGAACCATGCAATCTGCCCGCGTCCGCCATAGCGGATGGAAAACCCGTTCCCGTGCTTCCAGTGAGGTGCCACGATTTCTCCCGTTTCGCGCCACGATACCACCGAACGGGGCAGAGCGGGGGATGACCATCAACGCCGACAGATAGGGAGCGAGCGGTAGTTGCCCCGCTCCGTACGCCTAGCGGTGGATGCTAAAAGCCCGGTGCACGTGAAACGTGACTAGCTCCGAAAGCCGCGCGACAATTCAACAATGGCGAGGGATCCGCAAGCCCCAAGCAACGTCCTCGACTACGTTCAAACGCGCGGCGAGCTTCGGAACTATATCGACCGGCAACTGCCGGGTTGGCACTGCTGGCTCGACACCGCGTTGGCCGTGCTGGGTACTCGCGAGGCTGACGAGCTGCACCTCGTGACCAAGGACATGATCATCGAAAGGCTAGAAATGCTCGCCGGAGAGATGTGCGCCGAGCTCGGCCAGCTCGGTGAGAGGATCGGCCGCGAATACGCCCAACAGGCACCGTTCTTTGACATTTCGGAGCAGTGCGCGCTCGAACCGTGGACCCGCTGGCAATCGGAAGTACGCAGCGACGAGTTGGCTATGTCCGGCGAGGATTCGCTCCCACTACCCGCGACCTCGCCCACAGCTAGGCCGTTCTCGCACGCGCAGCTGGGGAATCGCGTGGCGTCGCGCGACGTGATCGGCAACCTGCTCGCGCTGGCGCATCTCAGAACGCTGAGTCGTCAACGTCGCTCGGGACTGGAGGTGCGACGCAAGTGGGCTGCTCAGATCGTGGCCGCCGACGTGCTCCCCTACACGAAAGACCCGTTGCCGTCCGGAACCAACGTCCTTCCACCTCAGTACGAAGACCCCGGCTTCAACCAGACACTGGCACGTGTCGCACCCATCCCGCGCGCGCTGGCCGTTGTGGTCGTGGTCTACCTGGGCCTGCCCGTTTCGCTCTCCCCAGGGCACGACGGCGGCAATCAACTCTATCTTCCGGGCAAAGCCTTCGAGAAGGCATCCGAAAGGCTTCGTGAGGCTGCTGAGCATCGGGATCCCGATCCTTGGTTGCTGCGGCAAGGGGTGGAGCTTCGAAAGCGCTGAGCTCGATCCTGCTTCGCCGATTTGTCACGGCGCCAGGCGGAACGGGCCCGCTGGGACCGACTCAGGTTTCGACCTGTCTACTGGAGTTGACACCAACCGCAACTCGAATGAAGCGGGGCCACTCTAGTGGCGGTTTCCGACGGCCGCGCTCCAACGATCGACGGTGCAAGGTTTGGAAATCAACTTGCTCATGAAAAGATCACGATTTGCTCAGACTGCGCTCAAGATCGGGTTGGGATGACTGTGATACAGACGCTGGAGACGAGCAGAACGTCTGCTCGCGGCAAGGACCAGGACTATGGCGTGGTTGGGCCTCAGGGATCGGATTGTGGCGGCGTTGTGTCTTCTGCTTGCGGTCGGCTGCACCAATGCAGAAGAGTCTCCGAGATCGGCTCCGCCTGAGCCTGTGGGCCAGCTCACCCAGCCGCTGACGTCGAGCGAGCTATCGATGCTCGGTTTCGAGACCATGGCTTGGGCTTCAATCTGGAACCCCGCCACCCTCGCCCAGAGCACGCTGCACACCGAGGGGGCGTTCTCCTTGAAGATCACCAACATCGGCTACACGGCGGTGCGACATAGCCCGGCGCTTGCCAGTGACGGCAATGCTTTCAGCGTCGTTGGCTACGACATCCGGATCCCGCCGCTGAACGAGCAGCCGAACCCCTGGTGGTTCGGGGACACCTGGCTTTACATCGATGCGCCGTCGAAGGGGGTCAACCTGGTGAACCTGGGGTCCAAGCCCCTGAAGAACCCCGGTCAATTCACCCGCATGGAATTCGCAATTCCCGCTTCGATTCGTACGGCGCTGGCGGGAAACTACAGCGATCTCAAGTTCACCATCGCGGTGAACACCACACCCGGCAACGGCGCTCACTACCTCGATCGCTTCACCCTCGGTCCAGGCACCTGCCAGCCCCAAGACGACAATAACCCCTGCACGGAGGACACCTGCAACTCCGCGGGCCAACCCATCCACACACCCAAACCCGTGGGCACCAGCTGCAGTGACAGCGATCTCTGCAATGGTTCCGAAATTTGCAACGCCACCGGCGTCTGTCAGGCCGGTACTCCGCCGCTCATCGACGACAGCAACCCCTGCACCACCGACGGTTGCACTCCAGCCGTTGGCGTTACCCACACCCCGGTTGCCGCCGGCACCAGCTGCAGCGACGCCAATGCCTGTAACGGCACCGAAGTTTGCAATGCCACCGCCGTCTGCACGCCCGGCGCCGCGCCGCCGATCGACGACGGCAACCTGTGCACAGCCGACAGCTGCGATCCCGCGACCGGTGTCCAGCATGTCGCGCTGCCCTCCGGCACTGCCTGCGCAAACGGCGATGCGTGCGACGGCGCCGAAGTCTGCAACGCCAGCGGCACCTGCCAGTCCGGTGCGCCGCCCCCCATCGATGACGGCAACCCGTGCACCGCCGACAGCTGCGACCCAGAGGACGGAGTGCTGCATGTGCCCGTGTCTGCCGGAACGAGCTGCAGTGATGCCAACGCCTGCAATGGCAGCGAAATCTGCAACGGTGCTGGAGGCTGCGCTCCGGGCACGCCACCCGCTGTCGATGACGGCAACCCGTGCACGGCCGACAGCTGCGACCCGGTCACCGGCGTCGCTCACAACCCAGTCCCCACGGGCACCGCGTGTGCTGACGCTGATCTGTGTAACGGCACCGAGCTTTGCAACGGCGTCGGGGTCTGTGTGGCCGGCGCGCCCTCGGCCATCGACGACGGCAACCCGTGCACGGCCGACAGCTGCGATCCGGCCACCGGCGTCGCCCACGTTCCCCTGCCGGCAGGTTCCAGCTGCAGCGACGACACCGTGTGCAACGGGGCCGAAGTCTGCAGCGCCTCCGCCGCCTGCCAGCCCGGCACCCCGCTCGATCCCGATGACGACAATCCGTGCACGATCGACGCGTGCGACCCGGTCGCGGGCGTGCAGCACCAACCGACCCCTGGCGCCAGTTGCGCCGACGGCGACGTCTGCAACGGCGCCGAAGTCTGCAGTTCTGCGGGCACGTGCGCCGCGGGCACCCCGCTCGATCCGGACGACCAGAACCCGTGCACGGCCGACAGCTGCGATCCCGTCAGCGGTGTCACCAACCTCCCCGTCGCCGGCGGCACCAGCTGCGCCGACGGCGACGTTTGCAACGGCACCGAGCTCTGCGACGCCAGCGGCAGCTGCCAGCCGAGCCCCCCGCTCGATCCGGACGACCAGAACCCGTGCACGGCCGATAGCTGCGACCCCATCAACGGCATCGAGAATACCCCCGAGCCTGCGGGCGCGAGCTGTAGCGACGACGACGTCTGCACCGGTGGCGAAGTGTGCGACGGCGCGGGCACCTGCGACCCCGGCGCGCCCCTCGATCCGGACGACGGCAACCCCTGCACCGAAGACAGCTGCGACCCTGTAGCCGGCGTCGTGAACAGCCCGGTCGCCGACGGCACTGTCTGCTCCGACGACGACGCCTGCACCCAAACCGACAGCTGCCAAGCGGGCAGCTGTGCTGGCTCGAGCCCTGTCGTCTGCACCGCCCAAAACCAGTGCCACGCTGCGGGTACGTGCGATCCCGCCACGGGCGCTTGCAGCAACCCACTGCTCGCCGACGGCACTGCATGCGACGACAGCGACGCGTGTACGCAGGGTGAAACCTGCACGGCTGGTACCTGCGAAAGCGGCTCCCCGCTCGACGTGGACGACGGCAACCCCTGCACGGCCGACAGCTGCGATGCGCAAGGCGGCGTCACCCACACGCCCGTCGCTGCAGGCACCTCCTGCGACGATGTTGACCTGTGCAATGGAGCTGCGGTGTGTGATGCCAGCGGCGTTTGCCAAGCAGGAACGCCTCTGACCTGCAACGACGGCAACGCCTGCAACGGCGTCGAGAGCTGTCTGCCCGCCACGGGGTGCGCTTCCGGCGCCCCGCCCCTTGTCGACGACAGCAATCCGTGCACGGCGGATAGCTGCGACCCTGTGACTGGCGTCGATCACGACCCGGTTGCAGCGGGCACGTCGTGCGACGACGGCGACGCGTGCAACGGCTTGGAGGCGTGCGACGGCGCCGGAGCCTGTCAGGCTGGAGCTGGGTCATCCGTGGACGATGGCAACCCGTGCACTCTGGATAGCTGCGATCCAATCGACGGTGTCGTTCACACCCCTGCGCCCTCCGGAACTTCGTGCGATCTCGATGCCTGCACGGTCGGTGGCAGCTGTGACAGCGGCGGGTTCTGCGTGGGCGGCACCTCCGTCGTTCCGGACGACGGCGACCCTTGCACCGTGGAGACCTGTGATCCGGAAACGGGGGTACGCGCGTCGGTGTGTACGGAGAACTCGACGGTTGCTACCACGGTTCCAGGCTCGATGGCGTTCTTGTATACGGGCGCGAACCCGGCGCAGCAAGGCGTGGACCCAGCCACCATCGTGGTGGAACGCGCAGCTTCGATTGCGGGCCGCGTTCTCGATCGGGACAGCGTCGCCGTTGCTGGCGTGCGGGTGGCGATCGCCGGGCACCCGGAATTCGGCTTCACGAATACACAAAGCGACGGTAGCTACCAGCTCGTCGTCAACGGCGGCGGCCCGCTGCGCGTCACTTTCGCGCGACCGCCGTACCTCGCGGTCGAGCGCCAAGCGCTGCTCGGCTGGGGAGAGCGCACCACCGTGCCCGATGTCGTGCTTGTCGCTCCGGACGCGGCCGTCACCACGATCGATCTGCAGGACACCGGCGAGCCGTTTCAAGTGCACGAGGCGAGCGTGGTCTCCGACAGCGACGGAACGCGCCAAGCTGTGCTCCTGGTCCCTGCGGGAACACAAGCCACGATGGAGTTTCCGGATGGCACCCAAACCTCGATCGATACACTCAATGTCCGGGTGACTGAATTCACCGTGGGGGACACCGGCATCCTGGCGATGCCTGGCGAACTTCCGGCGATCAGCGCCTATACGCATGCGTTCGAGGTCAACGCCGACGAGGCGGTACAAGCCGGCGCGCGTTCCATCGCCTTCGATCAGCCGCTGATTTACTACACCGACAACTTTCTGGAGTTTCCCGCGGGCACCACGGTGCCGGTCGGCTCGTTCAACCGTGAGCGAGGGCAATGGCTTGCCGAAGAAAACGGCATAGTCATTGCGATCACCGCCATCGTCGGTGGCATCGCTCAACTCGACGCCGACGGAGACGGTGACCCCGAGACGGACGCCGAACTCGAGGGGCTGGGGATCGACTTCGACGAGCGGGCCAAGATTGCTGAACTCCGCACGCCCGGGGAGAGTCTGTGGCGCGTGCGGATACCCCATTTCACAGAGCCGTACGACTGCAACTGGGGGATCCTGTTTCCCGACGATGCAGAACCTCCTCCTGATCCACCACAGCCACCGCCAGATCCACCGAACAAGTGCGAGGGATCAGGCTCGATCATCGAATGCGAGACACAGGTTCTGCGCGAAGTGCTGCCGCTGGCGGGTACCGAGTTTAGCCTGAACTACGCGAGCAACCGTGTACCCGGTCGGAAAGACTACCGAACCATGCGGATCCCTTTGAGCGGACCGGCGGTCCCGGCTTCACTCAAGCGGATCGATCTCGAAGTGAAGGTGGGGGGGCTCTCGTGGAAAGAGTCGTTCGCTCCGCTCCCATCGCAGACCTACGACTTCGTGTGGGACGGTCACGACGGTCTTGGCCGGAGTCTACAGGGGAGTCAGGGGGCCGAGGCCATGGTGAGGTTCACCTACGACGGCGTGTACGCGCGGACCGCGCAGTTTGGCGCCGTTGCCGGCGTCGCCCTGACGGGCAGCATGAGCCGAAACGAGCTGTACATGACGAGACGCCGCGAACAGGCCGTGGGTATCTGGGACGCTCGGGTGATGGGTTTTGGCGGATGGACACTGAATGTTCACCACGCGTACGAACCCAGCTCCGGCACCCTGCAGCTCGGTGACGGTCGCAGGGTCCAGGCGCTTCCCAATCAGCGCATCGTGGAGTCCTGGCCGAAAAAGCTGGTCAGCGATAGTACTACCTACCCGGACGGGGACGGTGGGCCCGCCGATGTGGCCGGCTTCCAACGACCTGGAGCGATTGCCGTGGCCCCGGATGGAACCATTTACGTTGCCGATGGCCACGACCCATGGCAGTCGACTGAGCCGTACAACCTGCGACGCATCGGACCAGATGGCATCATCGATCGCTTTGCAGGGTTGGGCTATGACGGGCCGCGCGGCTTCAACGGGGACGGCCTGCCGGCGCTACAAACAGAGTTCTCCGACATGTCGGACATCGAGGTTGGCCCCGACGGTAGTGTCTTCGTAGCCGATCGCGGGAACCACCGGGTGCGCCGCATAGGCCCCGATGGGATAGTCACTACCGTAGCCGGTACGGGCACGCAGGGGTTTTCGGGGGACGGAGGGCTGGCAACCGATGCCAGACTCAACGAACCCAGAGGCATCGGCCTCGGTCGCGGCGGAGAAATCTACATTGCCGACTATGGCAATCGAAGGGTCAGGAAGGTGCTGCCAAACGGCAACATCGTGACCATCGGGGGCAACGGAGCGGCTCCTGGTTCCACCAACCCCGGCGACGGTGCGGCAATGGGAGTCGCTGATCGGATGGCCCCTTATGATGTGGCAGAACATCCCGATGGTAGCGTTTACGCCCTTGAAAGCGTCGCGGCGTAGTTCGCCGCTACGACTTGAGGGGTAGGGTGGCCACAGTGGCAGGTACCTGGTGCACCAGCGGGTGCCCTGCTGGCGAAGCGGGCTACGGAATTCCCGCTCTCGGTGCCTTGATCGGAAGGCCAGAGCACATCGCTATCGGACCGGATGGAAGCCTGTACCTGACAGAAAACTACCGGCCGCGCCTGATGCGTGTGACACCGGCGGGCGTGCTCGAGCTGGTAGGAAAAGGCGCCAACATCACGGCCGACGTAGTCCAGGGGAAACAGTTCGGCGACGGAGCCCCCGCGACGGATCTAAGAATCCGGTTGGGCGTCGGCGGCGTGGCCGTCGGTCCCGATGGCGTCTACTTCACCGCAAGGGATCCGTACTTCATCTATCGGACGAGGACGACGCTGCCTGCGCTCAATGACGAGACCATGTATCTGAACTCCCCCGACTCGGACGAAGTCTACGTGTTCGATTGGCAAGGGCGTCACCTGGCAACCCGCACACGAACCGGGCAACTCGTCTTTACCTTTGGCTATGACGCGAGTGGCAGCCTTTTCAGTATCGCGGACGCTTTCGGCAACCAGACCACCATCCAACGTGGAGCGAACGGTGAGGCCCAAAGTATCGTCGGCCCCTTCGGTCACGTCACCGAGGTCAACCTCGACGCGGAGGGCTACCTCGAAAGCGCTGTCGATCCCGCAGACCGCCGCGTCAGCATGACCTATCACCAAGGGGGACTATTGAAAACCCTTACCGATCCGCGAGAAAACATGTCGACCATGGAGTACGACGATTGGGGGAGGCTCGAGAGCGATACCGACGCCGCCAGCGGCACCCAAATCTTGTCCTCGACCGGTGACTTCGGCACGCGAACCACCACGCTCGAGTCCGCCGAAGGCGCGTTGAAATCCTACCAGCTCACCCAGCGTCCTGACGGCGTGTATGAGCGGGTCAACACCTTCCCGGATGGTACCCAAGCCATCGCCGAGCACACTGATGACGGTATTGTCACGACGTGGCTCCCCAACGGTACCGTTCAAGTCCTCGCGTCCTCCCCCGATCCACGGTTTGGTATGCAGGACCCTGAGACTACTAACACGATCACTTTGCCGAGCGGCCTCGCCCGCGTCGAGCAGACGACACGTTCCGTTTCGCAGACTGATCCCGTCGATCCGTTCACCCTGACCTCCGAGGTGACGAGAACCACAGTCAACGGCAAGGCGTGGGTCTCGACGTACACGGCGTCTACCGGTCGCACCGAGCGTGTCAGCCCCGTAGGGCGTTGGCAGCGAACGTTCATCAACTCCCAAGGGCTTCCCACCCGCATGGAGCTTCCAAACACGCTCGCTATCGATTTTGCCTACGACGCCCGCGGTCGCCTCCAGACCACGACCCAGGGAACCCGCATCGCGACGAACAGCTACTTCAATACCTCGGACTCGAGAAACGGCTACCTGCAGACCTCAACCAACGCGCTCAGCCAGCTCACCACCTTCGAGCGCGACGCGATCGGACGCGTGCTCAGTCAAGTCGCTCCCGACGACAGCGCCACCTACTTCAGCTGGGACGAAAACAGCAACCTCATCGGCCTCACCCCACCCGGCAAACCCGAGCACACCCAAGGCTTCACCCCCGTCAACCTGCAGGACGAGTACGCTCCTCCGGTTCTGTCGAGCGTTCCCAGCCCCGCGACGACGTTCGCCTTCAACCTCGATCGCCAACCCACGACCACCTGGCGCCCCGACGGCTTCAACTTCGAACGAGTCTACGACGACGCCGGCAAGCTCGATTTCATCGACACCCCCAGCGGGATCATCGATTACAGCTACTTCGATGTCACCCCGTGCGCGGGGTGCGCGCCCGGCTCACTCGCGACCCTTGCTCACCCCGTCGGCGTGAATCTTGCGTACAGCTACGACGGTCACCTCATCACCAGCAGCAGCTGGTCAGGTCCGATCAACGGTGGTATCGGATGGACCTATAACAACGACTTCCGAGTAGCGACGGAAACCGTGACCACGACTAGCACGTCTGCCCCGATCAGCTTCGCCTACGACAACGACGGGCTGCAAACGTGCGCGTCGCCGACGACGTGCCCCTCCGGCAGCGGCGCCCTGCGCGTCACGTACGACCCCCTCCTGCCGCGCCCGACGAGCAGCGTGTCCGGCGCCGTCACCGACACGACGACGTACAACGCCTACGGCGAGCTAGCGAGCTACGCCGCCACCGAGAGCGGCAGCCTCGTCTACCGAGAGATCCTCGACACCACCGCTGCCCCGCGCGACGCCCTCGGCCGTATCACCCAGCGCACGGAAACCAGCGACGGGGTCAGCGTTACGTACGACTACCAGTACGACCTCCAGGGCAGACTGAAGGAAGTGCGCCAAGACGGCGACCTCATCGAATCGTACGGCTATGACGATAACGGTAATCGCCTGAGCCTGACAACGCCCGACGGCAGCGTCAGCGCCACGTATGACGATCAGGATCGACTGCTCGCGTACGGCGACTACGTCTACACGTACACCGACAACGGCGAGCTCCTGACCAAGACCGACACGTCTAACGACGACGTCACGGCGTACGAGTACGATGTCTTCGGGAACCTCGTGCGCGTCGACCTGCCGAACGGCGACGTTCTTGAGTACCTGGTCGATGGGCAGAACCGCCGCGTCGGCAAGCGAGTGAACGGCGTTCTCACGCAGCAATGGCTCTGGTCGAGCCAGCTGCGCATCGCCGCCGAGCTCGACGGCGATGGGAACCTGGTGTCCCGCTTCGTGTACGGCGACAAGCCTACGACACCGGAGCTTGTGATCCGCGGCAGCGCCGTCTACCGGGTGATTGCGGACCACCTTGGCTCAGTGCGCACGCTCATCAACGTCAGCGATCCGAGCGACGTGCCGGTGCGACTCGACTACGAGGCGTTCGGAGACGTGACCGGGATGGGTGTCAGCGTGATTCCGCAGGGATTTGCGGGCGGTTTGTACGATGCGGAGACGGGGCTCGTGCGGTTTGGGGCGCGTGACTACGAGCCGAGCATTGGGCGATGGACCAGCAAGGATCCGATTCGTTTCGATACTGGAGACGCACCGAACCTGTATCTTTACGTAAACGGTGATCCGGTCAACTTCATTGATCCGAACGGGCGGCAGACGATGACTATGCCGATCCCATGGGGACCGCTGGCGGCTGGCGCTGCTGGCGCCGCCGTTGGAGGCAGGGTTGGCGGGGTGACTGGCGCTCTAGTGGGCATGTGCGTGGGAACTTTGTTGTTCTTGAAGGGGGACACGGATGAATCCGACTGCAACGGGAAACTCTCGGATTGCCTCGACTCGGATGTAAATCAGCCGACTGGACGCTACGGATATAACGTCTGCAGAGATTGTTGGAACCGATGCAGAGCGGAAGGAACGTGGCCCAGTGCCACCTACGAAGGTCGTTCTTGCAACTGAGTGATGGTGGGATATGTCGTTCGACTTTGACCGAGAATGCAGCGAGATTCTCAGAAATCTCACCAACAGGACCTATCTTGAGTCCCTATCGCTAATCGATTCGTTGGAAAAACGGGCTGTGTCCGATGCACGGGCTCAAGACGCGCTAGTCAGCTGTGCAGATCTGAAGCTCGACGCTGCGATCAGCACGAAGCAGGCCGATGCGGAGTGCTTGCGAAGGTACGACGAACTTGTTGCTGTCGGTGCGGACGCCACCTTGTGCTTGCTGAAAGCATGCGTCCTCGTGCGGCAAGTATCGCCTGCATCGACGGAAGCCCGCTCTCGACTAGTCGAAGCATTGAGAGCCGCAACACACACCGCGCCAGACGAACTCGTCCAAACAGCCGAACGACTGTTAACGTCTCACTGATCGGGAGGGACGTGAACGCCTCCCCGCGTTTTGGGGACGCGCCTTGCCTGCGCTTCAAGCGCTCGCTCCCAACTCGGCGCCCACGCCGTGTCCAACCGTCCATCGTTGGTTCGAGCCCGCTCGCCGTCCTCCCCTGCGTCAAATGACGTGGGGGGCTACGACCGCCGGGGGCAGCGTGGTCGAATGCGGGCATGGACAACCGCCACACAGAGCCCACGCCGTGAGCCGCGGCGCCGGCCAGCTGGAGCGTCGGGTGCTCGAGATCATCAACGCATCCGACGAGCCCCTGCGATTGATCGAACTCCGCGGCGAACTCTGGGGTTGGCGCCCCGATCGGCGGGGTCTGATCCGACATGGCCAACCCGGTCGTTGGGCGCCGGTCCGCCACGACGATCGAGCGCTGCGACGCGCCCTCACCCGATTGGTCCGCGTCGGGGCAGTCACCGTCGACGGTTGTGCTGACGGTCGCCTCGGAGCCAAACGATATGGCCGGCGCTAGACCTAGAGCGGAGCTCCGCAGCACGGTCGGGCAGTTCTCCGACGGCTGCGCGATGCCCGCCCGACACTACCTGACGACCGCCGAAGCTGCACGTTACCTGGGATTCAGGACGACATCGGGCATCAGAAAAGCCAAGAAAGCCGGTCGCTTGACTCCCGTCGGGCGCCGCGGGGGCACAGGGCCATGGATGTGGGCGCTGGACGAACTCGATCGATTCCTGACTGGGCGCGCAGATGGTACGGTGATCGCGGAACGGTCAAGCGCGCCTCCCCAAGGAGCCGCGAATGACAAGCAACAAGAAGCAGGAATGGAAGATGGAACGAGGCTGCCTGATATCAGTTCAGCCAGTCGTGCCAGGGATCTGGCAACGCAAGGAAGGAGGCCACTACATCAGAGCCCGAGTCGTGGATCCCACGACGGGTCGGTTGAAGGACATCCGCAAGATGCTGCCGAGCGCGGATCTCGCGACCGCGATTCGGGGGCTCGACACCGAAAAGGCGCTGGTCAAGGCGGGCGAAAGCTCAGCCGAGACGCCGAAGCAGCGCTTCGCCGAGTACGCCGCATCGCTGTTCGAGCGCAAGGTGAAGACCCGGGAGATCCGTAGCGTTGCAGGCCGTTCGAAGTGGGCGATCACCCTCGAACATCTGATCGCTGGTTCCACCGGTCGCAAGTCGAAGAGGCACGTCCCGGCTTTCGGCGACTTCTTCCTCGATCGACTCACCGCCAGACACATTGAAGAATGGCGTGCGAGCGTCGCCGAACTGATTGCAGACGGTGATTTCGCACCAACCACCTGCAATGGCTGGCTCGCGATCTTGCGCGTGATTCTCAAGGCGGCGAAGCGCGAACTCGCGCTAGACCAACTGACGCTCGATGGCATCGCTGACTTCGACGAGTCGGAACACGAGATCTACACGGAGGAGGAGCCAAACACGCTTCTGCCCGAGCAGGTCCCGACGTTCATGGCCGCCATGCGGGAGCTGTATCCACAGCACTACGCCATGGTGTATCTGGGCCTGGTCACCGGGCTCAGGCCGTCGAGTTTGCGACCACTGCGTCGAACCGGCCCCACACCGGATGTCCTATGGGAAGAGTGCCAGCTGCTCGTGCGCCGATCGCACACGCGCGGCCAGGAAGTCATGAACACCACCAAGCAAAGGGTGAAATACCGAATCCACTTGCCCGCGGAAGCCGTTGCTGTCCTCCGCTGGCACGTCGAGGCGCAACTCTCGACGCCGGAGCAACAGGAAAGCGACCTGCTTTTCCCGGCGCTTCACGGTGGGTATCGGACAGCATCGGTCCTCAACAAGCCCTTTGCCGACGTGGCCAATCACATCAAACTTGGTCGCAGGTTCACTCAGCGCGGGATGCGTCGTACCTTCAACGACCTCACACGCGCGGCCAAGGTGGAAGCGATCGTGACCCGGAGCATCTCGGGCCACCTGACCGAACGCATGCAGGAACGCTACTCGACGGTCGCACCTATCGAGCAGCGCGAGAGCATCGCCAAGGTCATCGACTTCATGTCCGCCAAGCAGGCATTCACCAAGCAGTCCGCGGCGACCCCGATCGCGCCCGCCGCTGGCTCGAACGGCACGACCGACGGGACATCCGCCCCCGAAAGTGGGACAGTAAGTGGGACACCCCAACCCACCACTGGGACAACCGACGAGCAGGCCGACCTCACCCGCACCGACCCGAAAGCAAACCACCCCATCAACATGACAAGCACTGGGGAGGCTTAGGCCATCCACCCACTGAGCTTTCCCCAACAATGTCCACCGGTTCTGGGCCCGCAGTGCATCTGAACCGGGGCCGCAGGGCGCGGAGCGCCCGAGGACCGTTTTTGGGGTTGGGGCCCCAAAAACAAATCAATAGAGAGCGGGAGAAGGGATTCGAACCCTCGACGTCAACCTTGGCAAAACCGCCAAATGCGCGTCCCCGCTAGTCCCACCCGTTACAACTCACTGAAAACACA
>JAICQQ010000195.1 GCA_025937785.1 Polyangiaceae bacterium
AAGTCGGCTTGCGAGGGCAGTTTCGAAAACGGGCGCGAGGGGGTCATGCCGAGCCACTGAGCAACGCTCGCCGTCGCTGTCAGCTGCCCCGTGAGCGCTCGGTGTTTTGTGCGGTCCGCCCCAGTGTCTAGTCTCCATAGTGCGTCCCCGAAATTCGCGCGGCCCGGCCTCTACGAGGCCACGCGAATTTCGGACTCTGGCGTCCTATCGAGACTAGGAAAGCGTTATTTATTTTCGTGGCGAATCAAAGATTCACCACTAGCTCGAGCGCGCCAACTCGACCGGATGCCCGAGCTTCTTCCCGATCACCGCGCCGAGCGCCTGCCACAGCTCATCGCCGTTTTTCTGCGCAACCCACGCCTGGCGCTCGGCGTCCCAATCGAAATGCCACGCTGACCGCTCCGCGGCCATCCAGATCTGGCGAGCCGCGCGGTGGGAGTTGATCACGTAGCGTGTGTCATCCGAAAACTCGAGCGTCAAGATGTCGCTCTCGAGCTCCGCTTCGATCTCGTCGCTTTCGAGGGCGTCGAGCGCCTCGAGCAGGCGCTTCAGCTCGGGCGTTGCTCGGGTCTCGTATTCAGCTTCGCTGATCATGCGGCGCCCGTTATTGGGCTTTCGGCAAACACTGCGGGGCCAAGCACTGGTTGCCAGGCAAGCAATCCGCGTCCGTCTGGCAGGGCCACTGGCACTTGCCCACGGCGGTGTTGCATTTGTGCGTGAAGCACTGCGAGTCTTGTTGGCAAGGGAGCGCCATGGGTGCGGGCTGGGCGCCCGTGGTGCCCGCGGCAGGGGCGGGTGCAGGCGCGGGAGCGGGCGCCGGCGCGGGGGCAGGCGCGGGTTGCGGCTGCTGCTGATAGCCAGGTTGTTGCTGATAGCCGGGCTGCTGCTGATAGCCAGGTTGTCCATACGGTTGCTGACCGTATTGAGGCGGTGGCTCCTCTTCCTTCTTGCCACAGGCGAGTACGAGAGCGGGTAGGATGATGGCAATGAGCGAGCGAGTGGCAGCGTGTCGCATGGTGGTCTCCTCGAGCGTGATTGGAACGGAGCGCTTGGGCAACGGAGCGCTTGGGCAACAAGCGCTTGGTCAATAGAGTGCCGAAAGTTTGCCCCTGCTCCAACCTGAATGAATTCCGCTGGCGGTTTTAGCGTGGTGCGTGGAATTAAGCAAACAGTCGGTGATCGCTGGGTGCCGCCGAGATTGTCGGCTCGGCAGAGCTCGTGCTCCGCGGCCGAAAGCGCGGCAGATTGACTCCGAGTCACCGATGTCGGTGCAGCCGACGCGGGAACCGCGTGCCGGAAAGCGCGGGCGAGACCCCAATAAGGTGATACCTTGATCGTTCTTTCTCGGTAGTGGCCAGGTCGTCGACCTGGGGTGAGGCACCAGCCAATGGAGGTTCGGTGACCGACGTTCTGGGTGATGAGCCAGTCAACAAGCTCGAGTCAGACATCGCCAGCGCTCTCAGGCGTCGCCCCGCCCACGAACACCAGCTCGCGGGCATCTTGCGTGAGGTCGCGCGATTTTCGCCCCGGTTGCTCGATGCGCTGGAGCGCAGCGTCGCGTTGCTCGTGAAGCGCGGGTCTTTCGAGCGCTCGCTGTACGCGGCGGCGGCGCGCACGCTGGCGGAGTGTCGCGAAGAGGCCGTGCTGCCGCATTTGACGACCGCCGTGTCGGACGAATCCGCGGGGGGCCTGGCTTCCCTGTCGGCAGCGGCCATGACGAGCTCGCCCCGCTTGGGCGCCGCGTTGGCGCGGGCCGCGACCAGTCGCCACCCACATTTGGTGCTGGCGGCCGAAGTGGCTCGGGTTCAGCGCGGCGAATCGGACGGGGAACACGGAGCGAGCGTCGCCCCGATGATCAAAGAAAGCTGTCGCATCTCGCTGTGTGGCGAGATTTTCGTACCGCTCCTCTGGCGACCGGCCCTGCCAACGGCCGCGCGCGCCTCCATCTCGGTGTTGCGCGGCGCTGAGCGCCACATCGGGCGCTGGCTGGTGTTGGCGGAGCTGGGGCGGCGCGCGGGGGACGGGAGCGCGCCGGAAGAGGCTCAGGAGCGCGCGGGGAAGGGGAGCCGCGGCACGCGCACGGCTTGGGGACTGGCCGCTTGGTCTTTGGGAGGAACGTTCGAGCCTCCGCCCGCCCGGCCGACCCTGGAGATGGTGGCCCGTCTGAGCGATCGCCCGAGCTCCGATGCGGACGTGAGTTTTCTTTTCCGCATGGCGGACGCCCGTTTACCAGTGGCCCGTCCTATGCTCGAGACCATGAGCAGTCCGTCGAGCCTGAACGACTCGGCGTCGATTCGGGCGGCATTCATGCTGTCCCAGGGATACGCCCGCGGTGACCTGGTCGAGCACCTCGTCGCTGCCGCACGTTGTCAACGCCACGAGGCGTTGCGAGGGTTGGCCGCAGCGGCGCTCTTCGATCTGGGCCAGCGGGACCTCGCGGGCAACTTCGCGGACGAGCTCGTCAACAGCAAGAAGCTGCCGACTCTTGGCTGGGCTGCGCTGATCCGTGCAGCCGGCGCAGGAAAGATCCAGCGCCTGGTGACCGAGCCCAGGTTTCGGCGCGTCCAACAGGGGTGGAGCGAGTGATGCGCCGTGCCGTGCCACTGGCGTTGGGGCTAGCGCTGGGGAGCCTCGCCGCGGGCTCCAGCTCCGCCGAGCCGAGCACGATCGTGGTGTATGCCGACATGGACGACGACGACAATGACGGTCGTCCCGATCACACCGCCGATAAGGTGACGGGGCGGGCCGGCGAGAACGTCCGGCGTCTCAAGTCGCAGCTCGGCGATCTGATGGGCATCGACGGTACTTCGACCCGGCTCTTGGTGGGCGATCAACCGCTGCTCGGCAAGACCAGCGCCGCCAGAGAGCTCGGCTTGCAAGGGGTCAGCGTGGGTCTTTCGCGGCTGCGCTTCAGCAAAGGCGAGGTGTCGGTGCAGGTGCTCGAACTCGCCGCCTACGACACGCAGAACCAGCAGGTCAATCTGGCTACCTCCCACGCTTCCGTCAGTCGCGTGGTGCCATCGTTGCTCGGCAGCCCGGCGGGCGCGAGCGACGGGGACGATCCGGACGCGCTTTACTGGATGGTGACGGGCGACCCGGGGTACTTGCCCGATCGCTTGACGCTGACGTCGACGGCAGCGGGTGGTTCTGGCCTCGATACGCTGAGCAATGTTCCGCTCAGCCCAGTCAGCTGTCCCGCTGGGTTGCCCGAACACCAATGCCGGCGCACTCCGGCGATTCGGGCTGTGGGGGACCCCGTCGATCGGCAGCACCCGGCGGTTCGCGGAACCTCGCTGCTCGCCGAGGTCGGGGGACGTATCGCGGTGCAGATCGACGGGCGCGAGGTACTGAGCATTCGCGTCGGGGGACCCAGACACACCGCGCTCGGCCCCATCGAGCGCCTGCGCGCCACGGTCAAGACTCACATCGTGCGCGCGGCCGCGGGCGGCACCCCCCCCGTCGGGGGCACGGATGCGGGCGCGATCAAACTCTTGGGCGAGGAACTGCAGACAGCCAGCGGGCTCTGGGGGCAGTGCGGCGTCCATTTCGGTCTGACCGACGAGCTCGAGATCCAGGTCGTCGATCCACCGCCGCCGTTCCTGTTGGGCGTCGGCTGCGACCTGGGGCTGCCGGCGAGCGGCGGAGAGCTCCGCTTCCGCGCCAACGGCGAGGTCATCCGGGTGCGCACCCAGCGGTTCGATACACCCAGCGCAGTAGCTGAACGCGTGCGTGCTCAGCTGACCGCTGCGGGGTTTCGCGCCGTGGTCAGCGCCAACGCGAAGATCGCCCGCGGGGCGCTCCGAACCGCGGACGTGCTGGTCCACGACGCGAAGGGCAACCCGGCGAGGCTCGAACGCCTGCCGGACCAGCCCTTGTCGTCGGACGCGACCCTGGCCGTATGCATCGGCGACGTCGATTTATCGGATGGGCTGACGCACTTCAGCGACTACGACGCTGCGGCCGGTACCCTCGAAGAGCGCACGCTGATCAAGGCGTTCGACGACGGCGACCCCACCACCATCGAACTCTTCGTGATCCCGAGCTTCGCACGCTCCGGCCGTATCGGCGAATCCTTCATCTATGCGGACGGCGCCAGCGTGAGGAACGCGGTCATCCTCGATCGGGCGGGGATCCGTGCCGGCGCTCGATCGCACACGCTGGCTCACGAAATCGGTCACATTCTGCTGGATATGCCCGGGCACCCCGACGACTACGGGGTCGACATGCCCTCGACGCTGATGGACGCGGACGCGGCCGATGCCACCATCTTCGGTCCGCGCCGGTTGTCGGTGGAGGAGTGCGAGCGCGCTCTGCGCCAGAGCGGGCCGGGGACGCCCGCGCCGCTGCTCTCGCCCTGGCCGCTCTACGCGAACGGCCGCGCGGGCCTATAGCACGCTGCAGCGCTACTCGGGCACGATCTGCGACAGCTCGGTGCCACCGGCGTAGGCGTAGCTGACGAAGCTGTCGAAGCCATCCACCAGCAGGCCCACTGGTCGCGTCGCTTCCAGCCGGTGCACGCCGTCGTTCTGGATGCCTTCGCCCACCACCGCGTCGGCGTCGGGGCGGGTGTCGACGGTAGGGAACGAAAGCTGACAAGAATATACCCAGAACGGGGGCTGCTTGGAGCCCCGTTCGGCCTCGGTCAAGCTGTCGCCGCTCTTGCGGTCGCAGTCCAGGGCCTCGTCGAGCGGCCGTCCATCGAACTGCATCTTCGTGTCGGGGGGGGCGATGATGCGAATGAAGTCGAACAGGTATTTGTCCGGAGTCAGGAACACGTACGAGGTCCGGAACTGCTCGACGGGTGGAACGATCATGAAGCTGGGATCCCCGCCGGGCAGCCCCCGGGGAACGTTCGCAGCGCCCTGGCTCGGAGAAATGCTGCCCAACATGATCGGCTTGTCGCTCTCGATCACGAAATGCACGGGCGAAACGATCTCGAGGCTGTCGCCGCGCTCCGGCAAGGTGACCGTCCGCGTCCCGGAGCCTGGGATCGTGACGCTGAGGCGCGCGCCGCCTTCGGTGACCGCGATGGCGCGAAAGTATTCGACCTGGTCTTCGATGCCCACGCTGGCTCCGGCGAACGCGAGCGCCGCGGTGCGATTGGGGCTGACGGTGGCCACGAAGTACTTGCCCGCCGTGCGGATCGGATCGAGCTGTTCTTCGAGGTGATCGGCGCAGCACTGCCGGTCTGCGAGCGTGTCGAACCAGGGCGCGTCGCTGGCTTCGCTGCCCGAGAACACCACGATGGGTCGGTCGGCGCGGATCAGAGAGCCAGTAAAGTCAGCATTGAAATCATCCGTTTCCAAGTTCAGTACGTCGAATGGGCCGAGTTCGATCTCGATGCGCTCGCCGGCCTCGGTGTCGTCGATCGGGCCTCCGCCAAGCACGAACGTGCTGGGGATCACCTCGACTCGGGTCCGCTCGCGGGTCCCCACGATCGTGAGGAAGGCTCGCAGATCGCTGGGGTCGTTCGGATCGAAGTTGGTGTCCGGGTCGTCGGTGGACGCAATGGTCTGCGGCCAGCCCAAGACGACATAGGCGTCGCGCATGCTGCCCGAGGTATCGGTCAGCGCCTCGACGGGCTTCAGCAGCGACGCGTCGTTGGAGAACACGTCGACGTTTTCGAGCGGATTGAACTGATAAGCAACGACGGGCACGCTGGTCTTGATGCGGTAGCCCGCGCGTGTCAGCGCTGTGTGGGTTCCAGTGTCGTACTCGCCGGGAGGAGATCCATCCACTTCCCGCGGTCCGAGCTTGAACACCGTGAGGCTCAATGGCGGGACGGTGGCACGGGTCACCAGCAGCGGATCGTTGGCGGCGCCGGGATCGGTGTCGTCCTGCTCGATGGTCACGGTCGCAGGGACGTCGGGCTGCGCGTTCGAGACCACGACGGCAAACTGCTGCTGCGCGGCGTTGAGGCCGCCGCCGACCACCGCGTTGTCGAGATCTACCGCCCAGTACTCGCAGCCGACGTTGCTGCGCTGGTCGCGAGCTTGTGCGCACAGGTTCACGCAGGTGCCGCCGCGACACGCAAGGTCGTCGTCGATGGCGCACGTCCGCTCCTCGTTCCAGCCGTCACCATCGTCGGCGCAGCGCAGCACGGTCGCCCCGTCACACTTCCGAGCGCCCGGATCGCACAGCGCGCAGCGCCGGAGCGTCGGAGAACAGACGAGCCCTCGATCCGAGCAATCGTCGACAGCGACCCAGCGAGGCCCG
The DNA here is from genome assembly GCA_025937785.1 of Polyangiaceae bacterium. Taxonomy (GTDB): domain Bacteria; phylum Myxococcota_A; class Polyangia; order Polyangiales; family Polyangiaceae; genus JAICQQ01. The sequence goes on from JAICQQ010000195.1 coordinate 6,217, forward strand.
TCGGCGCTCTCTTCGCAGCGCTCCAGGTCGTCTCCGCAGCGCTCGTCGCCGACGGTGCAGCGCACTTCAGAGTCGGGCTCTGGGGGTGTCAGCCAGCGGTCCCCGCTGTCATAACAGGTGGTAGCAATTGATGAAACCAAAGTTACGCCGAGCCAGGCGCGCGTCCGCTTGCGACGGCTGGGGTTCGGGTGCTTCGCGGCGGGTTCGGGAGGGAACGTCACGCGGTGCCCGATCAGTAGTTCAGCGGGAACACGTCACGCGCGTAGGCGTTGAACCCGTTGGTCCCGAGCTGGCGATAGCGCAGCGAGCCGTAGTCGAAGTCTCGGATCTGGGCGGCCGTGACCAACACCTCGAGTGGCCCCCGGGCGAGCGCGCCATCTGGGGCGAGCGCTCGGAGGTCGGGGAGCTCGATCGCGCGCTCGCTGCCGGGAGCCGCGATGGTCCAGGTGACCAGACCGCTGTCGCTCTCGATCTCGATCACTACGAGATCGACGGGCACCCCACCGGCAGGCCAGCTGACCTCGAGTCGATCGCCGGCCCAGCGGGAGCCGGACTCTGGGAAGCTGAGGCGCGGGACCTCGAGGAAGTTTTCGAGCGGGATGGGACCGGTGCTGTCGGTGGTGGCGAACAGCCCGCTGAAGGAGTGCGGCAGTCGCCCTTGCGACCCTGTGACCGCCTCCGCGAACGCCACGTAGCGCGCCTGCGCGAGGCTACCGGTGAGCGCCGGGACTCCGACGAAGTCGAACGTGGCGCTGCCGGGCAGCAGTCGGGACTGCCGGCCACCAGGCAAGATGGCGTACCCGGCTTCCGAGAGCCTCAGCACGACGTTGGCTTCGACGCGATCGGGGCCGCGCCCGGTGACCTGGGGCGGTTCGATCTCGAGCGTGAGGGCGTGATCGAGCGGCACGTCGATCGGGATGAACACGTCGACGGTGGTGCTGTTCGGCGCGGTCGTCACGCCTGGCGCCACCCCCAGCGCGTAGGCGGTGAAGACGGGGGGATTGAGTGCTCGATTTTCGACCCCCCCGAGCGCGTAATAGGTGGCGTTTCCGGGTATGGTGCCGAGGTAATAGTTGTAGCCGGCGTCGCCGACGGCGTCGGGTGTGACGGCGGCCGCGGCGGAGGGCAGCGCAAATGGGGTAGTGGGGTTGGTCGTCGCGCGGAACACGTAGGCCACGTAGCGCTCGTCCGCCCCCTTGGGTGCCGGCACGTTGGTCCAACCACCGCGTTCGAACTCCGAGCGGCTCGGCCACAAAAGCTCGCCATTGACCGTCGACCCCGAGCCGCCGGGCCCGCCCGGTAGCGAGGGGATGTCGCTGAAATCGGCGCAGCTGAGGTCCAGCACGGGATCGAGGTACGCCACCACCGTATCGACGGGAACCGCGACGAAGGTGACCGGAGAGAAGCACTTGGCGGCGACGGTGATCGTCTGCGACTCGGCGAAATCGCCCTTGAAGCTGACGACGCCGTTCGAATTGGCAAACGCTACCTCGGGGTCGTCGGCGCCGCGGATGACAGTGGCGCCTCCGATCGGACTGCCGGTGATGTTGTCGAGCACCGTGACGCTGAGCTCGTCGTCGAGCGGTTGCCCGCTCAAGCCGCCGCGGAAGGTCGTCTCGGCGTCTCCGTAGATGAACGCATCGAGCACGTCGACCTCGACCCCGTCGGAGGTCGTGACGCGCACGGTCTTTGATCCCACGGTCCCTGCGGGGGTCAAACAGCGGAGTTCGGTTTTGCTGACTCGCTCGAGGTTTTCACACGGCTTCAGATCGATGAGCACCTCGGTGTCTTCGTCCCAGTCGGTCGCGGCCCCGCGCACGGTGACCTCTGTGCCGCCGCTGGTGGGGCCGCTCGTGGGCTCGAGGTAGAACGCGTCGTAGATGTATGCCTGCGCCAGCTCCGAGCGGGTCGAGCTGTCCGAGCCATTTTGCGTGATCACGCTGACCCCGCCCGGCTGCCCCTCGGGCACGGTGACCTGGATGCGGCTGGCGTCGACGGGAACTACCCCGTTCGCGGGGACTCGAGTGTCGCCGAACCAGACCCGCGCGTCGCTCCCGAAGCCGTTGCCGCGGATGAGGACCGTTTGCCCGCCCGTGAACGGTCCGTGGTTCGGGCTGATGGAGAGCACCGCGTGGGGCGCGGCGTCGGGCAGGTCCCGCACGTCGTCCTCGACAGCGCCCGCGTCGAGGTCCACCGGAGCCGGCCCTCCCGCGTCGTCGTCGGTCTGACGCTTGTACGGCCCGTCCGATCGAGGCAGGCACGCCCAGAGCAGACCGAGCGCGGCGACGCCCGCCACGCCCCCCCACATCATCCTACGCCTGAGCCGCACCATCCTGGAGAAGGCTAGGGCTCGGAAGGCGACTCTGCAACCGCAGTTTCGAAGCGTGGCGCCGGCGTCGGACTGCGCCGCTGCTCCGGGATTCCAATCTCGCGGAGAATATCCACGGCCACCGACTTGGTCTGCGCGTGCTCCGCCACCGGTCCGACGCAGGCGGGGCAACCGCTCGGGCACGGACAGTGTTCGACGAGGAGCGAGGCGCGTTCGAGCAGCTCCTCGGCGCGCTCGAAAATCCGCGGCGCCAGGCCGACGCCGCCCGGGTGGGCATCGAACAGAAATACGGTGGGATCGAAGCCGCCGAGCTTGCCCGCGCTCGGGTTGCGCCCGGGGGCCTCGCCGCCGCCCTGAGCCTCGTCGTGGCCAGCGTCGCTGCCGCCATCGCCCAGCGTCTGTCCGATGTCGCGCGGGTCACACATGAGGGCCAGCGTGCTGACCGTCTCGAGGGCCCGCCCGACGCCGCGCAGCGCATCGATGAACGTCGCTCGTGGCAACGCGAACCGAGCCACGAAGTCTTCTCGCAGCGTGAGCCAGAAGCTCGTGGTGTGCATCTGGATTTCGGGCAAGTGCACGTCGCCGTAGCCGGCGTTTTCGTGGGTGAAGAACTTGATCTTCTTGTAGCCGGTCACCTTCTCGAGCACCTTGATGTCGCCCGCGCCGAGCTCGGCCGGACCGAGTCGCCCCGTTCGATGAGTCTCGATCACACTCACGGTGCGGTAGGTGAGGGCGGTGGTGAAATAATCGGGCTCTACCTTGCGCACGAACGCTTTGTGGTTGTCGAAGTCGAGCCGTTCTACTTGAAATTGCTCGGCATCTTGCTGGTAGATCGCCTGCTCGTGCAGCATGGTGTGGGCGGCACGCCAATCGAGCTCGCCGATGGATTGCTGGGTCGCTACGTCGATGATCACGAAGTTGTCCCAGCCGATGTTGCGCAGCGAGACGTGGGTCGCCGGAAACGCCTCGCCCGTCCAGTGGTAGCGGCCGCCGGAGGCGTGCACGAGTCCGTGCTGCCCCAGGTATTCGAGCGCGTCTCGCGTCTCGTCGACACCGAGCCCCGCGTATCCCTCACCCCGGGCGGGCAGCGGCGCGGCCACGCGAGTTCCTGCAGCGGAGAGCTCGAAGGGAACCTCGAAGCAGGCGCACTTGAGGTGTTGAATCAGGATTTCGATGTTGGTCGGATCGATGCGTGCTTCTTCCGCATTGCCCGCCAGGAGATATTCTGGTTCACGCGCCAAGTACTGGTCGAGCGCGGAGCTCGAGCACACGAGCAGCGCGATGCTCTGATCGCCGCGCCGCCCCGCGCGGCCGAAGCGCTGCCAGGTGCCCGCGACCGAGCCGGGGTAGCCGGCGCAGACCACGGCGTCGAGATCGCCGATGTCGATGCCCAGCTCGAGGGCGTTCGTGGCCACCACGCACAAGATTTCGCCATTCCGCAGCCCTTGCTCGATGGCCCGGCGCTGCTGCGGCAGATAACCTCCGCGATAGCCCATGATCGCATGCGACGCAGCGCCGGGGGGACCGGCGCCATCGCCGACCTTGGCGCGCAGATACTTGAGCATGACCTCGACGGAGTTCCGCGAAGGGCCGAAGAGGATGGTCGGGATCCTCGCGCGCACGAGATCGGCCGTGAGCGACACTGCTTGCTTCAAGGTGCTGGCGCGTATGCCCAGCTCTTCGTTGACGACCGGCGGGTTGTAAATGAAGACCCGGCGGGTGGCCCGCGGCGCGCCGGAGTTGGCGACCAGCGTGACTTGGTCGACCGGCACGCCGAGCAGTTGCGCTGCGTGTTCCCGCGGGTTGCCGATGGTGGCGGTGGCCGCGATCACTTGGGGCGCCTGGCCGTGAAAGCGAGCGACGCGCAGCAAGCGCGCCAAAACGTGCGCCATGTGCGATCCGAAGACGCCGCGGTAGGTGTGCAGTTCGTCGAGGACGATGTAGCGCAGACCTCGCAGGAACGTCGCCCAGCGGGCGTGGCTCGGAAGAATGCCCGCGTGCAGCATGTCCGGGTTGGTGAGCACGATGCGGCAGCGCTCGCGCGCCACGCGGCGGGCGTCGCCCGGGGTGTCACCGTCATAGACCGTCGCCGCCAAGTCGAGACCGCTCCCGTTGATGAGCTCGCGCAGGTTGTGCTCCTGATCGCGCGAGAGCGCCTTGGTCGGATACAGAAACAGAGCGCTGGCGTCGGCGTCCTCACACAGGGCGTTCAGCACCGGCAGGTGAAAACACAAACTTTTGCCGCTGGCGGTGGGAGTGGCCACGACGACGTGCCGGCCTGCGAGTGCCGCTTCGATGGCCTCGGCTTGGTGCGTGTAGAGCGATCGGATACCGCGTCGCGCGAGCGCAGCCTGGAGGACAGGAGCCAGGCCTTCCGGGATCGGCGCATGGCTCGCTGCCTGCGGCTCGAGCAGCTGGTGAGCTGCGAAGTACGGCCGCACTCTGCCCGACTCGAGCCAGGCATTGACGACGCTGCCCACGCCGGTGGTGTGGGACCAAGGCGCTTTCACCGGCTGCACGCCCCCCAACCCTGCGCAGTTCTTGAGCGCTGCGCTGCTTTTGAGGGCTGCGCTGTTGTTAATGGCGCGCTCGGGGAACATGCCCTGTAAGAAACCATGGAGCTCATCGGCGGGCGTCGCTGAGACTAAACAAATGTTCGGTATTTGTAAATCCGCCCGAGACCGCCACAAAAAACCGTCAAGGCTGGCCTGAACCAGCGACTTGTCGTAGGTACGCTAGCTCTCGTTCGCGAGACTCTACTCAATGACCGATCCAAGCAATCACGGCTCGGCGCCTCTGGCCACGCCCGGCGGGGTGGTTCCGTCGAGCCTTTCTCCTGCCGTTTCCTCCGCGCCGTCCGCGGAGCTCCCGGCGCCGCTGCCCGAGCCGAGTCACTCTGAAACCTCGGCTGCCGAACCGCCTTCGTTCGTGTTCTTCTCGGTAGTGGCGGCGGTGTCGTTGGTGGCGGACATCGCGACCAAGGTCTGGGCGGAGATCACGCTGCTCCACCGCGCCTCGCACCCGATCGTGCTCATCGAGGATCATCTCAACCTGACGTTGGCTTACAACCCCGGCGGTGCCTGGGGCCTGGCGCAAAACGCGAGTGAGCAGCTGCGTAAACCGTTCTTCGTGCTGGTCAGCATGGCCGCGATCTGGTTCATCTTTTCGCTGTATGGCCGGCTGGCGCCGGGACAGCAGGCGCTGAAATGGGGCCTGCCGCTCGTGCTCGGGGGCGCGCTAGGCAACCTGGCCGATCGCCTGACGCGCAGCCAGGTCATCGACTTCATCGACTACCGGGCGGACTGGATTCGCTCGATGAACACCCAGATTGCGCGCTTCGCCGACGGCTGGAGCGTCACCGACCACTGGCCGACCTTCAACGTCGCCGACATCGCCATCTGCGTCGGCGTGGGCTTGATGGCCGTAGACATGATCACGTCGCGGCGCGGCAATGCCGAGGCGCTCGAGCCGGCGCCGTTGACACAAAAATCGATCGCCCCCGCGGCTCCGAATGCCGACGTTCAGGCTTCGGCGCTCCCTGCCGTCCCTCCGATGGCCGGCGCGGCGGAACCCGACGGGCTCGCCGGCACGTCAGCGCCGGAGTCGACACCTGGGGCGCGTGCACTCGATGCGCGCGCCGCGGACCGTCCGGCGCCTGACGTTCCCGAACGCTGAGCGCCGCGCCCTGGAACAGACGTGCAAGGGCAGCTCTTTTCGTTCCTGGACATCCCGTTCCCCAGCTACTTCGTGCTGCTGCTCACGGGGTTCGTGTTTGCGACCGTGATGGGCGCGGTGTGGGCCAAGCGTATTGGTCAGGATCCCGATGTGATGGTGGATCTGGGCTTGGCGATGCTCCTGAGCGGCGTCGCGGGCGGCCGCCTGCTCCACGTGCTCGCGGACGGTTACTTTTGGGATTACGTGCACTTGTGCACCGACCCCGGGCAGGTGAGTTGGCCCTTCACGAAGTCCGAGTGCCTGCGCATGACCCCGCCCGATTGGGTGGAGCAAATGCTGGGCCTCGGAGAACCCACGCCTCGCGGCCGCTGGGACGCGCTGGCCAACACCTGCCGCCCCGCGGAACGGGACTGCTTGGCTTGGGCGAAGTTCTACGCTGGCGGGCTGACGTACTACGGCGGATTCCTGGCGAGCTCCGCCACCGCGTGGTGGTTGCTCAAGGTGGACCGCTTCCCGTTTTGGAAGGCCGCGGACGCGGCCGGCATGATCGTGGCCGTGGGCTTGGGCTTCGGGCGCATGGGCTGTCTGCTCGCCGGCTGCTGCTTCGGCAAGCCTTGGGATTCGCCCTGGGCGCTCGTGTTCCCGCCCGGCAGCCCGGCGAGCGAGTGGCAAGAAAAGGCCGGACTGATCGAGCACAGCTACGAGCCCTCGCTGCCAGTGCACCCGACCCAGATCTACGAGTCTGCGGCTTCGCTCGCGATAGCTCTGCTCTTGATCTTGTACCTGCACGAACGCAAACGCTACGATGGCCACGTGTTCCTGGCGTTCGTGGCGCTCTACGCGGGCGCCCGCGCCGCGCTCGAGTTCTGGCGCAGCGACGACCGCGGGGGGCTCGTCGGCTTGAGCACGAGTCAGCTGATCGGCGTGCTGCTGATCGGGGCAGCGTTCGTCGTCCACCGCACCTTGCTCAGCCGGGGCGCCGGCGGACGTGAGGCCGCCCCGCAGTAGCGCGCTGCTCCCAGGGGCCGAGAAATTGGTGGGTGGGAGACGACCGGCGTAGACTTCGGCAGCGCATGCGGTGGATCCCGATTTGGTTGTTCGTGCTGGCCGGTCAGACTGGCTGTGTCGAGGAAGAGGAGCGGCCCGATCTGATACCGGTGTGCGAGGACTCGTGCGACCCCGGCGCCGGGCAGAGCGGGGGAAGTGGTCCGAGTTCGTCGACCACCACCTCGGGCACCAGCACGACCAGCGGCGACGATCCAATCATCCTGAATGGGAACCTCGGGGTGTTCGCCAACGATCGCTTCGAGCTCGACACCCTGCTGCCGTTCGGCGAGCCCGCCACGGTCTTCAGTCAGGATCCCGACAATCGCGTGATCCGCGCCGAGTACGATGGCTTGGACTTTTCGTTGACGGATTTGGTCTCGGGGGAGGCGACCGCGGTGCTGGTGGTGCCGGACGCTCAGAACGGCGTGCCCTGGCCCACGCTGCTGCGGGTCGACACGCTGCAATCGCGGACGGTGACGCTGCCGCTCGTCAGCTCCGAGGTGCTGAACGAAGTCTACGCGGGCTTGGGGTCGCAGCCAGCACTCGACCCCGACCGCGGTCAGCTCATCCTGCGTTTCTCGAACGAGAACCTCGACCCGATCCCCGGGGTGCGGGTCGAGGTCCCTGGGGCGGCGTTCCTGGCCTATGCCGACGGTTCCGGGTGGAGCGAGGATGCCGACGAAACCGACGCCAGCGGGCTCGTCATCGCGGGCAACATCCTGGCCACGGACTTTCCCGGCTCTGCCTTCACCGTCTCGTCGAGCGGCGCTGCGGTGAGCTCGTGGGTCGTGACCGCGATCAAAGGGGCGGCGAGCTACGATTCGCTGATAGCGCTGGCTCCCTGAAGACCGTGGCGTATTGCCCGTTGGTCCGCTAGGCGTTCTCTGCTAGGAGACAGCCCGTGGCTCGGTGGATTGATGGCACGCAGATAGCCAAGACAGTGCGCGATGACGTGGCGCAAGCCGTGGCGCTCTTCGCCCGGCAGCATGGCCGGCCTCCCTCATTGCATGTGGTACTGGCTGGCGACGACCCCGCGTCGGCGGTCTATGTCAGGAACAAGGAAAAGTTCGCGGCGCAAGTAGGCCTCGCCGGCACCGTGCACCGCTTGCCGCAGTCGGTCAGCGAGGAAGAGCTCTTGACGCTGGTCCGCAGGCTCAACGACGACCCGCTCGTTGACGGAATTTTAGTGCAATTTCCGGTACCTCCACAGGTACGCCAGAGCGAGGTGTTGCGCCTGATCGATCCCGAGAAGGACGTCGATGGATTGCACGCCTCGAACGTCGGCAAGCTGTGGTCCGGTCGCACCGGGCTCGTCCCGTGCACCCCCCGTGGCTGCTTGCGCTTGCTCGACGAAGCGGGCGTCGCGCTCGCTGGCAAGCGCGCGGTGGTGGTTGGTCGCAGCAATCTGGTGGGCAAGCCGGTCGCGGCGCTGCTCCTGGCGCGCGATGCGACGGTGACGCTGGTCCACTCCAAAACACAGGACTTGGCCGCTCGCTGCCGCGAGGCCGAAATCGTGATCGCCGCCGTCGGGCGCGCCAAGCTTTTGAACCGGAGCTTCATCGCCCCTGGGGCCACCGTGATAGACGTGGGCATGAACCGCGACGAAGTTGGCAAGCTCTGCGGGGACGTGGATTTTGCGGATGTCGAGCCGATCGCGGGCGCGATCACCCCAGTGCCGGGAGGCGTCGGGCCGATGACGATCGCGATGCTGCTCGAAAACACTCTGCTCGCGGCCCAAGCACGCAGCGCCGGCTAATTCGAACGGCGGGGCTCCAAGTAAGGAGCTGGGTCGACGCCCAGTTC
>JAICQQ010000392.1 GCA_025937785.1 Polyangiaceae bacterium
CTTGCCGGCACCATTGGGACCCGCAACTAGAACGGCAATCGGCGTAGTCATTGCGATACCCAGTACCGGGTCGAACGAAAGAGTACTCGGTGGACGGATGTTTCGGCAAGGCAGCGGTCCTGCTCAGGTCCAACCGGGATGGTAGATCGCGCGATCACGATGGTCTGCGAGACGCTCGTGACGGCGATCGGTCAATGCAAGTTGCGTCGGATCCGCGCACCCAATCCTGGGTCGTCGGTCGGGTACCCGGCGTCGCGAGGCACGCCGCCTGGAGGTTCGCCTAACTCACAATTCTGCTGCCAAGTGTACTCGTTCTCGCGTCTGAAATCGGGGTCGAAATGGCGGCGAGGGGCTGCTGCCTTCGTCGGCAGGGTCGGCGGGCGTTAGGCAGCGGCGTGAAGTGGGTTGGGCACGGCGGGCGAAGGATGCGCTCTGGTCGCGCCCGATGTTAGGTGGCGACCGCCGCCGGTCGCCACCTTGCGCCACGCGAATAGGCTGGTCTGCCTAAATCCGTGAAGGCTGCAGAAAGGCCGCCAGGGGTTGGCAACGAGGACTGTGAGCAGCGAGTGGCGAGCTGCCATTTGTCCAGGCCAATGGCTGCGGCGCTTGATGCGAGGGACAGCGCGGCTTGTCGTTGTATCGGCACGCAGTTTGCAAAGGGTCGACTCGTGTCTGCGCCGAGAACGGGCTATTGGAGGAGATACACCGTGCACTCGCGCTGCGGCACTACAGCCCGAAGACGATAGAAGCCTACGTTGGGTGGCTGCGACGCTTCGTCGTCTTTCATGGCCGGCGGCACCCGGCAAGCATGGGTGCGAAAGAGATCTCGGCGTTTCTTGCCAGCTTGGCCACGGGAACCGGAGTGGCGGCTTCGACGCAGAACCAGGCGCTCGCGGCGTTGCTGTTCGTTTACTCGGAGGTGCTCCAGCAGAAGGTGGACCAGGTACAGCTGACGACGGCGAAGCGTCCAGCGCGTTTGCCTGTGGTGCTCAGTCGAAGCGAGATCGCACGTGTGTTGTCCAAGTTGCATGGGGCGCCACTGCTGATCGCATCTCTGCTTTACGGATCGGGGCTGCGCTTGTCGGAAGGCATCACGCTGCGGGTCAAGGACGTCGACTTCGACAACGGCCAATTGGTCCTGCGACGCAGCAAGGGACAGCGCGATCGGGCAGCTTTGTTGCCGCGCTCGTTGGTCGAGCCGCTGAACCAACACTTGTCCGCGGTTCGACGACAACACGAAGCAGAGGTAAGTCGAGGCGCGGGGTACGTTGCTCTGCCCCATTCGCTGAGGGTGAAGTACCCGAACGCCTCGCGCGAATGGGCATGGCATTGGGTGTTTCCGGCGACGCGAACCTACCTGCACGCGGAAACCAATGAACGGCGGCGGCATCACCTCCATGAAACCGTGGTGCAGAAAGCTGTTCGCGCGGCGATGAAAGCTGCGGACATCGCGAAGTCAGCGAGCTGTCACAGCTTTCGGCATTCTTTTGCGACTCACCTGCTCGAGTCTGGTTACGACATCCGCACGATTCAGAAGCTGCTCGGGCATCGCGATCTGAGAACCACGATGATCTACACGCATGTCCTGAACCGTGGGCCTTTGGGAGTGCAGAGTCCGTTGGATGCGCCGTGTGCTTCCGATGACGCCCAGTAGCGCTTACGACGACTCGTCTCGAGTGAGCGTCTTGGTCATCAGGATCCCCTCGGCAGCCCCCCCCGGTTGAGGCTAGACTACTGCCACCGTGCCAGTGCCTCTCCCCGCTTGGCTCGCGCCGATGGCGGCGACTCTCACGCGCGAGCGGTTTCAAACGCCGGAATGGGTGTTCGAGCGCAAACTCGACGGCATCCGGGTGCTCGCCTTCAAGGAGGGAGGTCACGTCCGGCTGCTCTCGCGCAACCAGCTGCCCCAGAATCACCACTATCCGTCTTTCGTCGAGGCCATCGCTGCTCTTCCCGTCGAGAGCGCGATCCTCGACGGCGAAGCCCTTGGCGGGCACTGGGACCGTCAGTTGCCGCCCGGTTACTACCTGTTCGACATCCTGTGGCTCGACGGTCGCGATCTCACGCAGCGACCGCTCGACGAACGCCGTGGGATCCTGACTGGCCTGGCCCTTGAGCCGCCGCTCGTGGTGGTCGATCGCCTCGAGGACGCGGAACCATGGAAACGCGCCTGCACGGAAGGCTGGGAAGGAGTGATCGCGAAGCGGCGTGACTCCTCGTACGAACACCGTCGCTCGCCGAATTGGCTCAAGATGAAATGCGAGGCCTCGCAGGAGCTGGTCGTGGGCGGCTTCACCGATCCGCAAGGTAAGCGTGTCGGACTTGGCGCGCTGCTCGTCGGTCACTACGAGGGTGACGATTTCGTCTTCGCGGGCAAAGTCGGCACGGGTTTCGATACCAGGCTTCTACTCGAGCTCCGGAGTCGGTTCGACGCGCTGGAGATCGCCGAGCCGCCGTTCACCAAGGGAACGGGCTTGCCGCGCGCGAACGCCCACTGGGTGAAACCGGAAGTCGTGGTGCAGGTCGGTTTCATGGAGTGGACCCCGGACGGCAAGCTGCGTCACCCTCGGCTGATTGGCCTGCGCGAAGACAAGACGGCCCCCGAGGTGACGAGGGAGCGACCGTGAACGAGGGCACCGGCGCAGCGCCCGCGATCTCGCATCCGGACAAGCTGCTGTTCCCCGTGGACGGCATCACGAAGGGCGAGCTTGCTCGCTACTACGAGTCAGTGGCGCCCCTGATGTTGCCGCATCTGCGCGGTCGGCCCCTCACGATGGAACGCTTTCCGGCGGGCATCGAGAAGAAAGGTTTCATACAAAAGGACGTCTCCAAAGGTTTCCCCGAGTGGCTCGAACGCGTCGAGATCGCGAAAAAAGACGGCACCACTTGGTACCCGCTGGTCAACGACGCCCGCTCGCTGCAATGGATCGCCAACCAGAACTGCGTCACGCCGCACGTTTGGGTCTCCCGCGTGCCCGAGTTCCTCGTCCCGGATCTCTGTGTTTTCGACCTCGATCCCTCGACCGACGACTTCGAAACACTGCGCAAGTCGGCCCTCGCCGTGCGCGCGTTGCTCGACGAGCTCGGCCTTCCGAGCTTCGTCAAGACGTCCGGCTCGAAGGGCTATCACATCGTCGTCGCGCTCGACGGCAAGTCGGACGCCGAAATTGTCGGTACCTTCACGCACGGCGTCGGAGCGCTGCTCGTCAAGCGCCATCCCGAGCTCTTCACCCAAGAATTCATCAAGGCCGACCGCGGGGATCGCGTGCTCATCGACACCGGCCGCAACTGGCCCGGCGCTACTTTCGCCGCCGTGTACGCGGTGCGCCCGAAGCCCAGCGCACCGATCTCGGCGCCGTGCAGCTTCGATGAAATCGAGCGTGGCGCCGTGCAGCCGCGAACCTGCACGCTGCGAAGCATGGCCGAGCGCTTGGCTTCGGTGGGCGATCTCTGGGCAAACCTGCACGAGCGCCCTGCGTCGCTCGCCGAGCCATTCGCCCGGGTGCGCGCGCAACTGAGTGAGGAGGATTGGCAGGAAGCCCACGCTGCGCGCGTGCGCAAACCCAAGAGCCGAAGCGCGCCAAGAGCCGAGCGCCGGCGCAGCCCGAAGCGTTGATCTGCCGGCCAAGTGCTCAGCGTGGCTGCTTTCGGTAGAGTTCGCAGTACCCGCGCGTTGGGGTACGCTCCTGCCATGGCCATCTGGCGCGACTACTTTCCGCTCGAGCTCGTGAAGCAACACAGCCAAAACACGCTGATCTCACAGCTCGGTATCGAATTCATCGAAGCCGGCGACGACCACCTCAAGGCGAGAATGCCGGTCGACGCCCGCACCCACCAACCGGCTCACGTGCTTCACGGCGGCGCTTCAGTGGTCCTCGCGGAAACGCTCGCGTCGTGGGCTGCCACTTATGTCGTGGACCGCGAGAAGAACTATTGCGTGGGGCTCGAGATCAACGCAAACCACGTGCGCCCCGTCACGTCGGGCTGGGTGACTGGCACGGCGCGGCCCGTCCATCTCGGCCGCTCGACGCAAATCTGGGAGGTGCGTATCACGAACGAGTCGGAGCGACTGGTCTGTATCTCGCGCGTGACGATGGCAGTCTTGGCGACCGCGAATCGCTACGGCAATCCACCGGCTTGAACGTCGTTTGCGGCTACTGCGTAGCCGGATGCGCGTGCAGTCAGTCGAGCGGACTCCGCACGCCGAGCGGGCCTCGGTTGAGAATGGTGGTGTCGACGTCGGCGTGACCGAGCAGCTCTTGGATGGTGCGGGTGTCGTAGCCGGCTTCCAGCAGGTGGCTCGCGAACGAGTGGCGGAGGGTGTGGCAGGTGGCTGGCTTGGCTACGCCAGCGGCCCCGACCGCGGCTCGGAAGCTGCCTTGCACCACGGTCGGGTGCAGGTGGTGGCGCCGGAGCTCGCCGGTGGCAGGGTCGCGGTAGCGCCGGGTGGCTGGGAACACCCATTGCCAGGGCCACTCTCGCTTGGCGTTAGGGTGCTTGGTGGCGAGGGCACCCGGCAGAGCGACGTAGCCCGCGCCCATGGCGAGGTCCGCCTGGTGTTGGATCCTAGCGTGGCGGAGGTGGTCTTTGAGGGGTTGGCGCAGGCGGTTGGGCAGGAGGGTTCGCGATCGTTTCGGCCTTTGCCGCGCCGTACGGTGATCTGGCCAGCCTCGAAGTCGATGTCCTTGATACGCAGTTGGGCACACTCGAGCAGGCGATCACCCGGAGCCGTACATGAGTGAGCGTGCGCACGAAGTTCGAGGGAGTCGTGCGCACGTTTTGTGAGGGACGGTGGACGGCAGTTCAGAAGGAGGCGTCATCGTCGTCGTCGACCGGGAGTGGTCCGATGGCCCGCTGGACGGCGGCGCTGTAGAGGCGGA
>JAICQQ010000090.1 GCA_025937785.1 Polyangiaceae bacterium
AGGCCCTAGAACGCACCGTTCAGAATGAAGCCATAGCCAGAATCGCCCACCTGGCCGGTATCGGCGCTGACCTCCACATCGGCGAGATCGGCCCGTAGCCACTGTTCCGTCGTGTCGCCCACGCCGACGAAGAACAACGTCACACCGACCGCCTGCACCATCCCCATCATGGCCAGGAAGGTGATGCTCGTGACTTCGCCAAGAGCGCCGTCGACGCAGGAGTCGATTTCCTTTTGCGTGACATTTTGGCTGCTGTCGCAGCGAAACTCGCGGCCGCTGATGGCTCCCCACGGGCCGATCACTGGAACTGCGAGCCAGCTCGTGCCGTTGTCGAAGTTTTTCCCTGCCGCGTACACGAGCCCGGCGCCGTAGGCCGCGGCCCACGTCAAACCACCGCCGATCATGAGGCCATGGTTGCGGTGCCTCTGGAGCACGTAGCCTTCAGGGGCTTCGACGCCCTCGTAATAAGGTAAGACGGGGGGCGCGAGCACGTAGCTCGGGGCTTTCGGCCGCGCCGGGTACTGTGCTGGCGCCCCGTATCTGGGGGGCTGCTGGGGGACCTGGGGTGCCACCGGGCGCGCGGCGGGCGGCTGGGCCGGGTCGTAGTTGTAGCCGGAGTTTTGCACTGGATACGGCTGCTGCGGATACTGAGACGGCGAAGCTTTGCTGGCCCCGCGCGGGTCGGCTGGATAACCCCCTGTCTGCGCGGCAGCGCTGCTCGTCGCGAGCATGCATCCCCACGCTACGCCCCATTTCACACTACGCCAAACGCCCATGCCCACTCCTTCGACTCCGTGCGCGCGACGGCGCATCTGCAGATCTCTAAGATCCGTTGATAGCTCGAATCCAGCAGCACGCCACCAGGCGCATCTGGGTCACAACGGTGGTGCGAGCGACTTCAGATGCCGAACCATTCGGCCGGGTCGAGCGTATCCGTCCCGCGGCGGATCTCGAAGTACAGCGCCGTTTGACTCGAGCCCGGACTCAACGTGGCGAGCCGACTACCAGAGCCTACATCATCTCCTACTTTGACCTCGATGCTCGCGAGGTTCGCGCTCACCGTGAAGTAGCCGTCGCCGTGGTCGATGATGATGGATTTGCCATAGTCGGCGTACTCATCGGCGAAGGCGACCGTCCCGCCGTACACCGCGTGCACCGCCGCGCCGGGTGGGGCGAGCATCTCGAGCGCAGGCCCCGAAGCAGCCCGGCGTTTGGCGGGGCGAACCTCGGCGCGCCCCGCCAGCGGGAACGGTAGACGGCCCCTCAGTGCTGCGAACCCCGAGGGCACGGCGACCGGATCCGCAGGACCCACCCCGGCACCGTAGATGGCGGTGTGGGGCGATGGCTCGGAATCGACGAAGGCCCGTTCGAAAGCGAGGGCACGATCGCGCGCCGCCTCGAGCGCCACACGGTTGGACTCCATCAACTGACGTTCGGCCTGCATGGCGCGCAGCCGCTCGTCGAGCTCGCCGTTCTTCTTGAGCAGGCGCGCCTTCAACGCAGTCAGATCTTGCTCGAGCAGGAGATCGCGGTCGAGCGCCCGGCGCAGGCTCTCGACGCTCGACGCGTGTTCAATGAGACTTTCGACGCCCGCGCTGGCAGGCAACAAGCCGGCGCGCGTCATGCGGACGAAGGCTCGCCCCCGCGCGATGCTCCGCAATCGCACCTGGCGCAGCCGGAAGTCGATCTTGGTCAGTTCGGTGTGCACCGCCTGCTGATCGCGCAGGATGGTCGACACCAGGCTGTCCGCGCGGTGCGCGGCCGGAAGTGGACTTGGAAGCGCTTGCTGGTACTGCTCGTGCGTGTTCTGTCCCGGCTCGTATTGAGTGGGCGCGAGGCGCAGCGGATCGGCCATGGTGCTGCCGACGACGCAGCACCCCAGGACCAGGAAGCGGGCGGACAGCTGCGAGTACTTGGCGCGAGGTGGCATCGGTTTACGTCAGCAGGAACCGTCGCAGACTCAAGTACGCCGCGGACACCCCGAGCAGGGCCCCGAGCACGATCAGAAATAGCGACATCGTCCAGGGCAAGAAGGTGGGCGTGACTCCGAGCAGCGCGCCCAGGCTCACGTCGAAGTGACTCTTCACGATGCCGTACAGCACGCCCAAGAGCCCGAGCGCCGCGCCGGCGCCGAGGGCGCCCTGCGCACAGCCTTCGATCAGGAAGGGTCGTGTGACGTAGTCGTCACTGGCGCCCACCAGCTTCAGTACCTCGACCTCGCGCCGGCGCCGCTGCAGCGCCAGGCGCATCGTCGACGAGACCACGCTCACCACGGCGCCGAGCACGACCAGGGCCAGCACCATGGCCGCGGCGAGGCCGCCGGTGAGGACCTTCCCCAAGCTGTTGCTCCAGGCCTGGTAGGTCTCGACGGCTTCGACCGCGGGCAGAGCCGTGAGCTGCTCGGCCATTTTTGCCAGACGGCTCGTGGCAGCGTCGCTGGTCAGCTCGAGGTCGAGTGACGCCGGGAACGCTTCGGGGGGCAGCGCGGTGAGACTTTCGTTGCCAGCGGTGCCCAAGATCTGACTGCGTGCGTCCTCGGCCGATACGTACTTGAGGCGGGTCACGCCCGCGGTCGCTCGCAGTGCCTTCTCGAGATCGGCGATCTGTTCGCGCTGCACGTTGGCTTTCAGGTACACCGACGCGCGGCCGGTAGCCTGCCAGCGTGTCTGCACCGACTGGATGTTCACCACCACCAGCAGCGCGGACGCCAAGCACACGAAGGCCACCGCAACGCTGAACACGCTGAGCGCGTGCAAGTGCCACTCGTTCTTCGCCGCTCGCCAAGCTCGATCGATGGGTGACATGAACGGCTACGCTACCTTCTGCGGGTTGGGGTGGGCGATGGTGTCGAGGCCATCGAGCGCATCGGTGGCCTTGCCGTCGTCGAGCACGACGACGCGCCGCGGGCGGATGTCGAGGAGCGAGCGATCGTGGGTGGCGAATAGTACGGTCACGCCGGTCTCGTGGATGTCCTCGAACAGTCCCAGGATGTCCTGGGCCAATTGCGGGTCCAGGTTGCCGGTAGGTTCGTCAGCCAGCACCAACGCTGGTTCGCCGACGATGGCTCGCGCGACGCCGACTCGCTGTTGTTCGCCTCCGGACAGCACGCCGGCGCGATCCTCGCCGCGCCCTGACAAGCCGACCCTTTCGAGGGCCTCGCCCACGCGCTGGCGAATCAGCCGTTCCGGGAGCGATAACACCTGCAGCGGCAGGGCCACGTTGTCGAACACCGACCAGTTCTCGACCAGCTTGAAGTCTTGGAACACCACGCCGACATTGCGCCGCAGAAACGGGATCGACTCCTTGGAGAGCCTTCCAATCTCGCGCCCCAAGAATAAGATTCGGCCGGAGTCCACGGCTTCCGCGGCATAGAGCAGGCGGAGCAGGGTGCTCTTCCCTGCCCCCGACGGTCCGGTTATGAATACGAATTCCCCGCGCGCGATCTCAAGATTCAGACCCCGCAGCACCGCGGCGTCGGCCCGATATGCCTTGTGCACGTCGTCCAGCACGAGCACTGGCCGATTCGCGGTCGAGGCGTCGAACCGGCTGCCGCTGCGCAATGCTTGGCCGAAGGCGCGGCTGTTGTCCATGCGAGTCGAGGTAACAGGGAGCCCGCCGAGCGCACAACTTTTCGGCGCTTTTGCCGGTGCGGGCACCGCCGTGGTTTTTCGATGAAAGTCGCTTACTTTGGGCTACCGCTCGGGGCCTTGGCGCTGCTCCGCGACGGCCACGCGCTCGGCGTCGTGGTGCTTTCACCGGTGCCGGCGCCCGGGCGCCGGCGCTTGGCGCGGCTGCTGGACTCGGCGGCTCTGCTCGATTTCCTCCAGGGCGCTGAGGAGCAGGCTGTGGACCTCGCTCTGCGCATGTACGGCCCGGACCTATTGCTGAGTTGGTTCTGGACCCGGCGCTTGCCGGAGGCGTGGCTGGGGTGCACGAGGTTCGGTGGCTACAATGTCCACCCGTCGCTCTTGCCGCGGCACCGTGGCCCCAACCCCTACTTCGCCGCCATCGACGCGGGCGACTCGATCACGGGCGTGACCCTGCACCGTCTCGACGCCCACTACGACACGGGGCCCGTCGTGGCGACAGCGTCGCTACCCGTAGGGGAGCGCAACGCCTGGCAGCTCGCCCGCGCCCTCGATCGCCCGAGCCTGCGCCTGCTGCGCGACGCTGCCCGCTGGGCGAGCGAGGGCCGACTTCCTCCCGCCCAGGCGCAGTCGGAGCAGGAGGCTACTTGGGCCGGGGAGCCGGAAGGCGACCAGCTGCGCCTCGACTGGCGCTGGAGCACGGAGCGGATCCTCCGGCGCATCCGCGCGCTGGCGCCGGTCCCGGGCCTGGCACTGGCGATTCACGGCATCGACTTCTTCGTCACGCAGGCGCGGGCCACGTCAGTGCCAGCGCTCGCGCTCGAGCCCGGTGAAGCGGCGGTGACGGACGGCGGTGTCGTGATCCGCACAGCTGATGGGGCGATCGCGATCGAGCGGGCGGTCCATGCCGACACGGAAGCTGACTGGGATGGCGCGACACTGGCAAGCCTGCTGGCCGAGCATGCCCCGCGCGCCCCTGGGCCAAAAACCTAATGGTCGCGAATCCTAAGGTGGATTGCTGGGCGCGGTTCAGTGCTATCCTCGTCGGGGAGGCCAACGAGAATGAGTGACCCAGTGAGCACTGCCCGCAGTGCCCGCGAGAATTTGAGGCAAGGGCTCGCGGCGCTTCAGGCGCCCGGCGTCCCCCCAGGCGTTACCCAAGCTGCCGAGCCGGTGGCCCAGGCGATGGGTGCGTTGCACCAAATCGAAGCCAGCGGCGGGGCGGGTCTAGCCCAACATGCCCCCGTCGCACTCGAGGCGGTACGGCGCGCGCTCGGGATGCTGCAGGGGCAGCCGTCGGCGGTGCCCGCCGTGAGCCAAGCGCTCGAGGCCGTCGCCGGGTCGCTCAGCCTGGTGCATCAGCTGTCGCAAAGCGTGATGGTCAACGCCGCCACCCAGCGGCAGCAGCCCTCGCCCGTCGCGCCCCAGCCTCAGTACCAGGTCCCCGCGGCGGGTTACGGTGCCACGATGGCGCAAGCCCCGGTACCTCAAGCGCCCGCAGCGCAGCCCCCGCAACATTTCGCTCCACAGGGTTACCCTCCCCAAGCCCCAGCGGGTTTCCCCCCTGCGCAACCGCAGTACGCCCAACCCGCGCCCCAGCAGTACGCGCCGCAGCCCGCAGCGCAGCCGCAGTATGCCCAACCGGTCGCGCAACCGCAGTACGCTCAACCCGCGCCCCAGCCGCCCGCAGCGCAGCCGCAGTACGCCCAACCTGCCGCCCAACCGCAGTACGCGCAGCCGTCTCCCCAAGCTGCCGCGCCTCCGCAGGGCTTCGCGCCTCCTCCGCAAGCGGCCTATCCCCCGCAGCAATCAGCAGCGGCGTACGCCGCGCCGGCGGCCGAAGCGCCTCCCGCGCAGTGGCCTCAGCGCGTCTCCACGATGCCTCCACCTCCCGGCGGGGCCCCGCTGACGGTCGATGCCGAGCTCGGAGCGCACAGCGCCACCAATTTCTACAAGGGGCTCAGCGGTAACGACGTGGTCGATTCCGGGGGCATCTTCATCGCCACCTATCAGATCCCCGAAATCGGGCAGCCGCTGACCATCAAGGTATCGCTCCCCGGAGGTTACGAGTTCGAGGCTGCCGGCGTGGTTCGCTGGACGCGCGAGGCACCGCACTCCACGCGCGGGGTCGAATCTCCGCCCGGCTTTGGCGCCCAGTTCACCAACATTTCCCAAGAAGGTCGCCAGCTCGTCTATCGCTACGTGCGCAACCGCGAGCCGCTATTTCACGACGATCTGTGAGTTCGCGCCGCCGTGCGTCGCGCTCTGACGCTGCTGTGCATCTTCGCACTCGGCCTGACCACCCAAGCTGCCAAGGCAGGTGACCCGTACCTGCGTTGGTACACGGTGAAGACGCCGCATTTCCATGTGCACTACCACGGCGGCCTCGAGCAGTTCGCGCAGCGCGTAGCGAGCGTGGCCGAGCAAGTGCACGGCGTACTGGCGCCGGCCATGAACTGGCAGCCGACCCAGGTAACCCAGGTGCTGCTCACCGACGACAGCAGTGGCGCCAACGGTTCGGCGAACTCGACTCCGTACAACACGGTGCGCATGTACGTCACGGCACCCGACGACATGTCGGCGCTGAATGACTACGACGACTGGGCTTACAGTTTGATGATGCACGAGCACACTCACGTGCTCCATCTGGACAACGTGCACGGGCTGCCCGCCGTGTTGAACGCCATCTTCGGCAAGACCTACATGCCGAACCAGAACCAACCGCGCTGGATCATCGAGGGTTTGGCGACGGTGTTGGAAAGTCGCAAGTCCAGTGGCGGGCGCTTACGCTCGAGTCAGTTCGACATGTTCATGCGCGCCGACGTGCTCGAGGGCCAGATGCTGACGCTGGACCAGTTCACGCATCCCGTGCGGCGCTTCCCTGGGGGGTCGATCTTTTACCTGTACGGTTCCCGGTTCATCGACTGGATCATGGATACCTACGGCCCCGACACGTTCGCGGCAGTGTCCACCGACTACGGGCAAAACCTCATCCCCTGGGGCATCAACCGCTCGATACGGCGCGCCACCGGGCGCACCTATCCGGAGTTGTACCAGGGCTGGAAGCGAGCGCTCGAGCGTCGCTATAGCGCGCAGCGCGACGCCGTGGTCCGGCGTGGCCGGCGCGAAGGTGCTCGCCTCACTTCGCACGGCTTCACGGCGGCCTATCCGCGCTTTACCCCCACGTGCGGTGGCGCAGCAACCGCGCCGTCGCTCGTCTACTATCGCGACGACGGGCACTCCAGCGACGCGCTGGTGCGACTCACTCTCGACGCGGATCGCCGCCGCGTGACGCAAACGGAGGTCGTGACCCGGTCGCAGCAAACGCAAGTCACGTTCGACGCCGATTGCGGACTCGTGTTTTCGTCCACCGCTCCCAGCGCCCGCCGCTACTATTTCTGGGACCTGTTCCGGCAGGCGGCCGATACGACGACGCCGCACGGGCTCGGATCAGGTCGGCTGCGCTTGACCCAGGGCCTGCGCGCTCGGTCCCCCGACATCAGCCCCGACGGGCACCGCATCGTCTACGTCCGTGATCGCGCCGGCACGACCACGCTCAGGATCGCCGAGTACGGCAGCGACTACGGGGTCGATCGGGAACGCTTGCTGGTCAACATGCGGCGCTACGAGCAGGTGTTCACGCCGCGCTTCTCGCCGGACGGCAAGCGCGTCGCCTACAACACCTGGCTGACGGGTGGGTTCCGCGACGTGCACATCGTCGACGTCGAGACCGGGCAAGTGACCGCCGTCACGCACGACCGCGCGATCGATCAACAACCGTCATGGTCCCCCGACGGGCACGCTCTGTTCTTCACGTCGGACCGTACTGGCATCGCCAACGTGTACGCCTATTCACTGGTCAGCGGTGAGCTGGCGCAAGTGACGAACGTCGTCAGCGGCGCGTACATGCCTACGATCTCCCCCGACGGGCGTCACCTGGTATACGTCGGTTACACATCGCTCGGCTATGACCTGTATTCGCTCGAACTCGACGCGGACGAGTTCTTGCCCGCGTTGCCCTACGTCGACGACCGGCCGCTCGTGATGGCAACGGCCCAGGCACGCACCTGGCCGGTGGAGCCTTACTCGGTGCTGCCGACGCTGCGCCCTTACAGCTACGAGCTCGAATTCGACGAAGGGCCCTTCGGGGACCAGTTGACGCTTTCGACCAGCGGCCAAGACATCACGGCGCGGCACGCCTTTGCCGCCAGCGTCGGCATCGATTTCGAGGAGTACCAGCCGCAGCTCAGCAGCAGCTACCTTTACACCGGCATGCCGATCGACCTCTCGGTAGCGGCGTTCCGTTCGGTGCTCCCCAGAAATTACACGGTCGACGAGAGGACGAGCGTGATCCGCGAGTCGGTGACCGGGTTGGGCTCGGGAGTGGGCTACGGCGTTCCGGGCGAGTTCGCTTCGCATTACCTGGCGATGAGCTATTCGGTGAACGTCTTCGACCAGCGTTTGCCGGTGGCCGAGTTCGCGGACCCCTACGCACCCGTGCCGCAAGAGCCGCACAGCGGCCAGCTCGGCCTGGTGCACCTGGGTTACCAGTACGCTCGCGTGGAGGGATCGGCCTACGGCATCAGCTACGAACACGGCATCATGTTCGACGTCGGCGTGGACTACGCGTCGGAGGTTACCATCAGCGACGATTCGCTGCTCGCGGTCAACGGCCGGCTCCGCACCTACGCCGAGCTACCGTGGCTGAGGCACCACGTGTTCGCGCTGGCGCTCGGCGGAGGGGCGGCGGGTGGAACCTACCCGCGTCAAGGCTTTTACTCGGTGGGCGGTTATCAAGACTTGCCCATCCTCGACGCCTACACCTCGGAACTGAGACAATCTGGGTTTCGGCTCCGTGGCTACGAACCCTCGCAGTTCGTGGGCCGACACTACGTGCTGGCGAACGCCGAGTACCGATTCCCGATTTCGTACGTCGAGCGTGGCCTCAGCACGCTGCCGGTGTTTCTGCAGACGCTCTCGGGCAATGTGTTTGCTGACTACGGTGGGGCCTTCGATCGCTTCAACGTGGAGGACCGAAGCTCTAATCTGCATCTGGGCGTCGGGGCCGAACTCTGGCTCGACCTGATCCTGGGCTATTCGACCTCGAACACCCTGCGCGCCGGAATGGCCCGCGGCTTCGGGCCGGAAAATCAGGGCGTGGTGACGTACTTCGTAGCCTCCTCGCGCTTCTAACCCAGTTTCTTTCCTGCGGCGCCCGGGCCCTGGTATGGCCAGGACATGCGCACGCTCATCGGCCTGCTGGCAGCAGCCTGGTTCTGCCAAGGGTGCATTTCGCCACCGCCACCCTCGGAGCTCGCCACGGATGCCGCCCGCGATCTGAACCTCGCGGCCCGCTTTGGACAAATGGGCGCGGCTGCGGCTCACGCTGCCGAAGGCGAGCGGGCCGAGTTCCTGAAGCGCCGAGCCGAATGGGGCGGAAACGTTCGCATCCTGGATACCGAGCTCGCTGGCTTCGAGATGACGGAGGCCGACAAGGCGAAGGTCTACGTGAGCATTTCATGGTTGCGACAGAACGAGCTCAGCGTGCGCAACACGCGCGTGGAGCAGCACTGGCGGGACAACCGCGTGGGCGGCTGGCAACTCATCCGCGAGAAGCGGGTCGACGGGGACATCGGCCTATTTGGTGAGCGCGTACACGTCGCTCAGGTGCAAGCCAAGGACGTGCACTTTCCCACCAAGATCATCAGCGAGTGACGCCGCGGGTGGCGCTACGGACTCGCGGGACGCCCTAGACTGAGAGCGCGCTGCAGGCGGCCGGCAGCGCGCGCCGGGTCTACTTGCCCTTCTTCTTGGTGGTGGTCGTGCCTCGACGCTGCTGGCGCACAGCTTCGGCGTTGCGGGCCAAACGGGCCTTCTTTTTCGCCTGTTCTTTGCGTTGTCGCATCTTGTTCGTGTTGCGGCTGTCGAACTTTCCCATCGAACTTGCTTCCTATTGATCCGTCAATTCTTTGCCAGTGCCGGCGGCCGGAGTCACCGAGCGTCGTCGGGACTTGGCCCGCGCGCACGCATACTCTGGATCCCCTAACGACGCCAACCCAATCCGCGACTCGCCCCGAAGATACCGGGCGATTATCCGCTGGAAGCGTCTTCGAGCGTGCGTTCCCGATCGCGAACTTCGAGGCGATAACGGCTGTTGACCGTCTCGATGTAGAAGACGTCTTTGGCCGCAAGCCGCAGCACGCGCTTCACCGGCGTCGTGACGTACTCGTGCATCCCGTCCGAAAACTCAATCACGACGACCGAGCCTTTGCGCGGGGCGCGCACCAATCGACCACTGACAGCCCGGGAACCTCGGCCAAGCTTGCGGAGCACGACTTGCACGGCAATTAATCTAGCAACCTCGGCGCTTCCGTCCAACCCCCGCGATCATTCCTGGGTGTCGGCGGGGCACAGGGGAGCACACTCGTGGCGCCCGACCTCGGTGGGCTGTGGACGGCCGTCGCCCGCAACGGAGCCCGGCGAACCCGGCCTTTGTGGGTGTTCGATACCTCGGGGGTCGAGGACCATGCCCATTCTGGGAAGCTGCTCGAAAAATCCACCCCTGAACGGATTTCCTTTGGGCGAGGTTTGGAAAGCTACTTTCGCGAGAAGTCGCAGCCTTTGCTGCGAAGCAACCCGTTTCGCGCCAACGCCGAGCAGGTGAGCGCGACGGGAGCTCGGTCTGGGGGGATGGGCGCCTGTGGGTGGCGGCGACCGCCACATCAGGGGGCGGCGACGCCCGGCTTCCCTTGTGCTGCAAAGTAGGCTCGCATCACGTCGCGCGCGAGGTCGGGCCCTTTGATGCGCCAGAGCGGCGTGTTCACCACCAGCGCCGAGACGGCGATCTCGGGCTTGTCGGCCGGGGCGAACGCGATCAACCACGTGTAGTGCCGGTTCTGTTCGTGTTGGGTCAGGGTGCCGGTCTTGGCGGCGACCTGAATCCCAGGCAGGAACGAGCGACCACTCTTGTCATGGAACGACTTGTACGCCGAGCCATTCGCGGTGGTCTGAACCATCATCGCCGTGAGATTTCGAGCCGTCGACGGCTTGATCGCGCGCCGGAGCACGACAGGCTTGTCCGGCTGAGACCAGAGCGTTTCGTCGCCGCGATAGATGCGCCGCAGGATGCGAGGCTTCAGCGTGACGCCCTGGTTGGCAACGGTCTGGGCCAACACGGCTCCGCCGAGCGGTGACAGCGTGGTGTGCCAGAAGCCCGCGGCGCTGCGGGCGAACTCGAGGGGGTCGCCGGGGATGTCGATCGCGAGCGTCTGATTTTTGACCTCGAACGGCACCGGGGCACCGAAACCGAAGGCGCCGCCATACTCCGTCAGATCTTCTGGAGTGAGGTGTTTGCGCGCGAGGCGACCGAAGACCACGTTGAGGCTGCGGCCCATTGCCATTGCCAGCGTCGCGCACCACTTGTCGCGCTCGGGGTCTTCCTGCAGCTCGTCGGCGGAAATGGCGCTCTTTCCGCCGCGGTAACATTGCTCCGTGTTCTCGTCGAGACCCGCCTTCTCGACCAGCGCCGCGGCCGTGACCACCTTGAAGACGCTCGCCGCGGGGGCTTGCGCGACCGCGTTCACGTCGAACTTCTTGCCTTCGTTCACGTAGCTCGCGTACGCGAGCACGTCGCCCGTATCGACGCGTGTGACCACGACGCCGGCCTCGGGGACCTTGTAACGCTTCATCATGGCGGTCGCAGCACGCTGCAAAACCGGGTCGAGGGTCAGCTCGGCGCTGCGGCCGTCGCTCAAAGGAGTGGTCACGCGACTCGGGCGCAGATTCAGGCGCGTGAGATCGAGGCCACGGAGGTCGAGCTCCGGCTCTTTGGGCTTCGTGCGCTGTTCGAGCTTGCGCAGGGGCCCGTCGACCTGGATGCTGCCTTGCACCACTGGCACGAGCGCTGCCATGATGCCCATGGACGCGCCCAGCGCCAGCCACCTGCTCCACGCAGTCATGGCTCCACCGGTTAGCTGGGTGCGCCCGGATCGGCCAAAAAACTCGCAGGATTGCCGGCTTGATAACTGGCAGAGTCGGGCTCGTCTGGCCGGCGCCAGCGTCCGCTGAGCATGGAAACGAGGCTTGCGCCGCCGGAGGCTCCTAAAGCATAGCCACGCCGCCCCGCGGGGATTATCCTGCGAAGCACCAGCCAGTCAGAGACCGGCTGCCGGACCACATTGACGACAGAGCCCGCCGCTTACACCGAAAGCCTGGAAATCGAAAACCCTGCGCTCCTGTTGGCGCTGTGCGGACCGCGTTCGGAGCTTCTTGGAGAGGTTGCCCGCGAGAGTGGGGCGGTGGTCAACCTGCGCGGGCACACCATCTACCTGTCGGGGGACAAGGCGGACGTCCAGGTGGCGCACCGTTTCCTGAACGATGCCGTAGCGCTGGTCGATCGCGGGGTGACCGTGCTGCCCGCCGATGTGAAGCGCTCGCTGCGCGGCCTGCGCGAGCAGCCGGACCGTTCACTCGTCGAGCTGCTGCAGGGCACCATCGTCGTCGGGACCAAGCGCCGGACCATCGTTCCGAAGACCCCCGCTCAACGGGCCTATATCGAGGCCATCCAGAGCCACGACCTCACGTTCGGCATTGGCCCTGCGGGTACGGGAAAAACCTATTTGGCCATGGCCGTGGCGGCGAGCCTGTTGCTCAACAAGCACGTCAAGCGCATCATCTTGACGCGGCCCGCGGTCGAAGCAGGCGAAAAGCTGGGCTTTTTGCCGGGCGACTTGGCCGAAAAGGTGAACCCCTACCTGACGCCGTTGTACGACGCACTGCATGACATGCTCGATTTCGACCGGGTCCAGCAGATGCGCGAGCGCGGCCAGATCGAAGTAGCACCGCTGGCGTTCATGCGCGGTCGCACCCTCAACGATTGTTTCGTGATCTTGGACGAGGCCCAGAACGCAACTAGCGAACAGATGCGCATGTTCTTGACGCGTTTGGGTTACGGGTCGAAAGCGGTCGTGACCGGCGACATCACTCAGACCGATCTGCCGCGAGGCGCGAGGAGCGGCCTGCGTGAGGCCAAGTCGCTCTTGGCTGACGTCGAGGGGATTCGGTTTTGTTTCTTTTCCGACGCGGACGTGGTTCGACACGTCTTGGTGCAGAAGATCATTCTGGCTTACGAAAAGCGCGACGCGGAGTTGGCGAAAGCTCGCGCGGAACGAGACGATCAGGCGCCCGACGCGCCGTAGTGCGATCTCGCGCGCGCCAGGCTGCGCCTCCCGCTCCGCGGCACCCGGCACTGAACAAACCACGGGTGTGTGCCGGTGCTTCTCCGCGCGGGTGCGCCGGCGGGCGTCGCTCTGGCGGTGCGTCTGCCGCTCGCCTTGGAGAAGCATCCATGATAAGCGGCGCCCATGTCTGAGATTCAACAAGTCACTGCACGAGAGATTCTTGATTCGCGGGGCAACCCAACCATCGAAGCCGAGGTGCTCATCGATGGAGGCTTTGGGCGAGCTGCCTGTCCCAGCGGCGCATCCACGGGCGTACACGAGGCCCTCGAATTGCGCGATGGCGACAAGTCCCGCTACCTGGGCAAGGGCGTGACGCAAGCCGTTCAGAACGTGAACGAAAAGCTGGCGCCGGCCATCATCGGTCTCAACGCGCTCGACCAGCCTGGCGTCGACGAGCGGCTGCTCGAGGCGGATGGCACTCCTTCGAAGTCGAAGTTGGGCGCGAACGCCATCCTCGCGGTGTCCATGGCCGTGGCCCGCGCTGCCGCGGATGCAGTCGATCTGCCCTTGTGGCGCTACCTCGGCGGTGTTCAGGCTCGCGTGCTCCCCACCCCGCTGATGAACATCATCAACGGCGGCACGCACGCCGACAACGGTCTCGAGGTTCAGGAATTCATGATCGTGCCGCACGGGCTGCCGACCTTCGGCGAGGCGTTGCGCGCCGGTGCCGAGGTGTTCCACGCCCTCAAGGCCAGCCTCAAGAAAGACGGCCTGACCACCGCCGTGGGCGATGAGGGTGGATTCGCGCCGCGCCTCGAGACGAACGAGGCGGCCCTGGCCCGCATCATCGGTGCCATCGAAGCCGCCGGCTACAAGCCGGGTGAGCAGATTGGATTGGGCATGGACTGCGCCGCGAGCGAATTCTACAAGGACGGCAAGTACACCTTCGACAAGAAGCAGCTCACCGCCGCCGAGCTCTGCGACGTCTACGTGGCGCTCTGCAACAAGTACCCCATCGTCAGCATCGAAGACGGCTTCGCCGAGGACGACTGGGACGGCTGGAAGCTGATGACCGACAAGCTCGGCAAACGCATCCAGCTGGTGGGTGACGACCTGTTCGTGACGAACAAGAAGCGCCTGGCGCAGGGCATCGAGAAGGGGATCGCCAATTCGATCCTGATCAAGGTGAACCAGATCGGATCGCTCACCGAGACCCTCGACACGATCCGTTTGGCCAACACCGCCAGCTACACGTCGATCATCTCGCACCGCTCCGGCGAGACCGAGGACGCGTTCATCGCCGACTTGGCGGTCGCCACCAACGCGGGCCAGATCAAGACGGGCAGCTTGAGCCGCACCGATCGCATCGCGAAGTACAATCAGCTGCTCCGGATTGCCGACGAGCTCGACCAGAACCAAGTCTATTCGGGGAAGACTCCGTTTTCTCGCGCCGGCTGAGCGCTGTCCTGCTCTGACGGACGACCGCGTGTGTCAGCGGCGCCTCCCGCTCGAGGCGCCGCCAACCCCGGCATTCTCAGCCATTCGCCAGTAGGCGCGGGCAGGCTCGGCAGGTTGCGAACACCCTGTGCGCCGCCGTTGATGCAGCGAGTCGCGTGCTGAAGCACACTTGAGTGCCATGCGCAAAGCACGTGTTGCCGTCATCCGCACGGCGCCCGAGGTGGTCTTGCGGGACATCGACCGGGTGTGTCACCTGGCGCGCCTGCGCGAGGCGCTCGAGCCGGGGACGGCGACCGTACTGAAGGACCACGTTGCCTGGCGTTACCCGTTTCCCGGTGCGAACACTACGCCCTGGCAGCTCGAGGGCGCGGTCGAGGCGTTGAAAGCTGCGGACTTCGGACGGCTGAGCTTGGTGTGCCACCGCCCGGGTGGCGGCGGCGGGCGGCAGGGTGCCGATCCGAACCACTACGCGCCGGTGTGCGAGCGGCACAACATTCCGGTGCTCCACACCTTCGAACCGAGCGACGTGCGGTGGATCGAGTATCGGCCGAAGGCGCGGTTGCACGTCCTGGGGCAGGTGTTCGAGCGCGGGCTCACTCTGCCGGACCATCTCTTCGGCAAGAACCTGGTGCACTTGCCGACGCTCAAGTGCGACGTCTACACGACCACGAGCGGCGCCATGCGCAATGCTTTCGGGGCTCTCATCCACCGCCGGCGCCATTACGCCAAGTCGTGGATCCACCGCACCCTCGTGGATCTGCTGGCATTGCAGCGCGAGATTTGCAGCGGCTTGTTCGTGCTGATGGATGGCACGACCGCGGGCAATGGGGGAGGCCCGCGCGCGCTCGTGCCCGTCAAGAAGGACCTGATACTGGCGAGCGGGGACCCGGTCGCCGTCGACGCCGTGGCGGCGAAGTTGATGGGGTTCGACCCGATGCGCATCGAGTACATCCGGGTCGCTCATGACGACGGCTTGGGCGTGGGCGACCCGAGTCAGATCGAGCTCGCGGGTGCCGACGTTTCTGGTGAGAGCTGGGGCTTCGATCTGGGCCGCAATGCAGCGAGCGTGGTGGGCAACGCGCTCTGGCACGGCCGGCTCGAATGCCTCGGCAAGCTAGTGTTCCGCACGCGGCTCGTGAACATCTTCGCGTTCGGCAGCCACGCATACCATGACCTCTACCGCTGGCGCCGGAAGGATCGGGTGACCTTCGAGGAATGGAAGCGGAAGACGCCGTGGGGACGGCTCTTCGAAGCCTATGAGCTCGGACAGAGCGACCGCATCGTCGGCGGTTCGACGGCGGAGCCGCTGGCGCTTTAGGCGTTCGTCGCCAGCGTCGCGGCGATTTGAGAAGATGCTCGCCCAACTTCATGCAATCACCCAGCACGAAGCGTAGGCCAGCTCGAGCCGAGGACCGCCGCCGATGCCGGGTGGCGGTGCTGGCGACAGCAAGGCTCGCCCAGCGCGCGTTCATTTCTTGAAGAACCTCTCAGCGTTCGAGGGATGGCACTCTTTGGCACAGGCTGGCCGCAGCGCTGGCACGCGACCCAGCCAGATCCCGCGGAATGCGGCTCCGATCGCGCTGGGGTGCACTGGCACGCTGGTTGCTTTTGCCGGATGGATGGACGGAAAACAGGCGCGGTGTGGGGAGACGGTGGGGAGGGTCGCGGCGCTCTGGGGCCTCGCCTTGGTGATGGGCGCCTGCGGAGGGGAGGCGGCACACGGAGCAGCGACGAGTGATGGGAGTGCCTCCGAAGCCACGACGACCGGAGTCATGCCAGGACCGGAGTCGACCACTGGCGAGCCGGGCGTCGTCACGACCGGAGGCGATACCGTGGCGAGCGGCGGCGGCGCCGGGACCACGGTGAGCGGGGGAGGGGGTGCAGCGAGTACCGACGCTGCCAGCGTCGATGGAACCATAGGCTCGACCGGTTCCTTCTGCACCGTCAACTGCGAGTGCACGGGAGAGAGCAGTCCGGTAGCTCTGGACGAGTATGTGATTAGCGGCGCGACTCCCAGCGATATTCTCGCGTTTTCGGCGGGCACTCACCGGGCGACGTTGGTCTACGGGACCGACCTGGGAGTGGGCAGCGTAAGCTTCGACAGGGAATCCACGACGATTGAACTCGAGATCGAGCCGTTGGGTACGGCGCGCTACATCTGGAGCGCGCACATTCCGGAAAGCTCGCCCTACTGCACCAGCGCCTTGGCCATCGACGTGAACGTGAAGCTCAAGAGTGAGGACGGCGCCTTCGATGAGGAATTCACCACCATATTGACGACCACCTCGGCCGATTTCGCGCGGTTGTCGATTCCTCTGACCTTCGCCGAGCTGACCGGAAGCTATGCGCCGCGCGCCGAATCCAGGGCGCCCGACTCCGTGGAACTGACGGGGGCGGGGGAGTTGGCGGTTCAATTTGGGCCGGGCGTTTTCGCCGGCGATGTGCTGGCCGATTACACGTGGTGTTACCAAAGCCACTGCATGTCGAGTTTCACGTCAATCAGCCGTTGGGGCTATTGCCCCTTCGGTGGCTTCGAGCTCGACACGAGCGAGGACCCGCGCGTCGCGCTTTCAGACGTGCTCGATACGTGGGAGTCGATACCGGAAATGGAAGCCGTGTGGGCGGACGGGACCACCTCTCCGTTGACTGCGGAGCTCAGTTTCGACGAAACGGGGCTCTGCCGAGAGTCCAATGGCTATCGTGTGCATGCCCAGCTCGCGTTGAATACCGAGGACGGTCGCCTTGCCATCAAGCTGGGGGTCGACGTCGAGTACTTCTTCGACTCCTACTCGAGGAGCCTGTACATCACTGGACCCACTGGCGAAAGCGACGCGGCCGTGGATCGCTTTCAGTTGGGTTACTCGAGTGAACTCGACGCCCCGATCATCACGTTGAACGGATCCGTGGTGCTGCAGACATCCGAAGAGATCTCCTTTCGATAGCCGGTTCGGAGGGTCAGAAACCCTCTGGGGGGGTCGGCGCTTTGGCTTCGCGGGAGCCGCGACAATCTTGTCGGTGCCGAGACCTGGTCGAGAAATCCAACCAGGTTCGCGCGTTCGCGAGCCGTGATACCCACTGGAAACAAACGGTACTTGCGAAACCGAAGCTGTCCCCACGTGAAAGCCGGTTGAAATGAAAGGCGTCCGACGCAGGGCAGAAACATGGAACCGGGAGGATCGAGAGCATGAGCAATCCGGTCGACTCTCGCTCCGATGCACACCGTGTCCTGATACTTTCGACGACGGCATTCACGCTGCTCTTTGCGGTGTGGCTGATGCTGGGGGTGCTCGCGGTTCCCATCAAAAAGGAGCTCGGCCTGAGCGGCGTGCAGTTCACCTGGCTGGCCGCGATCGCCGTGCTCAGCGGTTCCCTATTTCGGTTGCCTTTCGGCGTCCTGGCGGATCGGGTGGGTGGCAAGCGCCTGATGGTCGCCATGCTGCTGTGGACCGCAATCCCATGTTTCCTGATGAGTCGCGTCGAGAGCTTCGCTGAGGCCATGACGCTCGCGTTTCTGTTCGGTATCGCCGGTAACAGCTTCTCCGTCGGCATCGCCTGGAACGCCGCGTGGTTCCCGCGCGCGCAGCAGGGGGCCGCGCTCGGCACCTTCGGTGCCGGCAACGTCGGTGCATCGGTGACGAAACTCTTCGGGCCGAAGTTGATGCTCCTGGTTCCCGCTACCGGCGCTCTCGGTGGCTTGCTCCCCGGCGGCTGGCGCGCGATCCCCGTGCTCTACTCGGTCCTGCTCGTGGCGATGGCCGTCGCGCTGTACTTGCTCGCGCCCAAGCACGATCGCGTGCCCGGGCAGGGTCGCCCGCTCGGCTCGATGATGCAGCCTCTGAGCCAAGTGCGGGTCTGGCGTTTCGGGCTCTATTACGTGGTGGTCTTCGGCGCCTACGTGGCGCTCAGCATGTGGCTGCCGGCGTACTACACGCGCGTGTACCAGGTGTCGCTGGCGACCGCCGCGTTCCTCACCGCGGCCTTCATCTTCCCGGCCAGCTTGCTGCGCCCGCTCGGCGGCTACCTTTCCGACAAGTTCGGCGGGCGTGTCGTGACCTACTTCGTGTTCGTCAGCATGACGCTCATCAGTCTCGTGCTGTGTCTGCCCTCGAGTCTGCTGCCGCTGCCGGTATTCTTCATCGCGACCTTGCTGCTCGGCGTCGGCATGGGCATCGGCAAGGCATCCGTCTATAAGTACGTCCCGGAGTACTACCCGAACGACGTGGGCTTGGTTGGTGGCTTGGTCGGTACGCTCGGCGCCTTGGGTGGCTTCCTGCTCCCGCTCGGTTTCGGCTACAGCGAAGAGCTCTTCCGGCGTCCAGAAGTTTGCTTCTACCTGTTGACGGGCGTCACGGTGGTTTCGTTGGTCTGGTTGCACACGACGGTGCGCAGCCTCGCGGGCGCGGAGCAAGCCGCCCTGCGGATGCCGGCCCCGGCCGAATGAGCAGCGGTATCGGCCGGACGTCATCGGCGTCACCGATACAACGGGCCCGCTGAGGTAGAGTTCAGCGTCCCAGGCGGCGGCGACGCAGGCCGAGCAGCAACGAGGCGAGCAGCGCCTGCGAATTCCCAGGGCTGCTGACCTGCGGCCCCTCGAGCGCAAACCTCTCAGCATGGACAGCTAGGCAGCCCGCGTGGCTGCCCTGTCCCCAAGGCCTCACTCGAGGACGCAGCTGAACCCAGCGCAGGTGTTGTACCCCTGGCAGCTGTGTTCGGTGAAAACGTCGGTGTCGGTATCGTAGGAGAAGCCCCTGCCGCTCACGACGCCACCGCAGCTCGGATGAACTTCGACGGTTCCTTGGGCTTCGTCGCACATGACCGTGAAGTCCTCCAGGCTGAGGTCGACAATGACCTTGCTCGAGGTGACCCCCTCGTTGTCCTCGGAATCGCTCGAACTACAGGCGGTCTGCGAAGCGAGCAGGCCCAAGACGGCGGCCTTGAGCAACGAAGGAACGCGCAGAGTATTCATCTGGGCAGTGTACCACGAGCTTGCCACGGGTGGCGATCCGGCACAGGGTCTCGAACCGATGGTCCTCGCGCGCGACGCTTTGGGGCTTGGGCTGCGCCTCCCGCATTACGACTACATCTTCGAACATTGGCCCGTGCTCGACTACTTCGAGCTAATTACCGAGAGCTTCCTGGGTGACGCCGAGCCGCCCAAGAGGCATCTCCGGCGCATCTGCGAGCGTTACCCGGTGGTGTTGCACGGCGTGACACTGAACCTGCTCGGGCCCGAAGCTCCCGATGCGAAATACCTCGACGAAGTGGCGCGCCTGGCTGACCTCGTGCAGGCAGAGTTCGTGACGGACCATCTGTGCTGGACCGCGGCGCATGGGATCCAGCACCACGATCTGTTGCCGGTGCCGTATACGGAAGAGGTGGTCGAGTTGGCCGTGCGCCGCGCCGAGCGTGTGCAGCGCCATTTGCAGCGGCCCTTCGGCATCGAGAACCTGTCCACGTACGTGGAGTTCGGGCGCTCTGAAATGCGCGAGTGGGAGTTCTATGCGCGCGTCGTGACCGAATCCGGGTGTTGGTTCATGCTCGACCTCAACAACGTGTATGTTTCGAGCGTCAACCACGGCTTCGATCCGCACGATTACCTCGCTGCCGTCGATTTCGCGCGGGTGTTGCAGGTGCATCTCGCTGGTCCGAGCCAAGATGCGAGTGGCATGCTCGTCGACACTCACGACCGTCCCGTGCTGGACGCGGTATGGGATCTGTATCGTTGGGCCTGGCAACGCGGTGGTCCCTTCCCGACGCTGCTCGAGTGGGATGACGCGATCCCTCCGATGCCCGAGCTGTTGGGCGAGCTTTCGAGGGCGCGCCAGGTGCGCGCATGATCGAGCCTCCCACCTCGCTCTCCGAGTTTCAGCGCGAGTTCGGCGCGCTGATCAGGACCCCGCTCGATCGAAATAGCGGGACCTTGCGCGCGAACCTCGCGCAGTATCCGGAGACGTTGGTCGGCGACGCCGTTACAGCGCTCGCGCTGAGCGCGCGAGAGCGTCTCGCCGTCTACAACCGCCAGTATTGGTTTCGGTTGTTCTCGGTGCTGCAGCGAGCGTACCCACTCACTGCGCAGCTCTTGGGTCACTGGAGCTTCAACGGGCTCGCGTCGCTGTACCTGGAAGCGCACCCACCCACCCAGCGCGAGCTCGATCCGGTCGCGATCGGATTCAGCGTCTACCTGCTCGAGTTGCTGAAAGGGGAGGGGGAGGCTGCGCTCCGAAGCGCGGCCGCGCCGGCACCTCCGCTCGCGCCCACGGCCCTGGCGGATGCGGTTCGCCTCGACGCTGCATGGCGCGCCGTATTCGTGGCGCCTGCCGCGGGCGCATTTGCCATCAGCCCGGCCGACGCACCTCGTTTGGCCGAAGCTCGGCTCGAGCGCTCGCCCGCGGTGGCCCTGATTTGGCTCGACTATCCTCTCGTCGAGCTGCGGGTCGAAGCGCTCTCGCGCAGCTCGCAGAAGCCGCTGCCGGCGCCGGCGCCCTCGCTCGAGCCCGTTGCCTGGCTGCTAGTGCGCACCCAGCGCGGCGTGGGGCACGTGAAGCTCGAGCGAACCGAAGCGCGACTCTATGAGGAACTCTTCGAGCACCCGGTCGGAGTGGCGCTGGCTCGGCTCGAGCAGCAGCTTCCGGCGGGCGAGCGCGCGGGGCTCCCGCAGCAGGTCCAGGCGTGGCTGGCGCGCAGCGTGCGAATCGGTGTGTGGTCGGGCGTCGCGCTCCACCACTGAACCCCCCGGTTCCCACGAGTCACGCTGCGCGCAGCGCCGTCATGGGCGCGCCGCGCTGCACTCAGAGCTGAACGTAGTCGCCGACGAAGACCCCGTTGTTGTCGAGACGCATGTACACGGGCTCTTCGGCAAGCACGGGGATCGTGATCACCGTCCCCGAGCCGTCGATGTTCAGGTTGAGCTGGTACACGCCCGGACCGTTCACGTCCGATGTGTCGAGTGACTCCCACGTTCCCTCGAGACCCCAGCCGACCCCCGGCACCAACTCGCCAGCGCCCTCGTCGAAGAGCTTGGCCCAGCGGTAGTCCGAGTAGATGACGAGGCCCTGTTCGTCGGTCGTCCCGAAGGTGGACTCGGGGGAGCAGAGCAGCCAGCTTCCGACGATCAGGTCTTGAAACGCCGCTTCTGTCTCCGGTTTCAGCGATCCTCGAGGCGCAGCACTACACGCTTCGCTTGCGGCGACCGGAGCTGCTTTGCCATCGCCCTGCGCCGGCTCTTCCATGCTTTGCGCCGCGCAGCCGCCGAGCGAACCCATCAGCGCAATCCCCCAGAGTCCACGGATCTGCCACATTGCCAACCTCCCGCGGTTCGAAATCTACGGCACGGCGAGCGCGCGCGCAAGGGATCAGACTCCGGCGCGGAGTTACTCGCAGTCGGAGCTCACGTACACACCATTGGCCTCGAGCGCGGCCAAATTGTCGGCCTGAGCTTCACAGTCGACTGCGGTGGCGACGACGTAGAGCTCCCGCAGCCGATCTGCCGTCAGGAGCGGGCCGAGGTCAGAGACCTGCGATCCGCTGAGCCAGAGCGTTTCCAGCGTCGGGTGTCCCTCGAAGATGGCGAGGTCGCTGACCTGGGTGTCGGTGGCTACGAAATAGGTGAGATAGTCCAGAGGCTCGAGGCCCTCGAGCGATGCCACGTTCGCGTTGTAGGCCAGCACGAGAAAGTCGAGATACTTCAGCGATGCCAGCGGGGTCAGCGACTCGATGTCGTGCCCGGCGAGGTCCAGGGTCATTAGCGCGACCAAGTCGCTGAGAGGGCTAATATCGGTGACCTGCCCGGGGACATCGCAGGTCGAGCCCTTGGCTAAACTCAGCGTCATGAGCTGAATGAGTGAGCCGAC
This sequence comes from Polyangiaceae bacterium, assembly GCA_025937785.1. Classification (GTDB taxonomy): domain Bacteria; phylum Myxococcota_A; class Polyangia; order Polyangiales; family Polyangiaceae; genus JAICQQ01. Next base: position 22,075 of record JAICQQ010000090.1, read on the forward strand.
TGGCGAGAGATCGGTGATCGAGTTGCATTGCAGGTTGAGGCTATTGAGGCGCCAGAGCGCAGCCAGCGGAGTGATGTCGGTCAGCCCGACCGTGTTCATCGACAAGGACCTCAGCGAGGTCATGCACTCGATACCCGTGAGATCGGTGATCGGTGTGTCAGAGACCGAAAAGCTGGTGAGGTCGGCAAGCGCCTCGGCCATGATGGGTTCGCCAGCTTCCACCCCGACCGCATCCCGCACTACGCTGGCGAATGCGTTGTCCGGAAACTCGACTTCGCCCGTGCAGGAGACCTCGCAGTGCACACCGCCGAAGCCGGTGGGGCAGGTGCACACGACACGATCGCCGATCGTCGGGTGACACGTGCCACCGTTGAGGCAAGGCGAATTCTCGCACGGGCTGGTCGACAGACAATACGAACCATCGCCGATGTACCCGTCGGCGCATTCGCAACGCATAAGGTCTTCGCCACAGACCGCCCCCGGGACGCAAATCTCTTCGTTGCACAACTCCAGTTCCGGACCCCCCGCGCTGCCGCCTGCTCCCGAGCCCGAGCCGCCTGCGCCTCCCGTAGAACTGGCGGAGGTGGTGCTCTCGGTCCCCGCGCCGCCCGCGGAGCTGTCGCTCGTGGTGCTGGTGACCGAGCTCGCGCTACCGCCGTCGGTCAGCGTGCCTTCGGTCCCAGTCGTCGTGGGGCCGTACGTGCCTACCGAGCCGCCGCCGCCGCCGACGGTCGCCGTCGCGCTGCTCGCGTTCGTGCTGGTGCTGGCACCGGCATCACTAGTGCCTGACGCGCGTTCGGCACTGCCACAGGCGCCCAGACCCAGGGCTGCCGCCAGGCAAGTCCACGGAGTGATGTCGATCGAAAAGCTACGCGTCTTCATGTGCCCGTCCAGTCTCCTCATAGCCCTGATGCCCACGCCTCAAAATACCAGCCACGAGCCGATGCGGGGCCAGTGTTTCGCAGGGATTGCCACCCGTGCACCGCTCGCCGTCGAAGTTTCAGCCTCGGGCGCACCAGCGCGCGAACGAAAATTCACGAAAAGAGTCGCTCAGTGTCCTCGATCCGTAGCGCGAGCGCACCGGGTCCGGGTCGGTCAATTCTGCTTGACGATGGCCCGCGTCGCGGGCCGGAGGTGTCCAGTAGCGTGGTCGCTTCGAGTGATTCGTCTGCGTGCCGTCGGGAGCGTTCGAGTGAATGTCATGCGTTGCTGAGTGGTTGCTACAGGCCGCACGGTTCGCACGCGTCAATAATCTTTGTCAGGTGTCAGTGATGAGTGCGAGGTGCATCTTTGCAAGACATGGGCGCGCGGTGGCGCCGATATGTTCGTTCAACGTCAAGGATGCTCGAAGATGTCCTGTTGGCAGAAGTCAGGCGCTCACGAAAGCTGGCGCCCCGCGATCGAGGTTAGGTCGTGACGATCGGTGTTTCTGGAGTTGCTGGCGAAGTGAGTATCGCGAGCTCACAGGTCAGCTCGAACGCGCGAGACAACGCGGGTTCCGGGGAGCGAGGCGCGCGAGCCAAAGACTCGCGGTTCCTCCGCCACGTGCACTACTTCAGAGCATTCGCGATCGTGTGCATTCTCTTTGCTCACCTGTGGGACCTGCCAGCGGGCAGTGAGCACCGGTCAGCGCTCTATTCGACCCGGCAACTGCTTTTTCATAGCAGTACCATGTACTTTCTCTTCATTTCCGGGTTTCTGTTCACTCATCTGTCCGCCAACTTCAACGCGGTCCGCTACTACAAGACGAAGCTCCTGTACGTATTGCTGCCGTATACGCTGTTCTCCACGCTGGTATTCGTGGTGAAGCATCCAGGCGCGATCAGTAGCGGAGACCCGAGTTGGCTCGGAGGACTCGCGCAAACCCTATGGCATGGCACCGCCGTGGGCTCTTATTGGTACGTGCCGTTCGTAGCGGTGCTGTTCTTGGTCAGCCCGCTGCTGTTGAGGATTCCTCCCAAGCCGTTCCGCTGGCTGTGTACCCTGGCGAGTCCACTGCCGTTGTTGGGAACGCGAACCGGTGACATGACGCCACCCCAGTTCATGTACTTCTTCCCTGTCTACTTGCTCGGCTGCTTGGCTGCGACCGACTATCCGGCATTCGTGAGGTTCGTCCGCACGCATCGATGGTCGCTCGTGGGCGCTGTGGTCCTGTCCAGCACGGTAATCGCGGCGCTGCACACGAGGTCGTACTATATCGGCTGGATCAACGTTACCGAATCGAGCTTCTACGTTCAGAAGATTTCGGTTTGTTGCCTCGTTCTCGGCGCCTTACGACGCTGGGAGAAGCACGACATTCCCCTGCTGGGAACCATCGCCACGTACAGCTTCGCGTTGTATTTCACCCATCCGTTGGTCGGTTGTCTGGCAGTGCGATCTCTGATGTACCGAGCGGTCCCCGACGTGCCCGTGCTGCTCTGGATAGCTTCCTTCGTCTTCGTGCTGCTTCTGTTAGCGGGCGATCTCGCGCTCTGCGCATTGGCTAGGCGGGCGCTCGGGAGGTGGTCGCGCTACGTGATAGGAGCGTGACGCTACGGCCGTGGTGCAGCAGCTCGCGTCTGCGTCAATGCTCGCTGGTCAGGATCACTTGCGGTATCGCGCAAGAAATGACCATCTCCGCCAACACGCCGTGCCCTGCGTCGTTGAGGTGCACGTTGTCGCCCGAGTGGTATGCAGCCTGGATGGTGCCGTCGGGGTTTGCGATGTTCGTCCAGAAGTCAATCGCGTGGGGCGAGAACCGGTCCGTGATTGCATCTCGCGCGTCCATCAAGTCTTGGAGCTGCGCGGCCTCGCTGAAGTTTCGAGGTTGTGGCGTCGCGATCCAGAGCAATACGCCAGCGTCGCTGGCTAGCTGAGCAACACGCTCGTAGTTATCCATTTGTTCGACCAGCGTGAAGCCTTCGGCTTGATCATTGTTGGGAAGATTGACGATGATGGCGTCGGGAGCGAGCGCCAGCGCAGCCGTGATGTTGCTTTCCGGCCTGGGAGTGGGACGCCCTTCCGGCGGAACGTAGTCAGTCGCTTGAATGCGGTAGGTGTTGAAGCCGCCCACGGCTAGATTATCGACCACGAAGTTCGGAAACTCTGCGGTCACGTGCTTCGTATAGCGGGCGACCCAGGCGTTCTCCGGGTCCTTCGCGTTCTTGCCCTCTGCGGTGGACGAGCCCAAGACCACGATGTGCCCCTGAGCGGAGTGATCGACCTTGGCATCGGCTGCTGCTACATGGCCGCAGGCTTCGGCGTTGATCACGGTCGTCCCACCAGTGCCGCCCGCGGCGTTGCCGGTGGTGTCGGTGTCCGCTGCGCCGCCAGAACCACCCGCGGCGTTGCCGGTGGTGTTGGTGTCCGCTGCGCCGCCAGAACCACCCGCGGCGTTGCCGGTGGTGTTGGCGTCCGCTGCGCTGCCGGAGCCGCCCGAGCCACCCGAGCCACCCGAGCTGTCGTTCGACGCCGTCACGGCGCTCGTGGAACTCGAGGATGAAGCCTCGGCGGAGCCGTCGTGGCTTGCACAGGCCAATGCCAGGAGCGTGGTCAACACGATGACTGCTTCGGCCCGCGCCCGAACCCGAAACCTGCATGGGCGAACGGCATCTGATTTCGTGCTAGGGCGATCGGTCTGGGTCATAGAAGCTGCATCCCTCGCTGTGCCCCCGCGTGTGCCTCTGTAGGAAGAGAGACTATCGCGAAAGTGGATCGTGGCACGCTACGGCACTAGCGGCCAACTGCTGAAGGGTGACAGGGACCGGGGCCGAGAGAAGGCTGTGCGAACGCAGGCTGCCTGTGTGTTTCCGCTGCCTGTGTGTTTCCGCTCATGTCCAGTGAAACGCGCAGTACCAGCTGCATAGCGGGGGCGTTGCATCAGTCGCGCACTGCGGTCGGAGGCTTGCTGCTCAGGATGACTTGCGGGATCGCACAGGAAATGACCCGCTGCGCCAGGACACCGTGCCCTGCGTCGTTCAGGTGCACGCCGTCGCCGGAATCGTATGAAGCGTGGATGGTACCGTCGGCGTTTGCAATGTTCGTCCAGAAGTCGATCGCGTGGGGCGAGAACCGGGCTTTGATCGCGTCTCTCGCGTCCATCAAGTCCTGGAGCTGCGCGGGCTTGTCGAAGTTTCGCGGTTGTGTGGTAGTGACCCAAAGCAAGGCGCCAGCTTCGCGGGCGAGCTGAGCGACGCGCTCGTAGTTGTCCATCTGCTCAGCGAGGGTGAAACTGTCGGATTGGTCGTTGCTGGGAAGATTGACGATGATGGCATCGGGAGCGAGCGCGAGCGCAGCGGTGATATTGTGCGCCTGCCTGGGAGCGGGACGCCTCGCTGGTGGTACGTAGCCAGTCGGCTGAATTCGGTAGGTGGTGAAGCCGCCCACGGCTAGATTTTCGATTACGAAGTTCGGAAACTCCGCGGTCACGTGCTTCGTATAGCGGGCGACCCAAGCATTCGCTGGATCCTTCGCGTTCTTCCCCTCCGCCGTCGAGGAACCCAAGACCACGATGCGCCTCGTGGCGGAGTGATCGACCTTGGCATCGGCTGCTGCTACACGGCCACAGCCTTCAGTGCCAATCACGGTCGCGTTACTAGCGGCGTCCGCAGCGTTTCCGGTCGTGTTGGTCTGGGTAGGCCCGGTGCTGTCAGCTTCGCCAACAGCGCGGTGCGATCCCGCGGAGCTTTCGCGCGACGCTGAAGGCGTGCTATTGGAGAAACTCGAGGAGGGCTGCGGAGGAGGCTTGGGGGCGGGGCCGTCGTTGCCACCACAGGCCAATGCCAGAAGCGTGGCGAGCACGATCACAGCTGCGGCCCGCGCCCGACCCCCGCACGGACGAACAGTAGGCGAATTCATGTGGGGCCGGATTGTCGCACGCTATCAGCGCTGCTGGCTACTCCAGGCGGGACGAGCGCATCACGCCCACGGATCGGGGGCCTGCTGCACAGCGCCCCGCTGGGGCGCATGGCCTCGAGGCTTCGTACTGATCCAGGCACCATCCTACGCAGTCGGCGTCGAACGCACTTGGTCCACAATTTGAAAGAGCGGATTTCATGGACAGCGAAACCCAGAATGGTGCGCAACACGTGAGCATTCCCGCGGATGGAGTCGTGCTCTCGGGCGAATACATGCAAGTCCGCGGCGGCTCGGGTCTGGTAGTGCTCGTGTGCGCTCATCGTGGCAACGCCCGCCGCCGCGCCGAGCAGTTACTGATCGCGCAGCTCCATCGATCCCGCATCATGACGCTCCGGGTCGACCTGATGACCAAGGACGAAGCCGCGATGGAGGTTGCGACGGAGCAGGTTCGACAGGATGTCGAGCGCCTGGCGCAGCGCGTGAGGGCCGTGGACCGGTGGGCGGAGAAGCGGCGGCTCCGCGAAGGGTTGGCTGTCGGGTACTACGGCAGTGGCTCCGCAGCGTGTGCCGCCTTGCGGCTTGCTGCGCGTCAGAAGCCAAGCATCGAGGCGCTCGTTATCTGCGAGGTCAAGGGCGACATATCGGCGCCGCATTCGGGGACCCAGGCCGATGCCGAACTCATCTGCGATTTGTTCAGAAACTGGCTGTGGTGGGAGAAGAACCCCCGCGTGCGAGTGCATCGTCCGCCTCGGGTGGACGATCGTCCGAGCGCCGCGCCGTAGGAGTGCTTGCGCACACTTAGGCTCCCGCTACAACCAACCCCATGGCGGACACATGGGTCGAAACGGGACCAGGTTTCTGGAACATACGGGGCTCGTTGAGGCTTGCGGGCGTGTTCGACGTAGGCACGCAGATGTCCGCCGTCCGTATGGCGTCGGGCCGATTTACGCTGCTCGACAGCTACAGCCCCGACGCAGGCACTCTGGCACGGCTCCTCGAGCTGACAGACGGCGGTAAGGCCGTCGATTCCATCCTGAATCTCCATCCGTTTCACACTCTGCACGTGGCCCGTCTCGTCGAGCTCTTTCCGAATGCCAAGCTCTATGGCACGGAACGACACGTAACTCGGTTTCCGCACTTCCGTTGGGAGGCGACCAGAACCGACAGCACGGAGTTGGGCGCCCTGTTCGCCGACGACTTGAGGTTTTCAGTACCGCGAGGTGTGGACTTCGTTCCTGAGAACGAACGGCTGCACTTCGCCTCCGTGTTGGCCTTCCACCCTGGTTCTGGCACTCTGCACGTCGATGACACGCTCACCTGGATCAACCTGCCGCTCGTCGGCGGACTGCGGTTTCACCCCACTTTGCCAGGGGTGCTCCAGCAAAGGCCACGGGCCGTAAGCGAATTCCGAGGGTGGCTGAAGGAGCTGCGTGGGCTCTTCGAGGAAGTGAGAACCTTTTGCCCCGCCCACATGAAGACTTTGCCACCCAAGGACGCAGAGCTGCCACGGCTTCTCGACGGCGCGATTGACAAGATCGAGAAGATTCTCGATCGACACGAGCGCAAGTACAGATAGCGTCGATGGCGCGCTCCATTGCGATCCCCGCGCTGGTGCTCGATGGCGCTAGCAACGACTACGAGCGCCGCATGCGCCGTCGTCGGCCGCAGCCGAGCAACACGACCGCTCCCAGCAATGTGGAGTGAGGGGACGCACTCGGACTCTGACGGCAACCGCAGCCACCGTCGCTCGAACCGCTGCCGCCAGCGCCGCTCGAGGTGGTGGCCGAAGCTGCGCTGGCATCGTCGGATGCGCCGGCGTCGGTGCCAGTGGTTTCAGGCAGGGACCCTCCGGCGCTCGTGCTCTCGCCCGACTCACCTGCCGCGCCACTCGTTCCGGCCGAGGTGCCCGAGCTGCCCGTTCCACCCGAACCGCCCGTCCCACTCGAGCCGCCCGTTGCGGCAGCATCGGCTTCGAGGTCGAGCGTGTGCGCGCCGCTTGCGAGGTCCGACGCGAGCGTGAGCCAGAGCTTGCGACCCGCGGTGTCGTACGAGGCGTAGTAGTCGGACTCGTGTATCAGCGCTGCCCCATCGAGCACGACACTGGGAGCTGCGGAGGGGAAATCGTGGACCACGATCGTGGGGTGCCGTAAGCTCTCGCGCACGTCGAACGTAACCGTGGCCGCGCCGTCCACCGCGTCGACGTTCCAAGTTCGATATACGAAATCGAACCCTGGATTCGACCAGGTGATGCGCGGCATGGTTCCGAGCGCAGGCCCCACGAAGTCGCCCGGGCCACGCGGCCCTTCCGTGTGAACATGCCCCACCTCTGCCGTGAAGGACGTGGCGTATGCGTTTTCGGTATCACGCACTCGCGCTGCCACCCCCGCGTCGCTGAACTTGCCCACCACGTGCGTCCAGCTCCAGGCGTTCACCGGCCGAAACTCGTCACCCATGGCGGCAATCGTGCCGGTATCGTTGGGGTGACCGTTCTCGAAGGTGCCATAGGTCTGGCCCCAAGTAATGCGTCCGGAGCGATAATTGCTGTCGTACGAGCTCATCTGGCTCGGCATCGCCCAAGCAGCCGGCAAGGCTTCGCCCTGTGTCGGCGGGGGGTTGGGAAAGCAGTCCGTACATCCATAGAACCCGCCGCCGAAGTCCTGCTCTGCATAGGGTTGGTTCTGGACGATCCCGTATTCGCGATCGACTGCCCCGCCTTCGGCGGGGTCGGCCCACTCCCACACGTAGGGTATGCTATTCGGCACCGACCAATCCCACGCCACGGTTACGCCGCCGGCAACGTTGGCGTCGCCATCCGGAATGGGTTCGAGCGTTACGAACTTGTATTCCGAACCCCAACCGAACCCGCTGATGGGACCATCCCCTGGCCAGGTCGTTTGGTTGTACGGGCCTCGCATGTCGTCACCGACCGGCTCTGCGCTGTCGAGATCGCTCGAGTCGTAGCTGGCGGTCTGCACGAAGCCATCGTCGCCGGTGACGAACAGGTAGTCGTTGGTGACACGCCAGGCCACCTCGGGATGCGAGCACATCGAGAACCGAAACGTGCTGCGCCAAATGAAGTGGTGCGGGCCGGTCAGCACCGCTTCGGCACTGTAATCCAGCACGCCGGCCCATGTCACCACCGCGCCAGCGTCGCAGCCCCCGTGGTTCACGAAGTTCCCGATGCCGTAGTCGCCCACGGCGTCGTCCACGACCGGTTCGCCATCGATGCTGTATGCATAGCGGACGATCCGGTGGTTGTCCGTGAGCACGTGCACGGTGCGGCCCGCGCCGCTCCGATCCGTCCACGTGATCGCCCGGGTGGGTGTACCGTCCACGTCTGCGCTCGCGGAGTCGATCGGCGCCGCTGCAGCAGCGCCGGCATGGAACAAGATCAGGGGCGGTAGCCCGAGCACCCACTTCATGGCCACTATATTCTCAGAGTAGCGGACCCTGCTCGCGGTGAGCAACAGGTGGTCACGTTAACGCAAGCCTTCACGGGTGGCCCGCCAGAATCTGTCAGAGCTGGAACGCACGAACACTGCGTCCGTAGTGATTTTTCGGGCGTCCACGGGCGCCTCAGCATGCAGACGTACGCGGGTTGCCCGGTAGGCATCGAAGCGCGCCAGGGGCACGGGCTCGCGGGATTGAGCCAGAGGCGACGCGCCGTGTGACGCAAAGCGCGCGCTCCGAGCGGCCGTGCGCGAGGCAGCGCGCCTCGCTGCGGCAGGGGAGTGAGTGACGGGAGCCATGGTCTACCAAACTCTGAGATGATTCATGAGTGGATTCCATAGGTTACTTTCTAGTGCTGGTGCGGGACGTTTGGCACTCGCCGTGCAATCCCGCCATGAATGCAGTCCGACGCCGCCCTCAATCCCGACGCGCTCGAGTCGAGTCCGCCCACTTCTGGGACAGGCTCGCGCGCGGCGTTACGCGAAGCTCTGGTCATCATCAACGAACGCTCCGGCACCGCCGGGCCGGTGCGCGACGCGCTCCCGCAGCTGGAGCAAGCGCTGCGAGCCGCCCATCTCGAAGTCAGCACCCATCTCGTGCCGCCTGATCGCGTGCGCCAGCTTCTCGAAAAGAAGCTCGGCGAGGAGCCGACGTTGGTGGTCGTCGGCGGCGGCGACGGAACGCTGCGGGTCGCGGCTAGCCTGTTGGCTGGCACGGAGCACGTACTCGGTATCCTGCCGCTCGGCACCATGAACCGCTTCGCCCGTTCGCTCGGCATTCCCATGGATCTCGAAGGCGCATTGGCGACCTTGGCCCACGGGGTGGATCAGCGCGTCGATCTCGGCGAGGTGAACGGCGAAGTGTTCCTCAATACCTGTATGCTCGGCGTGTATCCAGAAATCGTTCGTGTGCGCGAGAAGCGGCGCCAGCAGCACCCGAGCTGGCCGCGCTGGTTTCGCTGGATCGTCGACACCGCGCTCGCTGCGTGGGAAGTTTCGCGCCGCAGACGTCGCTTCACCTTCCGCCTGCAGCTCGAACGTCGAGCCCTGCCGCACCGTGTCTCGGCCGTGCTCGTGACCAACAACCCGCTGCCCGAGGCCGAAGACAGGCGCAGTTTCGACCGCGGCCTGCTCGCGATTCACCTACCCGCAACTGACCGATCTATCGACCTGATGAGCATGGCGATTCAAGCTGCGCGGCTCGGGCCGCCACTGGCGCCACGACTGCCGGGAGCAGAGCTCGATGTCGTACTCACGCAGCACGCACGGCTCTGGACCTTCCCCCGCATCCCGATCTCCCTGGACGCCGAGGTGCGGCCGGCTCAGTCGTTCCTGAGCCTCAAGAGTCGCCCCCGCGCGCTGCGTGTGCGCGCGCCGCAAGCGGAGGCATGACGAGCCGGTGCCGCGCATCCTCCATCTTTCCGACCTGCACTTCGGCGCCTTGCGCGCCGAGACCGTGGAGCCGCTGCTCGCGCTCACGAGTGAGCTCGCACCCGACGCCGTGGTAGTGACCGGCGACCTGACCCAGCGCGCGACGCCGAGGCAGTTCGAAGCGGCTCGCAGCTTCTTGGAGCGTCTA
>JAICQQ010000066.1 GCA_025937785.1 Polyangiaceae bacterium
CGATCGATGACGTCGATGTGCCGGAGCAGGCTGGCGACGTGATGCTGGTCCTGCCGCACCAGCTCGTTGAACTCGGTGAGTAGCGCCTGGTCGCTCAGTCGTTCCAGCTGCGGGTTCGAAGCCTCGGGTGGATGGGTCGCGGTCATCCCCACTTGTACCATGAACATTTCGGGCACTCGTCGGGACGAGACGCCCCTGCGCGTCACACTTGCCGATTGCAGGCTCTGGCAGGCCGCCTGTCGCAGTTTCGAGAGAAATTCGGAAAAAACCTCGTTACATCACATCGGAAGGCGTCAGCGCGCCCCTCACGGGCACGAGAATCTCGTCAAGACAATTCTCACCGAACACTCACTATGTGAACATGGATTCCCGGTGCTCCCGCACCGCCACTACGCCGCCCGGGACGTGCGAATAGGAACGACCTGGCTCGTTCGTAAACGACGCAAACAACCTTGACGGACGCGCGGGTGTGCGTATACTAAAGAGCTCATCCAAAGTCTGTCAAAGGCACGGGCCAATGTGCATCTCGCGGGCCACGCTCAAGGGATCCCCGTTTGCATCCGTGCGGTGGCGCGCTGCACGGCCACGGGCCACAGGGCTCGTGCGGTCGGCGCGTACGGGCCACAGGGCTCGCGCGGTCGGCGCGTACGGGCCACAGGGCTCGTGCGGTCGGTGCCCACATGGGTCGTGCGGTCGGCGCGTACGGGGAACAGGGCTCGCGGTCGGCGCGTACGGGGAACAGGGCTCGTGCGGTCGGCGCGTACGGGCCACATGGCTCGTGCGGTCGGTGCCTACGGAGCACAGGGCTCGCGGTCGGCGCGTACGGGCCGCGCTCGTCAGCAATAATTTCGGGCAAGGATCGAACGAATGCAACGTTCGAGTTCCTCGGGTATCGGAGGCTTGGACACGCGTGGGTTTCGCACGCGCGCCAAAAACTCGGACGCCTCTTGAGTGAACGTTCCGGTGAGGAAGACGAGACGCTCCGCGAGCTCGGGCTTTTGATACGAGAGCTCGCGGTGCAGGCTCACGCCGGCGAGCTCGGGCAAGATCAGATCGCACAGCAACACGTCGAACTCCGGATCGTCGGCCAGCCGCGTCATGGCGCTTTGTGCATCGTGCTCGACCACGACGTCGTAGCTTTCCGCCAGGATGCGCGCGATCGAACAGGCAGCCGCTCGATCGTGATCGACCACCAGGATGCGCCGACGTTCGTCCGCGGTGACGGGGGGCGGTTTGGCTTCGGCGTCTTCTGCGCTCGGCAGCCAGAGGCGGAAGGTGCTACCGACGCCCGGCGTGCTGCTGACGGTCAGCGCGCCACCCATGGCCTCCACCAGGCGCGCACATACCGACAGCCCGAGCCCGGTGCCGCTGCCAGGCGGCTTCGTCGTGAAAAACGGATCGAAGATTCTGCGCATGACGTCGGGAGTCATTCCGCAGCCTGTGTCCCGGACGCTCACGACGACACCGCCACGGTCGATGGCGGTCGACACGAAGACCTGATGTTCCTCGGGATTGCCTTCGGGGATCGCTTGCGCTGCGTTCACCAGCAAGTTGATCAAGATCTGACCGATGCGTGTCACGTCGCCGTGGACCTTGGGGGTCGCTCCCAAGCCGAGCGATAGCGCGGCTCGTTGCTTGATCGTGCTCTCGGTGACACGTAGCGCCCACTGCAGTGCGTGGAGAACGTCCCCCTTCCCGGGGCTCAGATCGGGACGCGCGAACACTCCCAGATCGGCCACGATGCGCCGGATCCGCTCCGCGCCCTCCTCGATCTCCGTGACCTCTTGTTGCAGCGAGGCAAGCACTTCGAGTGGATCGCACACCAGGTCCGAGTACTCGTGAGGCGCGCTCACCATCTCGTGGACGGCAGCGAGCTGTCGGGTCATCGAGTTGGCGTTCGCGGCTATGTAGGTGAGCGGATTGTTGATTTCGTGGGCAACGCCGGCAGCGAGCGTGCCGAGGCTTGCCAGCCGATCGGAGGCGGCGATCTGCTCGCGGAGCGCTTCTTGCTCACGGGCGTCGCGAAAGACCAGCACGGCACCGAGCAAGTCGCCGCGGTCGTCCAGGATGGGGGCCACGCTATCTTCGATGGGGACCGTCTCGTCGCCTCGCACGAGCAGCGCCCCTGCCGGCAACCGGCTCGGAACGCGTGCTGTGAGCACCTCTTGGACAGGGTCTTTGAGCGGCTGCCGTGTCCTGGCATTGATCAGGCGAAACACCTCGTTCAGGCGGCGCCCGGTCAGGTCTGCGCCGACGCCGGTGAGCTCTTCGGCGACTGGGTTCGCGAAAGAGACGCGCAACTCGGGATCCACGGCGATCACCGCGTCTCCGAGTGCTCGCAGTGTGGTCGAGAACCAGCGCTCACGCGTCTTGAGTTTTTGATCCGCCTGGTGCTTGGCCAGCGCGATCTCTATGGAGCTCTTGAGTTCGCCGGCGCGAAACGGCTTGAGCAGGTATCCGTGCGCCTCCGTGCAGCGCGCGCGGGCCAAGGTTTCTTCGTCTGCGTACGCTGTCAGGTAGACGACCGGAACATCGAGCTGGGCCTTCAGCTGGGCTGCGGTCTCGATGCCGTCGAGCTTACCCTTGATGCGAATATCCATCAGTACCAGGTCCGGTTTACCCGCGGGAGCCAGCCTGAGGCACTCTTCGCCCGACGCAGTGGTGGCTACCACTTCGTAACCCAATCGAACCAAGGTCTCTTCGAGATCTTTCGCGACGACTCTCTCATCTTCGACAACCATGATAGACGTCATCAGGATGGTTCTCCTTCAGTTGTTGCAGCCATCCGCGCTGAACGCGATGGCGACGCTGAACCCTGGCTCGTTGTCCAAGGAAACCTCGGCCTCCAGTTGCTCTGCGAACGCCAACACCAGCCGCCAGCCGAGCGAGCCGCCCTCGGGGGCGTCCAGATCGATGCCGACGCCGTCGTCCGAGACGGTCAAGACGACTTTCGAGTCGGGGCGCCGCTCGAGTTTGACGCGGATCGTGCCCGATCTGCCAGCAGGGAACGCATGCTTCAGAGCATTTCTGAGCAGCTCGTTCAGCATCATGCCGCACGGCACTGCGCGATCGACGCGCATCAGGATGCCGTCTTCGACCTGAACCTCCAGCGAGAGCTTGCCCGGGTCGAGCGTGGCCACCCGAAACAGTCCAGCAGCGGTGCTCTTGACATGCTCCGAAAGCGAGAGTGTCTGCAGGTTCTTGGAGTTGTACATGTGCTCGTGGATCAAGGCTATGGTCTGGACTCGGCTGTTGCAGTCGGCCAGCGCATCGAGCGCTTCGGTGTTCGTAATGCGGCGTTCTTGCATGCTCAGCACGCTCGAAATCAGCTGCAGATCGTTCTTTACTCGGTGGTGCACTTCACGCAACAAAGTTTCGCGTTCTTGCGCGAGATTGGTGCGTTCCAGCACGCGCTCTTCGAGTTCTACTGCGAGCTCCGCCAGCGCGTCGCGGGCTTGTCTCTGGTCCGTGATGTCAGTGCACGAACCGATGAAGCCAGCGAACGTCCCGTCCGTATCGTAGCGCGGTGTTCCTTGATCGTAGACCCAACGATAAGCACCATCGTGGCGACGCAGCCGATACTCCATCGAGAACGGTTTGCGATCGACCAAGCTCTCGAAGTAGAGATGCATACAACGTTGGAGGTCACCCGGGTGAACGCCTTCTGCCCATCCGGTCCCGAGTTCTTGTGCCAGGCTGCGCCCGGTGAACTGGAGCCACCCTTGGTTGAAGAACTCGCAGAGGCCATCGGGCCTGGCCATCCACAAGAGCACCGGGGCATGGTCGGCCATGGTTCGAAAGCGAGCTTCGCTTTCGCTCAGCGGTTGAGTGACGGGCGCAGAATCTATCTGTAGTGAATTCATGTGCTTGCACCGTGGGCGTCGTGCAAAAACTTGGAACTGTTCAGATCACGCAAGGCTTGCTCGACGGAGTTTGGGACGCTGTGGTGGACGTGAATCAGCTGCGCAGCGGAAGCGAGCGCAGCCTCGACCTCTGGTGTCCAGTGTTCGACCCAACCCGCGATCGCTGCCTGATTCGAGCTGTCGCTGCGCAGAGTGTGATCGAGCAGCGCGCGTGCCCAGCCATGATGCCAGGCCGCGTCTTCACCCAACGAGAACAACAACTTGTCGAACAGCGTGTCGCCGTGAGCTTCGGCGGCCTCTGCGAGGCCGTGCAGGAATACCCGATCGAACGCCGGCTTCAACAGCAGGTTGAGCGCTACGAAGCTTTCCCCGAAATCGTGGGTTCTCAGCAAGAGCTCGATCACTCGCCTCAAAGGCTGCCAAACGGCGTTGCTCTGCCACTGTTGCTTGCTGTCAGAGCCAAAGTTCGGATCGATGTCTTGCAGCTGGCGCATGCGGTAGGCGAGCAGTTGGACGCGGCGCATTTCGTCGGCCGCTTGAAACAGGCCGAGCATGGCGATACGCCCGGTCGGTGCCCACTGAGCCACCTGTGCGGCGAGCATCTGTAGCCCGTGGCAGGGGAATCGCAGCACGGGTAGCGAACTCGCGAGTAGCTCCAGCCACTCCCGAGCCATGCGGCCGTCGTGGTCCGTTCCCTCGATCGACCGGAACAGGCCATCGACGAAGCTCTCGCGTTCGGCCTGGCGCGTCACGTAGTCCGTGTAGGTGGTTTCCAGAGGATCCTTGAAGCTCTCCCAATCCGAGCCGCGCAGCGACGGGCTCTCCCACATGGAACGGTGCCAGCGAGCCACTGGAGTGTCGACGGAGAACCCATGCTCGCGGTGGTAGAGCAGCCGCGCGCTCGTGATGTCGTACTCCGAGGGCAAGCGCCCCTGGCCCTCGAAATGCCAGTAGGTGCGTCGCTGGCTGCTCATGGGGACGGAAAGCTCCATTCGATCGCATCCGGCTCGATACGGATCAGTCCCTTGAACGCCGGCATCAGCGGCTCGAGGTCGGCTGGCAAACGAAACGAGTGACCGAGCTCACGTTCGGCCGCCTCGCGCGTGAGTAAGCAGCGTCGCTCCGCACGCACCCGCAGGTAGGCGCCGCGGTCTTCCACGAAGGCGCCGGGGTTGGTGTTCAGAATCGCCGCCACGATCGCGCGGCCCGCGTCACTGGCTTCAATCACTGGACCTACCAGGTCAGCACGTTCGTCGCTCATGCGTCGTGCTCTTCTCCAACGTCTTGCGGCGTGTCCTGGGCCGGACCGAGGCCGACCAGGATTTCCCCCGCGATCACCCGCACCGGCAGCGGCACCAACGCCGCGTTCGCGGGCTTGAGCCCGCACCCGGTGCTCGCGTCGTATTTGTAACAGTGATGCCGGCAGGTCAACACCGAGCCTGCGAAAGCCCCGTCGCCGAGTGGCAGGCCGAGGTGAGCGCAGCGATCCACGTATGCGCGAACTCCACGATCTTGCAAGCGCAGCAAGAGCACGCGCCGACCGGCGAGGGTGATAGCGCGCATTTCACCAGCCCAAAGCTCATCCTCGCGCATCGCCGGAAGGAACGCCGTCATTGCACCTCCGCTACGAGTTCGACACGGTCGAGCGCTGTCAGGCCGGCGCCTGCGACCGTCATGTTCGCATCGAGCACGCGGCCGTTCCACGAGACGACAGCGGCGCGAGCCGGCGCAACGCGAATCGAGGCCGCCTGCGCCAGCAGCGCTGCGAGAGTCGCGATCGTCGCTTGGCGATCGACGAGCACGAGCACACCGCAGGTGTCACCACGCACGAAGCCATGCAGCGGGAGCATCAGGCGCCGCCTTTCTGCTCGCCGTTGGCGCCGCGCCGGAGCCATGGGTACGCTCCGGCCCGCACATCCTTGCCCCACTCGGCCTCGCTGAGGCCGAAATACGCGCGCAGGAGCTCGAGCACGTTCCCCGGAGCTTGCCCCGCGAGGATTCGCTGCACCACGTCCAGGTGATCTGCGTAGCGATCACGTTCGTTCTCGAAGATCTTTTGACAGGGTTCCGAGCAGAAGACGTACTTGCGCTCATCGAGCGTCACGACGCGTGCGGTGTTGCGAAGGGGCGTACCGCCCGAGAGCACGAGCTGACAGAGGTTGCAGAAGCCTATGGGCGTGGCGCCATGCACGTACCATTCGACGCCTGGTCCGGACTTCGTCCAGCGCGCGCTGATGCGGTCCCACACCGGTTCGAACTCGGCCCACGATGCGGGATACTTGTCGCGGAGCCAGGCGCGTTCGCTGGGGCCGGGGAGTACGAAGTCGAACCACACGGTGGCGCGATAGCTGTAGGCGCTCGCGTAGACCATGTGGTGATAGTAGTCGAGGCTGGTCAGGAAGGTGTCCCAGTACCAGGGGCGCTTCAGCCCGTACTGCTTCAGTACACGCTGAAACTGATCGAGGATCCATTCATCGACGAATTCCTTGAAGGACTGGGTGCGCCTCTCCAGCGGGGTCAGGTAGTCCATGGCAAAGCCGGTCACCACGGCGAAGAACAACCAGGTTCGCCAGAACCACTTGTCCACCAGCGCCTGCGCATACTCCGGGGCTTCTTGCATCAGCACCTGCAGTACGGGGCCGCCGATCTGCGCGTGCCGCGCCTCGTCCGTCTGAATGCTCTGCAGCATTCTCTCGAACATCCGGTCGCCTACCCCGTGGGCCATCGACGACAACCCCACGAACTGCAGGTTCGTGAAGCCGCTTTCGAACACGAAGTTCGTCGCCACCGCGAACTCGATCGGGTTCGACGTCAGCAACAGCTCGTCGACCAGGTGGCGTGCCGCGATCGCGACCCAGTTGTTGGTGTGAAAGAGCTTGTGCGTCCAGTCGAACTGGGGATCCCAGCGTACCAGATCGTGCAGGACGAGCAGCGGGATTTGCGTGTGGCGCAGCTCGTCGAGGGCGCCGAGCAAGGCGGTGTTGCGCCAGGCGCTGTCGCGCGCAAAACGAGCGGCCCGTAGATTCCCGATCACGGCCGCGAACTCCGCGAGCGAGAAGGTCGCAGCGTGGAGTTTGACGGTGCTCAACCACGCGCGGTCGTGGCGTCGGAAGTCGTCGACCTGGCCGACGGCGTCGCGTACCGCCCGAACGGCAGCGTCCTTCTGAGCTTGCCCGCTGACGTACTCGGAGAAGCTGGTGCGGTAGGGCTCATCCCACTCGCGCCAGCAGGCATGCTCGAGCCAGGGTGAGCCGCTGAGCGGCTCGGGATACACCTCACGCTCGGAAACGTACGAGAATTCCCAATCGAGCTTGCGCGCTAGATCGATCCAGTCCGCGTGCGCGCGTTTGTTCAGTGCATGCTCGACCACCTAACCCCCTGCTGGACCCGGTGCCCGGCACGGTCGATGTGCCGAACGCGCCATTGTGGTTGGCAGCTTATCATGGACCGTCAGCGATCACTAGCGCCCTGCCTTCTGCGCTCATCCCGAGGAAGCTCGACGGGGGGACGTTCGTGACGGATATCGCCAGCGTCGTTCGATCTAGCCAAGCGGAGGTGACAACTTCGTCACGGCAAGCTGCGGGCGCCCAAGAGCTCGCTCACGCGCTCGGCGAGTGAATAGGGTGAAAACGGCTTCTCTAGGTACGCGACCTCGGCAAACTCGCCACCCTCGGGGACGTTGTGGTCCGAATAACCGGACATGAACAGCACACGCATCTCGGGGCTCGAGGGTGCGAGCCGTCGCGCCAGCGCGAGGCCGCTAGTTTCGGGTAAGGTCAGATCGGTGAGCAAGAGATGGATCACCGTCGAACTCTCGTAGATCGCCAGCGCCTCGCTGGGTGAGCGAGCTTCGAGCACATTGTAGCCTCGCGCTCGAAGAATGCGGCTCGTGACCTTTCGGACGGAATCATCGTCCTCGACCAAGAGTATGTTGGCCGTGGTCGAGGGCGGGGGTGGCACCGTCGAGGGGCGCGGGCGCGGCGCCGTTGTCACGTCGGCGGTAGCGGGTAGCAGGATCTTGAAGCAGGTCCCGCGTCCTACCTCGCTCTCCAGATCGACGTGACCGCCACACTGTCGAACCATCCCGTAGACGGTGGCGAGCCCGAGGCCCGTGCCTTTGCCGATCTCTTTGGTGGTGAAGAAGGGCTCGAAGATGCGCTTGATGACGCTTGGATCGATGCCAGAGCCGGTATCCGACACCTGGAGCATCACGTAGCTCCCAGCCTTCAGTCCATGCGGGTTCGAGGCTTCGATCTCGATGTTCGATGTCTCGAAAGTGAGCGTACCGCCATCCGGCATCGCGTCGCGCGCGTTGACGGCCAGATTCAGCAGAACCTGCTCCAGCTGACTCGGGTCTGCCTTGACCAGCGCGAGCGAGGGAGCCAAGGAAGTCACGACGGTGATGTCCTCACCGATCACGCGACTCAGCATCTTTTCCAAGCTCTCGACGATCTCGTTCAGCTGCAAGGGCCGCTGAGTGGCGGGACGGTTCCGGCTGATGGTCAACAGCTGCCGTGTCAGGCGCGCAGCCCGATCGACCGCCGAGAGGACCTGATTGATGTCCTCGTAGGCGCTGCTGGTTTCGTCCAGCCCTTGCTTGACGAAATTGGCGTAGCTCACGATCACGCTCAGCACGTTGTTGAAGTCGTGGGCCATGCCGCCAGCGAGGCGGCCGATGGCCTCCATTTTCTGCGCTTGTGCCAGCTGGCGTTCGAGCGATCGATGGGAGGTCACGTCACGGATCAGCGCCAAGCCCCCGACGGGCTGCGCTCGCTCGTCCATGAGTTCTGCTCCGGTGACGGCAAAGACCGCCGGCCCAGCCGACGCGTTGCCCAGGCTGATTTCGGCTTCGTCCACACGCTCGCCGCGGATGGCGCGGACCAATGGATTGTCGGCGGCATCCGGCTGCGCTTGCCCCGCGACGCTGGACACGAGCTGTGATTGCGCCCATTCGACCGCCGACGCCCCGCTCGGTGGCGGGCCGAACATGGCCTGCGCCTGACGGTTGAAGAGCACGAATTGACCGCTGCGGTCCGAAGCGATCACGGCCTCGCGCATGCTGTTCAACGTGGCGTTCAGCAAACGAGTCTGCTGAACCAGCCGAGCTTCGCTTTCTTGCAAGGTCTGGTTCATCAGCACCCGCTCGGTCACATCGCGGGTGATACCGACGAGCCCGG
Organism: Polyangiaceae bacterium; assembly: GCA_025937785.1. Taxonomy (GTDB): domain Bacteria; phylum Myxococcota_A; class Polyangia; order Polyangiales; family Polyangiaceae; genus JAICQQ01. The sequence continues at coordinate 9,041 of JAICQQ010000066.1, forward strand.
CGATCTCACCATGCATGCCGCGCACTGGAGCGATGCTCTCCGAAACCCAGCGGTGACGAGCGCCGTGGATGACCTCTTTCAAATCGTCGACCAGCGGGTGGCCTGTCTGCAAAATGGTCAACTCCTGGGCGCGGCTCTCCGCCAAGTGCGAGGCCGCGGGGTTGACCTCTTCCACGAGCTTTCCGACGAGCTCGCTGTCGCTCGGCACACCCAGAAGGCTGGCAAATGAGCGATTGGCACCACGGATTCTAAGCTGGCGATCCTTGAAGCAGATCCCATCTGGCGTATTGTCCATCAGGTCGCGCAACAGCTGATGTTCGCTGGTGACCTCCTTCACGAGCCGATATTGATCCGCTGCTTCGTGCACCTTTTGCTTCAGGTCGCTCCCGTCCCAGGGCTTGGTGACGTACGCGAAGATCTTGCCGTCGTTGACTGCCCGTACCACCGCCGCGAGGTCCGCGAATCCGGTCACGAGAATTCGCCGCGCGTCCGACGCATCTCGAATGCGCGCGAACAGCTCGCTCCCGCGCAAGCGTGGCATGCGCTCGTCGCTAATAATGACAGCGATGTCTGCTTCGGTCTCCGCGATCTCGAGCGCCTTCTCGGGAGATGGCGACGTCAGCACCATGAACTCGTCGCTCAGCAAATCTTCCAAAGCGACGAGCACTTGGGGCTCGTCATCCACCAGCAGCACACGCTCCAACCTCAGGTTCTCCTATCGCTATCGATCACGTCGTCGTCGAGGCACGAATGCTACCCCTACCGCTTCTTTTTGCGGGCCTACTTCGACTTGTCAACCTTGCCTCGGGCCGTGCCTCTAGTGGCGGAATCCGCCAAGGACAGCGCTCTCTCGGAACGGGCCCGTGAGCGAGCGTTGCAAGCCGCAAATGCAGCCTTCGGAGCAGCCGAACCAGCCCCGGCCGATCGGCGAGCCAAGCTGAGACGTGGGAGCAATATCGGGCTTCCGACGGCTTTGTTTCAGGGCGTCGATGCAGCCTCCGGCGCAAAAGGAGGGGACTCGGCTCTTAACTCCAGGTCGCGGCGCGTCGTGAGAGATAGATGAGGGGAAGGTCCCGCATGCTATGTAGTCGCCCAATCAACACTGGTGAATGCCGCATTTCCTGCGCGAGGTGCGGGGAGTGACGCGAGATTCAAGCGGAGAAAGCGCCGTCCAAATCTTGGCGCCGAACGTCCTGTGCGTGGACGACGACCCGCACGTGCTCATGGCGCTGCGGCGCACGCTTTGCCGCCACTTCTGCGTGGACGTGGCGCAAGGCGGCCAGCAAGGCCTGGAGCTGATGGAGAAAAAGCGCTACGCAGTGGTGATCGTCGACATGAAAATGCCGGGGATGAGCGGTCTCGAATTTTTGAGACGTGCGCGGGAAGGAGCCCCCGAGACTACGCGCATTCTACTGACCGGTAATTCGGACTTCGAGTCGGCGGTCGTCGCGACCAACGTCGGGGGCATCTTCCGATTCGTCTGCAAGCCTTACAATCCCGTCGAGTTTCCAAGCACGGTGGCCAGTGCGGTTCACCACCACCACCTACTGGTTGCGGAGAAGAACGTCGCCCAGCGGACCCTGGCCGGAACGGTCGATCTGCTGCTCCAGTTTGCCTCAATGCTGGCTCCCGACGTCTGCGAGCGGCTGGCACGGGCACAGGAGGTAGCGAGATCCGTGTCGCTTGCATCGGGCATCGCCGACTCATCGCCGCTCGAGACGGCGGCGCTGGTACATGTGCTGGCGTGTGCGACGACGCCAACGCTGGCTCCGCAGGGGTCGCGCGCCCTCATCGAGGCGCGGTCCGAGCTCCTCGGACGGTCGCAGCGATTGTCGGAACGCCTGCTTGGCGCCATCCCATCGTCGTCGCTGGTCCTGAACCTGTTCGAGCGAGCGAGACACGAGACGCTGGACTCGCCCACGGCCGCACTCATGAGTCCCGAAATCATGGCGCTTTTGTTGCTGCTCGAGTGGGAGGCGCTGATCCAAGCGGGCTCCAACGAAGCGGCGGCGCGCTGGATCCTCGAACAGCGTGAGGTCTACCCGCGCGAATTGCTGGACGCGCTGCAGCCGGATGTTGCGACGGCGGAGAGTGAGCTCGAGGTCGCAGTGTGCGACCTCGAGCCGGGCGTGCAGATAAAGTCGGACATTGTGGTCAAGGCCTCGGGCCAGGTGCTACTGTCCAAAGGCGCAGAGCTCACTCGTCCCATCCTCGAACGCATCCGCCACTACGCTCGCAGCGTGGGTGTGGTAGAGCCCATTCGGGTGACCCAGAACCGCCGAGCGTCGTTCCGAGCCGCCCGGCTCCTCGCCCGCAGCGTCGTCGGCAGCGATCTCGTCGCCGACTCCGATCAGCTGACATCAGGGACCTGGAAGACCAAGTGAACGCCACGCCCAGCAAGGTGCTCGTCGTCGACGACGATTCCGATTTGGCGCGAGCCTACGCTCGCATGCTGACCGAAGCTGGGCACATCGCAGCCACGAGCGGCAACGGGCGTGAGGCGATCCGCTCGCTGGCTGGCGACGACTACGACTGTGTGGTGAGCGACATCACCATGCCCGACATGGATGGGATACAGCTCCTGAAGCAGGTTCGAGAGAAGGATGGCGATTTGCCGGTAATCCTCATCACGGGTGATCCGGACGTGGAGAGCGCCATCGAGGCGGTCGACTATGGCGCATTCAAGTATCTGACCAAACCCGTTGAACCGAGCGAGCTGATCCAGACGGTGCGGCAGGCGGTTCAGATCTATCAACTCGCTCGTCTGAGACGCGAGGCGTGGAGCCTCACCGCTGGCGATGCGCAACGCGACGCCGCTGATCTCTCCGCCCGCCTGGACCGGGCCCTAGCCACGCTGTGGCCCGCCTTCCAACCCGTGGTTGCCGTCGCCGATGGAAGCTTGTTTGCCTACGAGGCGTTGCTCAGGAGCGAGGAGAAGTCGCTACCTCACCCCGGTGCGGTGCTCGACGCGGCGCAGCAGTTGGACCGACTCTGTGACGTGGGGCGGGGCATGCGGGCATGCACGGTGGCCAAGTTGCGCGTCTCGGACTCGAGTTGCGACCTGTTCCTCAATTTGCATCCCACGGATCTGACAGATCCGCTCTTGCTCAACCCGAACGCGCCGCACATGGCCTTCGCCAATCGCATCGTGTTGGAAATCACCGAACGTGCCTCTATTTCCGGCGTCAGCGATGTTGCCGCGAAAATTCGCGCGCTGCGTGACGCTGGCTTTCGCATCGCTGTCGACGACTTGGGCGCAGGCTACGCGGGGCTCGCGAGCTTCGTACAGCTCGAGCCCGATCTGGTGAAGCTCGACATGTGTCTGGTGCGAGATGTCCACAAGAACGCGACGAAGCAGCGCTTGGTCAAATCCATGACCCAGGTCTGCGCCGACATGGGCATGTTGGTCGTGGGGGAAGGGGTAGAGACGCGCGAGGAGCGCGATGCCCTGGTGGAGCTGGGCTGCGACTTGCTGCAAGGTTATCTGTTCGGTAAGCCGCACCGCGAGCTGCTTCAGCCCGCGTGGGATTAGGCTGGGCAGCGCGGCTCTAGCCTGCTTCGTCACGCGCGACGCACACGCGGTTGCGCCCGCTGGTCTTCGCCTGGTAGAGCGCCAGGTCCGCTTCGTGAATCAGATCTTCGATCTGCACCGCGGCGATCTGGGGGTAGGCAGCGACCCCGAGGCTGATCGAGACTTGGGTGGGCTCCGTCACCGCTCCCGGCTGGGAAATCCGCTGCTGCGCCTCACCGGCGTTCAAACTGGGCACCGGCGCCGCGAGGTAGTCGTGTAGCGTCAATGCTTCGACTCTCTTGCGGTACCGTTCAGCGACGGTCACGGCGCCCTTCATATCGGTCTCGGGGAGCACGAGCACGAACTCTTCGCCTCCGAAGCGTCCGGCGACATCGCGCTCGCGCAGATCGGCTCGCAGTACCGAAGCCACTCCGCGGATCACCGTGTCACCCATGAGGTGGCCGAACCGATCGTTGATGGACTTGAAGTGGTCGATGTCGAGCATGACCACCGCCAGCGACGTGTCTGCGGCGACGGCTCGCAGCATCTCCACCTCGGCCACCTCCATGAAATGGCGGCGGGTGGCGAGCTGGGTCAGCACGTCGGTGTTCACGAGCTTCTCGAGCTCTTCGTTTTTCTGGCGCAGAGCACGTTGAAGCACACGCACCTCGACGTGAACGCGGACCCGCGCCACCAACTCGACGTCGTGGAATGGCTTCACCAAGTAGTCTTTGGCGCCGCACTCCAGCGCGTGCACCTTTTGTGCAATGTCTCCGTCTGCCGTGAGCATGATCACCGGGATGTCACGCAATTCTGGGCGGCAACGGAGCAGACTGAGCAGCTTGATGCCGTTCATTCCAGGCATGTTCACGTCGCAAAGGATGAGGTCGACGGGACGCGAGACCAGAAGCTTGTAACCTTCCAGACCGTCCTTGGCCGCCAGGACGCGATAGCTGCCACCAGCCTCCAGAATGTCCTTCACGTGGCTTCTCACCGTGCCGGAGTCGTCGATGATGAGTACCGTCTGTTCGGTCATGGTCGTCGCTTGCCCGGTGGGGCCGAGGGGACGGGCACGTCAGGCTTCGTGATAACACGACGCTCAGCCACGGTGGTCGCGATCCGCAACTGGGCACGCGCCGCGGGACTGGCCCGCTGACCGCGAGCGCGCCGAGGATTCATTCGTACAGGTCCCAGTCGAAAGTGGCCATGTTCATGCTTTCAGCGCCGTAACGCTGCTTGGCGTCACGCAGCAAGCGTTCGGGGGGGGTGTCGAGCACCTTCAAGTCCCAGAGCCGGATGCTGGCGTCATCGCTTGCGCTGGCGAGCCACGCCCGGCCTGGCGCGAAGCGAACGTCTCGGATCGGTCCCTCGTGATCACGAAGGCTCGCGAGCAGCTTGCCTTGCTCGAGATCCCAAATGCGGATCACCTCGTCTTCACCGGCACCGGCTAACCAGCGCCGATCCGAAGAGACATCCAGCGCCAAGATCCGCCCGCGCGCATCGCTGAGTCGAATGCGCTCGCGCTTCGTTTCGATGTTCCACACGCGGATCACACCATCGGCGCTCCCGCTGGCGAGCTCTTGGTTCGAGACGAACGCCACGCTCATCACTCGCGCGCGCGAGCCCGAAAACCGAGCGAGCTGGCGCGTCAGGCGCGTGTCCCACAGGACGATGTCGCCGTTGCGCGTGCCGACGGCGATCAGCTTGTCGTCGGGACTGACACGGATCGAGTCGATGCCGGACTCGACGCGCCGTGCCGCAATCAGCTGACCTTGCTTCGCGTCCCACCGCTTCAGGTGGCCGTCGGCATCCCCCGAAATCAGCTCGGCGCCTCCCTTCGAGAAGGTTGCGCTGCGCACCGAGCTCTGGTGCCCGAAGAGCACGCTGGTGGGGACGCCCGTGCGCAGGTCCCACACGATGAGATCACCCTGCTTGCCATTCACCGCGAGCTGCTTGCCATTCGCCGAAATCGCCAGGGCGCGCACTTCGTCCGTGCTCACCGGTAAGCGCGTCTTGCAAGCAGCCTGCTCGAGGTCCCACAGGCACACCGAAGTGGCTCCGACGCCGCCGCTGATCAGGCCGTCGCTGCCCGGCAGCCATGCCACGCGCAGCACGTTCGCCCGATCGAGCAAGCGGTGCCGCCAGCGGATGTCGGGGATCTGCCAGTGGCGGCGCGTGAAGCTGCGGTCCACGCTCACGAACTTCTTTTCGTCGCTCGAGAGCGAGACACTCAGCACACCGTCGCGATGCCCCGGCAGTTCGGCGATGCCGCGCCGCAGGTCCAGATCGTACCAAACGACTCTGTGGTCGTGCGTACCGTAGATCAGCTGGCGCCCGGACTTCGACCAGGCGAAGTCTCTCGCGACTCGACCGGTGGCGATGATCCGCGGGTCTGCGTCGGGACTCGCGACCTGCCACAGCCGGACGCTCTGGTCGGCGCTGGCGCTGGCCAAGAGGGCGTTCGTCGGTGAGAAGGCGAGCGCCGTCACGGTACCGTGGTGGCCCGAGATGCTCACTGGCTGTTCGGGATGGGCGGGTATCCAGAGCTTGAGGGCGCCCAGCCGCCCCCCCGCTGCCAGGTTCCCCGAGGCGCTCATGGCGAGCGCGCTCACCGATTCGCCGAGCTCGTACGTGGAGACGACGCTCAGCGTCGCGGGATCCCTGAGCTCCACGTGGCCGTCGACGCGGCCGACCAAGAGCTGCTGGTCGGATGCGTCCAGACCGAGCACGCTGATGGCGGCACCGCCCCCCGAGCGCGCGACGCTGCCGTTGGGGTGGCGCATGTCCCGGGCCTGGATTTCGCCGCTCTCGTCGGCGCTGAAGAGACGATCGCCCGCTCGGGTCAGCGCCAGCGCCGAGACCTCTGCGCGGTGCCGCGTCACTTGCTGCAGGCTCTTGCTCGCGGCGGTGACGTTCTTCCCGCTCGCACACACGCTGGTCTGCGATTGCTCGGAATGCACGATTTCGCTGCAGGCTGTGTGAAACTCTTCGACGGCTTCGAAGCGAGGCATCAGCGCGCGCGAGACGCTGGCGACGATCCCGCGAGTTTCGGCCCTGGGCACGATGCTGAGCGACTGGGACGCGAGCAGGTCCGCGCTGACGGGGTCGTGTCGTGCGAGAGCGGCTGCGGCGCGCCTGGCCAAGAGCTGGGCCAGACTTTCGTGCGCCTTGCGTGCGCTGACGCGCTGGAGCTTTTCGCTGAGGCGGGCGTCGTCCCGGGCGGCGACGACGCGCTGGTAGGCCGCGACGGACGCGACGAGCGCCACCGACAGCCCCGCGGCGCCAACCATGACCGTAGTGCGGTGCCCCTGCCAGAAACGCCGCCACAGATCCCACGACGAATACTCGTAGGCGCCCACCTTGGCGCCGGTGAGGTAGGCCTCGACGTCTTTCGCCATGTCGCCCGCGGTCTGGTACCTGGCGTGGGGGGAACGCTCCAGCGCTCGCACCGCCACGGCGCTGAGCTCGCGCGGAATACCGGGATCGATCTGCTGCGCCGGCGTCACTTTGGCCGTGGCCGCGGCCGCCACCAGCTCCCTGAAAGTCCCTCGAAAGGGCAGGCGGCCCGAGAGCAGCAGGTACAGCACTACGCCGAGCGACCAGACGTCGGAGCGCTCGTCCACGAGGTCTACCCGCCCGAGCAGTTGCTCGGGCGCCATGTAAGCCGGAGTCCCCACCAGGTTGCCGACAGCCGTCGCTTCGGGACGTTCCTCCTCCGGTTCGCGGATCATCGGTGACCTCGCAGGAGCGTGGACGTCGCTCTTGACCTTGGCCGTACCCCAATCGAGCACCACCGTTTCACCGAACTCGCCCAGCATCACGTTCTGGGGCTTGATGTCGCGATGAATCACGCCGCGGCTATGGGCGTACGCGATTGCATGACAGAGCCCGAGAAAATGATTGAGCAGCGAGAGTCGGTCGGGCAGCGATCGCGCGTCCTCGATGGCCTGACGCAGCGTCTTGCCCCGGATTCGCTTCATCGAGTAGTACAAGCGACCGTCGTCGCGTTCGCCCACCTCGTAGACCGGCACGATGTTGGGATGTTCGAGCTGCCCGGTGACACGGGCCTCGCGCAGGAATCGCGCGCGCAATGCCGCTACCTCTTGCTGAGACCCTTTGAGGCGCTCCGGGAGAATCTCTTTGATGGCAATCTCGCGTTGCAGTCCCATGTCGATCGAGGTGAACACTCTGCCGAGCGCCCCTCTGCCGATTTCGTCGATCTCGACGGACGCACCGACGTGCCTCTGTGCAGGCGCAATGCTGCCGGCGAGCACGGTTCGCTCCAGGGAGTCGCCCGGGACCGAGCTCGGGGCATCGGGGATGGACTCTTCGAAGCGTATGGCGACAGGAGGCCCGGGCGCCCCGAGCAAACCGGCGACGCCGCAGAGGTCGTAGGCGCGGTGCATATCACTGGGTCGTCCAGCGCCGGGCGCGTCGGGCACGCGGGTGTCCTGTAGATCCTCGTCTGCCGGATCCCCCTCGTTCTCGACCTCGCTGGGCGACGGTATCGAGCGCATTCCTCATGATTTTACGACCGTTGTCCGCCGCCGTTTACCACATTCAGGCCAGATCCTCTGTCGCCGTGCCTGTTCGGCGGATGTAGGTGCCCAAAAGCAATGCGAACTTGGCGGATATCGCTAACGTACTCTGGAAAGGACGCTGAAGGAGGGGACGGCGCCTATAGTTTTGACTTCCATCGCCGCATATTCCCTAGGAGGATCGAGCCGGGGTTCGTGACACAAACCATCCTGATCGTAGACGACTCGGAAGAGGCGCGTGAGCACATCAGCGGCATACTCACGGAGGGTTTGGCGGGGATCCGCACGCTGACCGCACCCAACGGACTGGACGCGTTCATGCTGTTGGTTTCCAGGCAGGTCGACCTGGTGCTGTGCGACGTCGTGATGCCAGTGCTGGATGGCTTCAAGTTTCTCGCGCTCAAAGCCACGCGCCCGGATCTGAGTGACGTTCCCGTCATCATTCTCACGGTGGTCGAGGAAGTGAGCCAAAAGGTCAAGGCCTTGGAAGCCGGCGCTGCGGATTGCCTGACCAAGCCGGTGCATGCTTCGGAGCTGCTCGCGCGTGTGCGCGTACACCTCAAGGCGCGCTCGTTCCAACAAGAACTTCGCCGCAAGAACGCCGAGTTGGAGTTGCTTTCCAACACGGATGCCTTGACCAGGATCGCCAATCGCCGCCACTTCCTCGCGATCGCCGAGGTCGAGCTGCTGCGAGCCGCCGAGGAACGGGTCCCGCTGTCCGTGGTGATGGTGGACATCGATCACTTCAAGAAGATCAACGACGACTATGGCCACTTGATCGGCGATCAGGTGCTCGGGCGCGTAGCAGACACGCTGCAGGGCGACCTCCGCCATGGAGAAATCGCAGCGCGCTACGGTGGCGAAGAATTCGCCGTGCTTTTGCCCAACACCGAGCTCAGCGGTGCTGCCGCGTTCGCCCAACGTTGCCGAACCAGGCTGGAGGCGCTGCGCATGGACGTCGCTGGCCGAGCGCTTTCGATCCGGGTTCAAGGCGGCCCTTCGCTGCAGCCGGCCCCGGTATCCGTTCGGAACCGTTCCCTGCTCGAGCCCGAGATCTCCTGGGGGATCCAGATTCCGGCGCAGGTCAACGAGCTTCGCGTTACGGCCAGCTTCGGCGTCGCAGGCTTTCCGTCGCCAAAGATTCACACGGTGGACGACCTCTTGCGCTGCGCGGATCGAGCACTCTACCGAGCGAAAGCGTCAGGCCGCGATTGCGTCTACTTGGACGGGCAGGCGGGCGCAGCGTCCTGATTTCACGCTCGGCGGCCTCTGACCCGCCGTGCCGCCCGCAGTGTTCCTAGCAGGGCGATCAGCGTCCAGGCGAGGGGGCGTGGGCCGGGTCCAGGTGCCATCGCGCAGGCGGCAGCCTGGTTGACGTCACCCCCTTCGGCGGGGGCGGGTTCGGCATAGACCGTTTCGACTGCGGCTACGTCATCCTCGGTCAGGTCGCGCTGCTTCGTGTCACAGCGAGCCGTCTTGTAGTACATCGTCGCTTCACGGTTCTCTTCGTCCTCACCCAGTCCGAAGAAGTGCCCCGCTTCATGCGCCAGGACCGACTGCAGGTCGTAGGATTGTCGGCAATCCCCCGCGCCCACACGGGTTTGTCCGTCGTCGACATCGGAGTCCCGGTCGTGATCGGGCCCGTCGTGATCGCGCCCGCCGTGATCGGGCCCGTCGTGATCGGGCCCGTCGTGGTCCGCCCAGTCGTCACGGTCGTGGTCGTGGTCGTCCGCTGGGTGCTCAGCAGGCGCGTCCACCGCCGGGCCTCGCTCTGCGATCACTTGGAATGGTTTCCTGGAGTTGATGATGGTGTCGACCTCGGTGATCGTTCCATCCGCCAGCAAGTAGGCGACGGTCACCCCCAACGATTGTGTGTGTCCGGCAATTTCGATGGGCGCGTAAGTGACCAGGTTGACTCCGTCGCGCTCCGCGCGTCTCGGCGTGCTCGCCAAGTCGATCGTCAACGCCGGCAGGTGCGCCCGTTCGCTACTCCAGGTGGCGTAGGCCAGCGCGACGACGTCGCGGGCGCCGGACCCGAGTTGTTCGAATGAAGGATCGACGGTCAGCTCGGTGGCCTGCTTGCGCCACCGCACGAACTCACCGGCGTCACTCAGTTTTAGGCGCGCACTTCCGCTGACGGTCGCGGGCGTCGGACTCTCGGGGAGTTTCAAGATGCCGACAGCTAGCGCGGAACCGGCGAGCAGAGCGCCGAGCGCCAGGGCGCGGGCCAGCCGCTGCCTGTCCGCCGATTTCTTCTGTGGCGGTTTGTCACGGGGATCCTCGCCTTGGGGTTTCAGCGACCGCACGGCGGCCGCGAGGCTCCGTGGCCAGGAGAACCGCCGTTGCGGCGGCATGGATTCTTGAGGCGCTGATTCCCCCATGTCGATGCTTTAAACGGACGTTCGAACGAAAACTCTAGTGAAACGCGCGCGATGATCTTGCAACAGTCCTGCTTCGGCGCGATCGCGCGCCCAGCCATCATGATTTCCGCGGGTCAGCCGTACCAAATGTACGTGGCGCCAAAAAGTGACAGAGTCGCACAGCCCGTTGGCGGTGACGTCCTCGACAGCGAGGCTCTCGACGTGCGCGAGCGTCAGCTGGGGTTCGTTCCGACCCAACCGGACTTGATGTTGTCGTTTACGGACTTCTTCACCACATCCGTGCCGGTCGTCACGGCTGCTGCGCTGGCGTCCGGAGAAGCCTCTGACGGCAAGGCTGCCCCGGCGCACGAGCCCGACCTCGGTGTCAGTTCCCCGGGTCAGCTTTCGCGGCCGATGCTGATGCGTCTCGACGGCACCGAACTGGGAGAGCTTTTCTCACTCGAGCAGAGTGACGTCGTCATCGGGCGAGGCCCTAAATGCGGGATCAGGGTGTACGACGACAGCGTCAGCGACGTCCACGCCTCGATCTCACGGAGCGATGGTGTCTGGCACGTCAGGGACCTCGGCTCATCCAACGGCACCCTCTTGAACGGCCGGCGCGTGAACGAGTCGCAGCAACTACGGGATGGTGCGCTCATCCGCCTCGCCCCCGGAGTCTCCTTCGTATTTCAGCGCATCAATGCGCGGCACGAAGCGGCCCTTCGACACCTGTTCGAGGGTAGCTGCCGAGACAGTCTGACGGGCGTTCACAACCGGCGTTACGTCGATGAGAGGTTGTGTGAGGAGGTAGCGTTTGCGGTGCGACATCGGCACCCGCTCTCGCTGGTCGTGATGGGGGTCGACGGTTTCCGCCAGAAGCTTCGCAACGGCACGGGCGACGTCGTGTTGCAGCAGCTGGTCGACCGCGTGCGCCCCGTGCTGCGCGTCGAGGACGTTTTCGGTCGCTACGGCCGCAGCGAGTTCGCTCTGGTGCTGCGTTCGACCGAAGCCTTCACCGCGGGAGCCATCGCCGAAAGGCTCCGGCAAGCGGTCCAAGAGGTGGGTACGGTGAGCGCCGGCTGCGCGTTCCTGGCTGAATGTGCAGACCCCGTCGCCGCAAGCCTCACGTCCCTCGCCAAGCAACGCCAGAAGGAGGCCGCGGCGAAGGGCGGCAATCGCGTCGTGATCGGATGACGCGGGTCGCGCGAGGAGTCGATAACTTGCTCGACCGCGCGCTTCTATCAGCCTAGCATCACCAAAGGTCAAGAGAAGGGGTAGTTCATGGTCGACACTGCGTCGCAGAACAAGGAAACCGAGGCACGAACGGTCATCGATTCGCGCTATCAGATAGTTCGAGAGATCGCGCGGGGAGGCATCGGTACGGTCTTCGAAGCCAAACACCTGTTCACGAGCAAGGTGGTTGCGCTCAAGCTCCTCAATCCGAATCAGCAGCAGTCAGCCGAAGCCCAGGCACGCTTGCTGCGCGAGGCGCAAGCCTTGTCCAAGATCAAGCACCCGCACATCGTCGATGTCCTCGATGCCGGAATGACGCGAACGGGGCAGGTCTACTTGGTGACCGAGCTCGTCGAAGGGCGCGCCCTGGACGGGGTGTTGGCTGCCCGCGGTAGATTGGAGCCGAAGAAGGCGCTCGAGCTCGCGCTGCAGCTGGCGTCGGCGCTGAGTGCAGTGCACGAGCACGGCATCATTCACCGCGACATCAAGCCGCACAACGTTTTGCTTCGGGGAACATCCGACGGCGCCAGCATTTACGTGAAGTTGGTGGACTTCGGCGCGGCGATGGTCGAAGCCGTCGACGTGAAGCTCACCAAAGCCGGCGAGATATTGGGTACGCCCGAATACATGGCGCCGGAGCAGCTTTTGGGCGAGACCGGCGGGACGAGCAGCGACATCTACGGGCTCGGCGTGACGCTGTACGAGTGCATCACGGGCGCTGTCCCCTACAGCGGGACCTTTGGGCAAGTGCTGCTGGCTGTCAGCAACGGGCCGTACCCAACGATGCGCAAACACTTGCCTGACGTATCGCCCGAGCTGGATGCGCTGGTAGCGCGTGCCATTGCGACCAAGGTAGCCGACCGGTTTCCCTCGATGGCTGCCCTGTCGGAAGCGATGACGACACAACTCAAGGCCCTCGCCGTCGCAAAGCCGCCACCCCGCCCAGAGACGCGGCGGGCGTACTCGCGAGCGGCCTACGTGACGCCGGTCCGCTTGTTGCTGGAGGGTGACACGCACTGCGACGGGCGCACGGAAGACATCTCCGAAGGTGGCGTCCTGGTCTTTGCCGAACGCGATCTGGCCACGGGGCAGCGCGTACGCCTGCGCTTCGCCGCGCCCATGAGTGGCGTCATCGTCGAGGTAACGGCCACCGCCAAGTGGGCACGCGAGCAGCGCGGGCGCCGCGTTACCGGTCTGGAGTTCGTGAATGCGCCGGTTGACGTGATCGCGTCGATCAAGCAGTACATCAGCTTGATCGCCCCGCCGGCGTCGGAGGCTTAGAGGACAGACGAACCACGCAGCCCGGTCCTCAGCGCCCCGACACTCACGCGCCACGCGGCCATCCGCAGTGACCCACGCTAGCCGCGTGGCCCGCCCTCATCGCTCGTGACTTCGGGCACCAGAGCCTCATGCAGCCTGCTTTCGCCCGATTTTCGCGAACAGATAATTATCTGATTGCGCAACTATTCAGCATTCGGGTAAGTAGTTGGCCTCGCATTCACAGTGGAGGTACTCGAATGAAACCGACACCCAAAGGCTGGCCGCGGATGTGCGCATCCGTCTATTACGAGGACGCCCGACCGGCGATCGATTGGTTGTGCGCTGCATTCGGCTTCGAGGTGCGGCTCAAGGTCGAGGGGGAAGGCGGTCGCATCGAGCACTCGGAGCTGGTGTTTGGTGAAGCGGTAGTCATGGTGGGTCAGGTCGGTCGCGGCAAGCCCTGGAAGGACAACTTCGTTTCGCCGCGGCAAGTGTCGGGCAACAACACCCAGTCGCTCTGCATCTTCGTCGACGACGCGGATCAGCACTGCGAGCGTGCGCGCCAGTCCGGCGCCGTGATCGGCATGGAGCCGGAAACGCACGACTATGGGGACGACTACTGGGTCGATCGCACGTATCAGGCGATGGACCCCGAGGGACACCGCTGGTGGTTCCTCCAGCGTCTGCGTGACCCGGCGGACCGTGGCTGATCTCGACGCTACTCTCTCGGCGCTGGCGGACCCGACTCGTCGTGGCGTCGTCGAGGTTTTGAAGGCCGGCCCCCAGCGCGCCAGCAAGCTCGCCGAGCTGCTCGAGCAGACCCCACCGGCCATGAGCCGACATCTGCGCGTGCTGCGGCAGGCGGGTCTGGTTTACGAAGAGTCGCCGCCCGAAGACGCACGCATCCGCCTGTATCGACTCAATCGCGCTCCCTTCAGCGAGCTCTCCGAGTGGGTGAGCGAGGTCGAGGCGTTCTGGGGCGACCAGCTCGATTCGTTCAAGCGCCACGTCGAGCGGCGCGCCAGGCGCCGCCGGTGACCAGACCAGCCACCACGGCCCCGCTCCCCGGTGACCAAGCGCGGGTCAGCGTTTTGGTCGAAGTCCCACCGGCCGAAGCCTTTCGCGCTTTCGTCGAGGATATCGACCTGTGGTGGAGGCACGGCCTCAAGTACCGGGTGGCGGGCAAGCGACGTGGCATCGTCCACCTCGAAGCCAAGGTCGACGGTCGCTTGTTCGAGTCGTTCCAGACGGCACGGGGGGCCGTCAAGATCGTGCAGACCGGGCGCGTACTGCGTTACGAGCCGCCCAGTCTACTGACCTTCGAGTGGCGCAACGTGAACTTCGCAGCGCACGAGGCCACCCACGTCGAAGTCCGCTTCGATCCGAGCCCGAGCGGCACCGTCGTAGCACTCACCCACAGCGGCTGGAGCGCGATTCGCCCCGACCACCCGGCTCGACATGGTCAGGCCACGGAGGCCTTCGTGCGTTCGCTCGGTCTGTGGTGGGGAGAGCTGTTGACGTCATTGCGCCTCCATTGCCTGCCGTAGCCGCGCCCGGAAAGCCGCGCCAATGCGTGGCACGGAGAAACCACTGACCCGTGGCCGCGCAGCATCGACGCGACGCGGCTGTCAGCCGCGCCCGCCGGGCCGAACCGCGGGCACCGCGGCAAGTCCGGTAAGTCCTGCGTGTTCTGGCCCGTGCTGCGATCTGGCAGGCGCTTTGCTATGAGCGAAGGCGTGGCGAGACGAGCTCGCCACCTCCTGTGTGTTTGCTCTTCGTTGTGTCGGTGCTGAACAGCACCTCTCCTGCCGCCCTTGGGCCTTCGGCGTCAACCTCCCCCTCCTTCTTGCGGAGGTCCAAGGGCGGCGTCTTTCGTTCCGAGAATTGCACCGGCCACCCCCGACTCCTGGCCTTCCCGTACACCACTTCACCGGGAGCGGGGGTGGCGCGGGCTTCCGCGGCCACGGCCGGCTTCACTAACGCCGCCCTGTTTCAACATATCTAACTACGGAGTTCCTGTTACTTGCATGATGAAAGTAACTCGTCTAAGCTGCGCTGATGGATCGCAAGAGTTTTGCTCGCGTCGAGTGCCCCATCGCGCGCGCCACGGACGAGGTCGGCGACGCGTGGTCGCTCTTGATTCTGCGTTCGGCGTTCCTGGGGGTGCGGAGCTTTCATGCGTTCGAAGAACGTCTGGCCGCCCCTGCCAGCACCCTCACGCGTAAGCTGCGCCAGTTGTGCGATCGAGGGCTGCTACTAAAGGTGCAGTACCATGCACGCCCGCCTCGCGACGAATACGTGCTCAGTGAGAAGGGTCGCGATCTGTTGCCGGTGTTGCTCGCCCTAGCTGCGTGGGGCAATCGCTGGCTCGCGCCGAGCGGTGCGCCGCTGGTGATCGTGGATGCTGCGACGGGCGACGCGGTGGATCCGGTGATGTGCGACGCTCGCACCAAACGTCCACTCGTGCTTGGTGAGATTGCGATTGCAGCGGGCCCCGGAGCCTCTGGCGAGCTCCGGGGTGCGCTGCCGCGGCCCGTGGTGTTCGGCGCGGAGGCGAGATGAGACGCGTCGTCGTCACCGGTCTCGGGCTCGTGACACCGCTGGGCTGCGGGGTCGAGCCAAGTTGGCAGCGCCTGCTCGAAGGGCGCTCGGGCGTACGTCGCATCGACGCCTTCGAAGTCGCCGACCTGCCCGCTCGGATCGCCGGGGTGGTGCCGCGCGGCAACCGCGAGGGAGCACTCGATCTCGACCGCGTGCTGCCCGCGAAAGACAGACGGCGCATGGGTGACTTCATGCTGTACGCCATCACGGCCGCCCGCGAAGCCATCCGCGACGCCGCCTACCGGCCCGGCACCGACCTGGAACGAGAGCGTGCCGGCGTCATGATCGGTTCCGGCATCGGCGGGCTGCCCGAAATCGAACGTGCTGCGCTGGCCTTGCACGAGCGCGGTCCGCGGCGCATTTCCCCCTACTTCATCCCGAGCTCGCTGGTGAACGAGGCGTCCGGGGTCGTCTCGATCGAGCACGGGCTGCGGGGGCCCAATCACGCGGTGGCGACCGCATGCGCCACGGGGGCGCACGCTCTGGGCGACGCGGCGCGCATGATTCAGCTCGACGACGCCGACGTGATGCTGGCCGGTGGTACCGAGGCCGCCATCTCGCGACTCACGATCGCAGGCTTCGCCATCATGCAAGCCCTGTCCACCAGCTTCAACGACGCGCCCGAAACGGCCTCGCGCCCGTGGGACCGCGCGCGCGATGGGTTCGTGCTCGGCGAAGGCGCGGGCGTCGTCGTGCTCGAGGAGCTCGAGCACGCCCGGCGGCGCGGAGCCCGCATCCACGCGGAGCTGCTGGGCTACGGACTCTCCGGAGACGCTCACCACATCACCGCGCCCGATCCCGACGGTGCTGGCGCAGCGCGAGCGATGCGGATGGCCCTGAAGCGCGCTCGGCTTCCGCCAGCCAGTATCGATTACGTCAACGCCCACGCCACGTCGACACCGCTCGGTGACCCGGGGGAAGTGAAGGCGGTCAAGGCGGTGCTGGGCGCTCATGCTCATCGGATCTCGATGTCCTCCACCAAGTCCGCCACCGGTCACCTGCTCGGTGCGGCGGGGGCGGTCGAGGCGATCTTCAGCGTGCTCAGCTTGCGGGATCAGGTGGCTCCGCCCACCCTCAATCTGGAGCAGCCGAGCGAGGGCTGCGACCTCGACCTCGTGCCGCGCTCGGCGAAGCCCCGCTCGATCCGCTATGCGCTCTCGAATTCGTTCGCGTTCGGTGGCGCGAACGTCGCCCTGGTCTTCGGCAAGCCGGACTGAAGCCGGTCAGGGTTGCTTGGAGCCTGCCTGGGTCAACACCTCGCGTGGAGCCCACTCCGGAAACTGCGGGATGGAACCGTCGATGGGTGCCCAACGAGCGCCCTCGGACACCCAGGTGTGCGCCTTTGGCGCTCGAGTGAAGGGTGTGTCCAGCGTGCCGAGTCGCACGCGCAGGATCTCCGGTGTAGCCGCCAGGTACGCGTAGAGGGGCGAGCCGCAGTTTGCGCAGAACACACGGTATTTTCCCGGTGACGACTGGAAGTGTCGCAACGTGCCGGAACCCGCGAGCAGGACGAAATCTGCTCGCGCGACGGGTGCGTTGGCGCCGTGCGCCGAGCCGCTCGCCTTCTGGCAGCTCGTGCAGTGGCAGTAGCCGAAGTCGCCGAGCTCGCCGACGAGTTCGTAGCGCACGCTGCGACAGAGGCAGCTGCCTTGGTAGCACGGCCGCGCCGTGGCTGGGGTTTCGGAGTGGCCGGGCGCAGGCCCCGAGTGCGCGGACGGAGCTTCGGGTCGGAGGGCGGCGTACCCGACGGAGTCGGCGAGCGTGCCGTCCGCCATCGGCCACGAGCGCCGGTGGTAGGCCTCTTGCGCGTAGCCGCACTTTTCGAAGGCCCGGCGCATCGCCAGGTTGTCATGCCGTGTGTAGCCGCCGAGCCGCACGAGCTCCGACTCGCTCTCGAACAGGTGGCTCGTCACCCAGCCGAGTGTGGCGCTTCCGACGCCCCGCCCGCGTGCGGCGTCCGCCACCCGTAGATCGACGAGCGGTGAGACGTCCCCGAAGTCGAAGACACGCAGCAGCGCGAGCGGCGCTCGTTCCGAGTCGAAGGCCAAGAACGACCGAACCTCGGCGCCCCAGAAGTAGCCGGCCGCGGCGCGCTCGCGTACCCAAGCATCGTCCACGCGCTCGCGTCCGTGAAAGGGCCAGTGCTGGCGCGGAAACCACGTGGCCAGCGCTTCGAGATCCGTTGGGCCGACAGCGCCGAAGGTGAGCTGCATCGCACGCATGGTCGGCGCAGTCGACCCGGTCAGCAAGGCCAAAAGCGTGTAAGCTGGCGCCTTGTTTCGCGCTTTGGTCCCAGGGGTGTTCTCGGTGCTCGCGGCGGCGTGGCTCTCGGGGTGCATGCGCTGCAGTCGCGCCGAAGACTTCGAAAGCTACGTCGACGATCCGACCACGCTCGAGGCGCTCCGGGGCTTACACGAACCACCCGATGTCGTGGTTGCCGTAACCGAGGGTGCCAAGGAGTCCGGCAACATGGCTTGCGGGCACTCACCGGTGTGCATCATCCTGTTGCCGGCCGTGGTCGAGGACCTGGCGTTCCCCGTACGTTACCAGAACGCGACGGTGAAGAAGGGTGGCGTGCTGATGTACGAAGCCGTCTTCCATCACAACGGGCAGTTCATGCGTGCGACCGCGCGCGACGCCACGGTCGCCCGCGAGATTCAGTTCCTCGATCTCAATGCGCTGGATCGCAATGTGGTGGTAGAGGTCGGCCGCGCTCCGCTCGACGCTAGCGGCAAGCCGGGCAAGTTCAAGAAGACCCGGGTGCAAGCGCAGGTCGACTTGCTGACCCCGTACACGAAACTCCTCGGCGATCCGGCGACGCCGCAGCGCTCGGTGGCGCTGCTCGAGGTCACCCGCGTGCTCGGCGACGACGCGCTGTCACTGGTTCGCGCGCGGCTCGCCGATCCGAAAGAAAGCGCCGAGGTGAAGACCGAGTTCTTTCACGCGATGTGTTATCCCGGTGCGTCGCCGTTCGAAGGCTCCGGTGGCGCCCGTGACCTGATGCACGCTTTCGCGGCGGCGCAGCCCTCCGCCGGCCCCGCGCTCGCCGCGCTCGAATGCTGCGAACGCGGTCCGGAACCACGCAATGCTGGTCTGAAGGTCTCGCTGTCGGAAGCGCGCCCGCTCATCGAAGCCACGCTGCGTGCCATCGGCCAAGCCCCGACGACTCGGGAGTTCTTGGAGCACAGCGCGGCGCTGTACCTCTGGGCGGGAGGTGTGAAGTCACCCGAGACGCCGCCTGACAAAGACGCGGCGGCTGCGATCCACATGGCGCTCGAAGCCTGCCCTGCCGGCGCGCGGCGCAACTACCTCGCGTTCCTCTTCGACGCTCCGCTCTCCGAAGCCGACCTGCGCGCGCTCGCCGTACACCCCGAGCTTGCGTCCGAGGTTCACTCGCGCCTCGATCCGAATCAGGCTGCGGACTACGAGCTGCTCATATACGCGCTGGACGACACCGACGTGACCCACGTGGGCAGCGCGCTCGGGCGTCTGTACAGCCGAACGGCGGCTCCCACGCCCGCCGAGCGCGAGCTGCTCACCGAGCTCTACACGAAAGAGCTCGCGCCGCGCGCGCGCGCGGCCCTCTTGGGGCGGCTCGCGCAGAGTAGCGCCGCGGAGCGAAGCGCCGTCGCCGCGTTGCTCCGGGAGCGCATGGGTCGATCCGGCACTGAACCCGCTGCGCCCGCTCAGCTACCCGCTGCCCCGAACGAAGGTTACCTTCCCGAACGCCCGTCCGAGCGCGACGTGGTGCGTCACGCGGCGCTGGCAGCGCTCGGTTCGAGTGCCGACCAGCGACCACTGCTGCGCCACGTGGGACGCTACGAGCTCTGCGAGGTCCCCGGCTCCCCGGGTGGTGCTACCGGTACCGCGGCGATCGCCGGCCCGCGGTCGGAGCGCGCGGCGCGCTGCGGCTTCGAACCCGTGACCGTGCTGGCACGGCCCGATGACGTGTTCGCGGAGCACACCGACCTGGCACGCTACGCGCTCGGGTTGGCCGGATGTGGTGATTTCGACGCCATCCGCATGCAGCAAGCGCTCGACGCTTCGGCTGCCGGCGAGCTTTGCCCTCCGCCCGCGCCCGCGCCCAGCCCATGAGCCCTTCAGAACTCGATGACGATCGAAGGCGCGGAGCGCTTGGCAGGTCCGTGGAACACCGCCTCGACGTTGTTGCCATCGGGGTCGAGCAGAAACGCCGCGTAGTAGCCGGGGTGGTACGGCCTGGGTCCTGGCGCACCGTTATCCTTCCCGCCGGCTTCGAGCCCGGCCCGATGAAAACGCTCGACGGCCTTTTCGTCCGGCGCCTGGAAGGCAAAGTGAGCGCGGCCGGTCTGCTTGCCGGTAGCTGCTGGGCTCTCGGCGTTCGAGACGAACAACTCGTCCGCCCAGAAAAAGCCAGGGCCTTCACCGCCCAACTCGATCCCGAGTGTGCCGAGCACGGCAGTGTAGAAGCGCTTGCTCGCGTCCACATCGGCGACGACGAGCTGCAGGTGATCGATGAGCCTTCCGCGGTGGAGTCTTTGTGCTTCCATTGCGATTGCGTAATGCTCCCAGCGCGCCGGCGGAAGTGGGGCGATCGGGCGGAGCATGACGTAACGTAACGTCCCGCTCCCGGTGCTGAGAACATTACCCGTCGCGTAAAGCCGAAAAGATTCGCGGAGCTCGCTCGCGGATGTGGCCTCGCTGCGGCGTTGGATCCATGACTTGCCGCGAGACTCCCATGGCGAGGACACGATACACAGCGAGCGAAGCGGCGATCCCTCTCGGGGCGTTGCCCGCGGCAGCACTGCGAGCAGTCTTGCAGGAAGGCTACTCACGCCGAGACTTCGGCCGCGACGTGCTGGCAGGGCTGGTGGTGGGCATCGTGGCTTTACCGCTGGCGATGGCGCTGGCGATCGGCGTCGGTGTGGCTCCGCAGCACGGACTCGCCACGGCCATCATCGCGGGCTTCGTGGTGGCGCTGCTCGGGGGCTCGCGCATGCAAGTCAGCGGCCCCACCGCCGCATTCATCGTGATCCTGGCGCCGATCCACACCAAGTTCGGAATGGCGGGTTTGTTGATCTCCGGTTTGCTGGGCGGCGCCATTCTGGTCGTTATGGGTATCTTGCGTCTCGGGCGTCTGATC
The DNA here is from genome assembly GCA_025937785.1 of Polyangiaceae bacterium. Classification (GTDB taxonomy): domain Bacteria; phylum Myxococcota_A; class Polyangia; order Polyangiales; family Polyangiaceae; genus JAICQQ01. The sequence continues at coordinate 29,666 of JAICQQ010000066.1, forward strand.
CAGTTCATCCCGCATCCTGTCACCACGGGTTTCACGGCAGGGATCGCGACCGTCATCGCCACGCTGCAGATCAAAGATCTCTGCGGACTCGAGCTCGCGGGCAACCCGGAGCATTATCTCGAGCGGGTCTATGCCATGTTCGAAGCGCGCAACACCTTCTCCTTGGGTGAGCTGCTCATCGGCGTCACGACGCTCGCTTTGCTCGTGGTGCTGCCGCGGTTCACGCGGCGCGTTCCGGCCCCTTTGGTCGCCCTGCCGCTGTCGGTGTTGGTGTCCTGGGTATTGACCCGCCTGTTGCCGGAGTTCGAGCCAGCGACCATCGCCAACCGTTTCCAAACCACCGTTGCCGGCAGCGTGATCCACGGCATCCCGCAGCTTCCTCCGCTGCCAATCTTGCCGTGGCATACGCCGGGCCCCGAGGGAACCACGTTCACGCTGGGGCTGACCGAGCTGCGCCTGCTGCTGTCGGGCGCCTTCGCGATCGCCATACTCGGCGCCATCGAGTCCCTGTTGTCCGCCGTCGTAGCCGACGGCATGGCGCGCACCAAGCACGACCCCGACTCGGAGCTGATCTCGCTCGGGGTGGGCAACCTGATCGTCCCATTCTTCGGCGGCATTCCCGCGACCGGCGCGATCGCCCGCACCGCCACCAATGTGCGCGCGGGGGCACGCTCGCCGATTGCGGCCATGACGCACGCGGTGACCGTGCTCGCGGCCGTCTTGGCGCTGGCGCCGTTGCTCGGGTACGTGCCGATGTCAGCGCTCGCCGCGCTCTTGTTGCTCGTCGCCTGGAACATGTCGGATGCGAAGCACTTCGTGCATACCATGCGTGTCGCGCCCAAGAGTGACGTGGCCGTGCTGCTCACCTGCTACGTGCTGACGGTCGGACTCGACATGGTCGTCGGCGTTTCGGTGGGCATGGTGCTCGCGGCGCTGCTTTTCATGCGGCGTATGGCGGAGGTGACCCAGGCGCGCCTGGCGGCGGGCACTCACCCCGATGTCCTCGGCACGTTGCCTCCCGGCGTCGCCGTGTACGAAATCTCGGGGCCGTTGTTCTTCGGTGCTGCTCAAAAGGCCATGGCGGCGCTGCAGTTGGTCGAAGACCGCACCAAGGCGGTCGTGCTTTTGTTGGACGAGGTCCACGCGATGGACGCGACAGGTCTGGTGGCGCTCGAGAGCGCGCTCGAGCCCCTGCGCAAGAACCGATGTTTGGCGATTCTCAGCGGCGTGCGCGAGCAGCCGATGGCGCTCTTGAAGAAGGCGCGGCTCGACCAACGCGAAGGCGTCGTCTTCAGCACGAACGCGCGTGAAGCCGTGGCGGTGGCAGGCCGTCATGTGGGTGGCGAACCGGCGCCGGCACCAACGCCGCTCACCCCGCCCGCCGCAGCTCCACCGGCCCAGCACCGCTGAGCTACAGAGTCGTAGAGCGGGAACGCAAGCAAGCAACTCATCCTCATGCTCGACCGATTGGTGGGGCGAGGCGAAGGTGGTACCCTATCATGGCGATGAGCGAGATCCGGTCGGACAGCTTCGAGTACGTGCGGCCGCTGCGACCGTTGCGCTTTCCGGCAGAGGCGAAGGTGCTTGAATCGCGGCGCCATCTCGAGGTCCGAACGGCTTTGTACCAGTTGCTCTCGTTCCACTTGGAGGGGCGGGCGACAGTAGGCTCCGATCAGTTCGTGTACTTCGATGCGAGCAACCCGAAGGCGTGCCTGGCGCCGGACGTGTTCTTGCAGCTCGGCGCAGAGGGGCCCGAGATCGAGTCGTGGAAGACCTGGGAGCGCGGCACCCCCGACCTTGCGATAGAGATCGCAAGTCGATCCGACGCCCCCGACGAACCGTGGCAGCAGAAGCTCGATCGCTATCACACGCTCGGTGTGCGTGAGTTGGTGCTGTTCAACCCTCGGGTCCCGCCAACAGTGCGGATCTGGGACTACGTCGACGGCGACCTGGCGGAGCGCAAGCTCTCGCCAGACGTCCCCGCCCCCTGCGCGGTGCTCGGGCTGTGGTGGGTGACCGTGCTGGACGAACGTTGGGGCCCGATGCTGCGCCTCGCGCACGACGCAGAGGCGCTGCGGCTGGTCGCAACCCGTCTCGAGACCGAGATCGCGGCGCGTCGCGCGGAAGCCGAGGGGCGTCGAATTGCAGAGGCACGTGTGCTCGAGCTCGAACGGACACTGGCTGCTTTGCGCGAGCGCGAGGGTTGACGTGACAACTGCGCCGGAGATCACCGAGAGCGCGCGTCGCGTGATCCGCCCCCGGCCCAATTTCTCGGCCAAGCGCCGCACGCGCGAAAGCGCGGCGCTGCAAGCTCGCCTGCAGAGGCTCCTGTCGTAAAACCAATACAGAGTGGGTCGAAAAAATTGCACGGGCCGATTCGCTGCCGCGGTTCACCAAGAGATTCGGCACACTCGGGCGTAGCATTGTAGGCTTGGCCAGCCCGCGCCCGGGCCGTACCGGCCCCTGCACGGCACCTCGACCCTCATGAACCCTTCCAAGACCGCGCTAGCAGTGCTCCATGTTCGACACCACTGCTGGGCTGCGGCGCTGGCGCTCGGAGCCTCCGCGCTCGCGTGGTCGCTGCCCTGCGCGGCAGAAGCGCCGCCCGCCGCTGCGGAGCCCGCCCCCGGATCACCCAGCAACAAGTTCGAGCTCTCGTTCACAGCGCCCAACGAGTGTCCGTCGCGCCAAGAGTTCGTCGCATGGACGAATCAGTTCTACGCCGGACAGGATGCAACTCCCGAAGGAACGCGTGCAGCGGATTGGCAAGCGCGCGCCGACGAACTAGCCGGGAGTGTCCAAGTCAAAGTATTCGAAGAAGACGGGCAGTACACCGCGCACCTGATGATGGTGAACGCCGGCGGCCAATGCCCGACGGTGCGTCCGCCCCACACCGAAACTGCGTGTGCGGACGCCGTGCGAGCCATGGCCTACAGCTTGGCCCAAGCGTTGAAAGCACCGCCTTGCGCCGAGGCGTCGAGCGCCGCCAAGCCCACCTGTCCACCGCCTCCGGCAGCTCGCCCGCAGCCCGCAGCCCCGGTGTGCCCGCGCGAGAAGCCCCGTGCTCCTAGTCCCCCGACGGTGCGGGGGGAGGTGGGGGCGGCCGGTGGCATCGTTGCTCCGTTAGCTGAAGACATCGCTTGGGGCGGGGCCCTGCTCGTGGGGTTCACGACCCCCGCGGGCAACCGGAGCGCGCGAGTCGCCGTGGGCTACTGGGACGCGGGTAACGTCCCCATCGGTCACGACCTGCGCGCGCAGCTGTGGTCGCTCGGCGTGTCGCTCTGCCCGTTCTCGATCCGGCTGACGCCCTGGCTCGCACTACCGCTGTGCGCGACCGGCGAGGTCGGGCCCGTAGCCCTGAGCGGGGTCGGGGCAGCCGCTGCCGACGCGGGGGAGGAGGATGGCGGTCAAGACCGCGCTAACCTTTATCTGTGGAGTTCCGCGGGTGTCGCGGCGCGCTTGAGGCTCGAGAGCGGCTGGCTTTTCGCGGAACTCGAGCCAAACTTGGTGTTCCCGCTGTTTTACCACCCCGTGTACGTGCACCAGCCCAGCCTTGAAGCCTCGGAGCGGCAGGAGGCAGGGCAGGTGGGTGAATGGGTGGCGTTGAAGGCACATCTCAACGTGGGCATGGTTTTTCCTTGAACAACAATCCCGAGCTCGAGGGATTCATGGGATAGGGTGACAGACCTATCCCGCAGAAGATTCCAGAGACGTCCGAGTGCTTGCACGCTGGCTGACGACCCCCGTCCTCTTGATCCCCATGCTGGGTTGTGAAGGACGCTCCACGACGGACACGGTGCCGTGGCGCTGCAACGAGACGTCCACCCAGTGTCCCAGGGCTACCGAACCCGCCGGGCTGGCCGGTTTCTGGCGCTTCGACGATGGCGATCTCGGCGGCACTTGGCAGGGTGACGCGAGCCGAGCTCCACGCTGGGTGGATTGCGGCGAGCTCGGTGGCGAGTGGGCGACGGACGCTTGGAGCGGCGTTTGCGGGACTGAACGGCTGGGAGGGACGGGCGCTAGCCTGCGCCTGACTGAAGGTTATGTCGCCGCACCGTTACCGAAAGCGTTGGAGAATGGTCCGCTCACGTTAGCCACCTGGATATCCGTGACCCGCGGGGGCGCAGCGCGCATGAGTCTCGTGTCCGTGCAGCGTTCGGATTGTCAGAGCGCATGGCTCGACGTGCTCACCGACGGCACGAAGCGCAGCTTGGTACTCGCGGTCGAACAGCCCAGCGCGACCGGCGGCACCTGCGACGTCGCAGAAGTGACCGCACCACTGCCCTCGGGCTTCCTCGATTGGGGCGTCGGCAACTGGTACCACGTGGCCGGTGTCGTGAACGGCGACGAACGCGCGGTGTACGTCGATGGCGAGCTCGCCCGCTCGACCGTTGCCGCGGGTGAGCCGACCGCGGCCGCCACGGGCGCCGTGCACATCGGGGCCAGCCCCGCAGGCGAAACCTTTCGCGGGATGATCGACGACGTCGCGCTCTTCGACCGCGCAGTAGCTCCCGACGATCTGGCGACGTTCGCCAGCGAATCGATCAGCGTGGTCTCCGGTGGCCAGCACTGGACGCCGTGGAGCGCCGACGGCAGCAGCGCAAGCTGGAAGAGCGACTGCAGATACCCCAATTCCGAACCGAGCGATCAAGGTGCGTCGGTCGCGGTCGACAACGGCTATTGGAGCGCGGGCGGATTGCGCGCTCGCACCCGCACCGGACGCCGCATCGGCAGCTTGAAGAAAGCGACGCTGGTTGCCGATATTCCCGAGGGCGAAGGCTTCGACTTCGTGCTTGGCAGCCGCCACAATGCCGAACGCTGCACCTGGCACGTGAGCGGAAAGGGTCAGAGCCGCTACGAGTTCGACCTTGCCGACGTCAACGATTGCGACTGCCCCAGCACGTGCGATTGCGCGTTCGAGGTCCAAGAGGCGCGCGTCGCGTCACGCTGGGACAAGAGCACCGACCTCGCGTTCTCGGTCTGCGGCGTCGAGTTCGAGTGGGGCACCGAGGTGGATCCCATCGTGGAGCTTGGTCCGGGTGGCATGCGAGCCTTGAACGGCTGGTGCTGGCGACCCGTGTCCTACCACGAAGAGGCGTTCGCAGATCTGGACGAGAGCTCCACGAACGACGAGCAGGTCGTGGGATCGGTGCGCGGTAGGGATGCCGAGACCGCCATGTTGGCGGCCGACTTCGCAATGGGCGAGCCGGGTGACGAGCGCCGGCTCTGTGATCTCAGCGGCGTCACGAAGATCGTTCTCAACGCCGACATGCCCGACGGATTCGCGTACCAGCTCCGCGTCGCTGACTTTTACGGGGTGGCTCGGGAATGGAGCTTCGAGTGGCGACCGGACCAGACGACGCAGGAATTCCTGTTCTGCACGGATGAAGAAAACGACGCCTGCGGGGCGGAGCGGGATCCGATTCGGCACCTCGGGCGTTCCGTCAAAACCGATCAAATCCGTTACCTGGGCGTGCAGAAAGACTACGAGTCATCGGCGGACACGACTCCCATCACCATCACGTCGGTGGAGTTCGAGCCTCCCGATGCTGCCGCCGACAACTGCGTTATTTCAACGTCGAGCGGCGGGGCGCCCCCAGAATGATGCACCTCGACCACTCCTGGGGGATTGAACCAGCCACGGTGGACGCCGCGGCGGAGAAGGAGCCGATGTCGGCGGACACCGTCTCGCAAGTAAGGGCTGCCGAGCCGCCCCAACGTCCGAACTCCGGCTCGCGCGCTGCTGGGCTCGAGCAGCTCGTCAAAGACAACCTCGATTTCGTGTGGCGTTTGGCGCGGCACCTCGGGTTGCCCGAGGCCGACGCGGACGACGTCGCGCAACGTGTGATGATCGTTGCCTCCAATCGCTTCGACGACATCGAGCCCGGTAAGGAGCGTGCGTTCCTGTATCGAACTACCCTCTTCATCGGCCAGAAGGTGCGTCGCAGCTGGGGCAAAGGGCGCGAGGTGCTCACCGAAGAGCTCCCGGACGAAGCCGCCCCGCATCCGCAACCGGACGAGCTCCTCGACAAGCGCCGCGCCTATGCGGACCTACATCGTGTGCTCCAGCGTATGCCCGAGAACCTGCGCACCGCGCTGGTGCTGTACGAGCTCGAAGGCTGGACCTTGGCAGAAATCGCGGCCGCCCAAGGGATCCCACAGTTTACCGTGGCCTCTCGGGTGCGCCGCGCACGCAAGCACTTTCTTCGAACCAGCATGAGCCTCAAGCAACAATTGAAGGGAAATCTACCGTGAGTGAGCTCAGAAGGTGGTTGGACGACACGCCCCCGTCCGATGTTCGGCGCCTCTTGGAAGCGGGCCAGTGGGCTCGCCCGTCCGGCACCGTGCTCGAGCAGACGTTGCTGCGCGTGCGCGCCGGCGCGGTCGCCGATCCTGCGGATGCCGCGGTGCCGATGGATCAGGGTGGTGCGGTGCGGGCAGGCATCAAGTGGAGCGTGGTGGGCGCGCTGCTGCTCGGCAGCGTAGGCGCGCTCATGCTCGGCTTGCGACCAAGTGAGTCGGCCAGCGTCGCCGTCCCCTCGCCCAGTGAGCGCGCTCCCCTGACTCTTCGAACCCCGGCCCCCGCGGTCGCGGCGGCGCCGCGGCCCGTGGCGCAGAGCGAGCCTGCGCGCGCTGTAAGTTCGCCAGCGACGCCCCCGTCGCCTCCACCCCAGGCAGCGAACCCCGTGCCGCGAAGGCCTCGTGGCGTCGCCGCTCCGGTTGCGGCCGAAGGCGCGCCCCACGCCAAGGTGTGCAAGCCTGCGGTGGTCGATCAGATCAGCATGCTCGAGCAGGCAAAGGGTCTGATCCAGCGCGGACGAGGCGCTGAAGCCCTGGCCGTGCTCGATCGCTACGACGCCTTGGGTGCCGGGCGCTGCTTCGTGCCCGAGTCAATGAAGCATCGCATGGACGCGTACGCACAGACGGGCAACGCGAAGGGTGCGGCGCGCACCGCCACCTCCATCAAGAAGGACTATCCCGACACCGCCCAGGCGCGCGCGGCTGATGCCGTGTTGAAGCACCAGTGACTGCGACCGGTCGCAGTGCCGGTGACTTTTAGGGCCTGTCCCTGCATTGGTCCGGCCCGTGAACGTGAACGTGTGCGTGCCCGTGCCCGAGAAGTCGAGGAAAGAGCTATCCATGGCGGTCGAAGTGTGTTCCATGGGTAGGCTAGCATGGTTAGACAGCAGCTGGACGAGGGGCAGTGGCAGAAGGTTCGCGTGGTGCTTTGCGCCAAGCGCGGAGCAGCGCAGCTGACTCCGTCGCCGAGCCTCTCGTGGTCAAGTAATAGCG
>JAICQQ010000044.1 GCA_025937785.1 Polyangiaceae bacterium
CCGCGCTTTCCTATCCGCACTGGGAGTTGCCTTTCGTTTGGTTGTTTCGTGTTTGGCAACAAGAGACAAACACAGACGAAAGGGCTCCTTCCAGTACTTTCTGCTCCTCAGCTCAGCTGACGGAATGTCGCATTGGGGTTAAACGTCTGGGGAGAGGAGAGCGCTGGCACACGCCCCCTGTGGAGCGGGCGCGAAACCGTTCTCTATGAAGCAGAAAGGACTTCGGTCCAACGCCCGAGAAGGGCGGTGTTGTACCAAACTGCCAACACGCTGTAGAGTAGGCCGCGTAGACCCGTGCTTCTGTTTCAGAAAGCTTTCCACGAGGGCCTGAAAAGCGGCGCTATCACGCTCACCTATCGCCACTGGCCGAAGGCCCGCGTCAAGGCGGGCGGGAGGTACCGCTGCCACCCGATCGGGGTGCTCGAGGTGGACGGCATCACGCGCGTGAAGGTCAAGGACATCACGACCGACGACGCCCTGCGCTCGGGCTTCGAAACGCGCGAGGCGCTCGTCAACTACCTGGCCGGGGGCCCCGCGGGCCGCATGAGCGATGCGACCGAACTGTTTCGCGTCGAGCTCCACTACGCCGGTGACGGGGATCGTGTAGCCCTGGCGCTCGAGGCGGAACTTTCGCCGCAAGACGTGCAGACGCTTCAAAAGAAGCTCGCAAAACTCGACGCGGACAGCCCGTGGACTCTCGACACGCTGCGCACGATCGAGCAGCACCCACGAGTCGCCGCGCGAATTCTGGCGCAAAAACTAGGGCGCGATCGCGACCCGTTCAAGATCGACGTGCGCAAGCTCAAGCACCTCGGTCTCACGCAGAGCTTCGAGGTCGGCTACGAACTCTCGCCGCGCGGCAAGGCCTTCCTAGAGGCGCTCGGGCACCCCTCCGGAGCTTGAAGGCCCGCCGCTGCAGAGAGCCAGCGTTTCGGCTCACTCGACGCTGGTGAGCGTGTTGATGTTGGTGCGACGCAGCAGCAGCTGCCCGTCTTCGATGGTGTTGGTAGCAGGCGTCGTCGTGGGCGGGTGCGCCACCTTCGCTCGCTCGACTCGCGCCCGTCACGATCGCGAAGCGCCAGCGTGCAAGCGCCGCACCTCTACGCCGTCTCGCAGAGCGTCTGCCGCTGGGTAGTGTGCGGCGAGATCCAGCTGGACGTAGCGCTTCTCGTGTTCGACGGCGCCGAAGAGCACCGGGCACACTTGATTACCCCCCTCGCAGAAAAGCCCGTTTTCAGCGCGATCGTGTCCGTGCACCACGACACTGAGCGGGCGCATGCTCTGAGCACTGCCCACGCGATTCAGTTGCGCCAGGAGCTTTGCGGTGGTCTCGCCGCGCTGCCCGTAGGCAAACAAGAACCCGCGCAAAATGCCGTCGTGGTAGGCGCTGTCCTTGGTGCGCGGGATGTCGATGTCATTCAAGTCCGCCAGCGACTGCAAGGTGGCGTCCGGCGAACCGTGGGTCATGAGCACGCCGCACTCGCTCGAGACGGCCAAGAGCGCACTGCGAAACAGCGTGTGCATTCGCTGGACCTCGGCCGCAGTCATGCTGCTTTCGAGCTGTGCTGCCTCGTCGGGGTAGAACTTGCTCGTACGCACCCCACCGACGTGCGCGTAATCGTGGTTGCCGAGCACGAAATGCAGCTGTCTGGGAAACTCTTCTCGGAGCTCCAGAATGCGAGCGACGATCGCCGCCGACTCGTCGTCGTAGTCGTAGAGCCGGGGCTCGCGCTGCCGCGCCTCGGCGCTCGGACCATGCACGACATCGCCTAGAATCACCCAATGGGCGTGCTCGGCGTGTTCGGCCACATGTTCGCGAAAGATGGCTTCGAGGCGGCGAAAGTCAGCCCCGTTCCCGTGGAGATCCGTGTTGACGAGGGCGACCCCGGCTCCCGGAAGGCGGAAGTGACGGGGCGCGGCCATGCAGCGAGGTTGCCCCTGGGACCCGCGGGACGCAAGACTCGCGAGCGCGAGGTCTTGCCGCAGCGCGCACACGCACCGATACTGGGAGCGGGATGCCCATGCCAGAAGCCATGCCACCGCTGCTGTACGGAACCGCTTGGAAGAAGGAGCGAACGAGCACCCTGGTCGAGCTGGCGCTGCGCCTCGGGTTTCGCGGCATCGACACGGCGTGCCAGCCGAAGCACTACGACGAAGGCGGCGTCGGCGCCGGCGTGGCCGAGTGCTTGGCGCGCGGGCTCACCCGCGAGAGCCTGTACTTGCAGACCAAGTTCACTCCGCTTGCCGGCCAAGACCCCAATCGAGTGCCGTATGCGCGGCAGGCGAACCTCGCCACTCAGATACGGCAGTCGTGTGAGCGATCCCTGGAGAACCTGCGCACGACCTACCTCGACGGCCTGCTGTTGCATTCGCCGCTCCCGAGCGCGACGCAAACCATGGAGGCGTGGCAAGTGCTCGAGGAGCTAGTGCGAAGCGGCGTCGTGCGCAGTATCGGGATCAGCAACTGCTATTCACCTGACCTATTCCGAAAGCTATGCGAAGAGACGAGCATCAAGCCCCACGCGCTGCAGAACCGCTTCTACGCTAAAACGGGCTATGACGTCGAATTGCGGGCGCTGTGTCGCAGGCACGGCGTGCATTACCAGAGCTTCTGGACGCTGACAGCCAACCCCCACGTGCTCGAAGACCCCCGCTTGCAGGCCATCGCGGCTCGTTACGGCAAGACTCCCGCGCAGACCTTCTTTCGCTGCTTGATGCACGAGGGCATCGTGCCCTTGACGGGCACCACCTCGCGCGAGCACATGCAGCAAGATCTCGACGCGGTCAGGTTCACGCTCGAGCCGCACGACGTGCGGGTCATCTTCGGTTTGCTCGGCTTACCCTAGCGTTCGCCTTTCCCTCGACCCGCCTCGACCATCGACCCGCCTCGAGGAGTCCCGGCCCGCCTTCAAGCGGGCACGGTGACCCCTCGAGCGTCCGCACGGTTGGGCTAGACGCGCGGACGCGGGTTGGCGGCGTCCTTGTCGAAGGACGACACCCAGGAATCGACTCGACGCTCGGCTTCCGCCTTGGCGACGCCGTAGCGCTCCTGAATCTTGCCGACGAGCCGCTCACGCTCACCTTCGACCTTGTCGAGGTCGTCGTCGGTGAGGTCGCCCCACGCCTTGCGAGCGCTGCCCTTGAATTGCTTCCAATTACCTCGAATCTGGTCCCAGTTCATGTCGATACTCCTTTTGAGGTTGGGGACATGCCGAAAGGTTTCCATCGTCGAAGAGCATGTTCCGTGCCCAAGACGATCCCTGCTAGGGTGGCCGCAATTTCGCCCCCCAGCCGACCGACTGTGCGTCGCAAACCGCCTCGCGTGTGTCCGAAACGAAGTGCAGAGCTCACAACAGGTGGAACTATCGGGGCGATCCGCAGGGGTGCCGCTTCGCTGGCGCCCGAGGGCCCGTGGCGCGCTTCCTGCACCGGCGGCCACTCATGCTAGGCGCGCATCCCGTCTTGGACAGAGAAGGCCTCTCGGCTGTGCTTTCACTCATGGTTCCCGGAGCGGGCCAGATCTACAACGGAGACTTCGCGCGCGGCGCGTTCTGGCTCCTCGTTACCCCGGGCTTCTGGCTGGGCACCGGCGGCATGTTGGGCTGGGCCTGTCACTTGACGTCGGCGTACACGGCGTATCGCCGTGCCACACGTGCCGTCACCGTCGCGTAGCCCGCAGCCCCGCGGCTGTTGAATCGTTCAGCCGGCGGCCTTGCCGGCCCCAGCTCTATACCCCAGACACGCCTAGTCATTTGGCCCGCCTCGCGCGTCCTCTTGTGGCGGCCCTAGCTCGCCGGCTATCGTCCACTGATGGGAGCGGGGTCGAACCGACGGTGGTGGTGGCAGCTGATCACGGCACCGCGAACCGCCGACCCCGAACGCGATCTGCGCGCGGACCTGCTCACGGCACTCGAAGTCGTGTTCTTGGCGCTCGTGAGTGTGATCGGTCTGTTGGTGCTGCCGCGTTGGCAGAACCCCCATGCGCCGCACGTGACCGCCACGTTCCACGCTTCCCTCTTCGCTACGTTGGCAGTGCTGGGCTGCGTGATCGTCAATCGCAGAGGAGAAAGCGAAGCCTCCGCGCAGCTCTTCATCGCCGTGACTCTCGGCACGACGCTCTGGGGCAGCTACGAGCTGCCGATCCTGCTCGTCGCCATCACGGTGGTCGTGCTGCTCGCTATCGCGCTGTTCCCCCTGAAAGGTGGCCACCGCGATCGGCGGCTTTGCCGTGATCGTGGAACCCATCGTGTTGCTGGGGAATGCCAGCGTCGATGACTTGGTAGTCCCCGTCTGTACCAATGGCTCCGTGCTCGCCCTCGGCGTGGTGCTGCAGGTCTATCAAGCGAAGAGCGAACGCCACCGCTCGCGCGAGCTGCTGAGGCTGCAGGCGCGGCTGCTTCACTCGCAGCGCCTGGACGCGCTCGGGCAATTGGCGGGCGGTGTCGCGCACGATTTCAACAACCTGTTGACTGCGATCGTCGGCAGCGCCGAGCTAGCGGCGGCCGAACTCGATCCCCGGCATCCCGCCCAGGAAGACCTGCGGGCGGTGCTCGACGCCACCGAGCGCGCAGTTCGCGTGACTGGAAAGCTCCTGGCATTCAGCCGGCGCCAAGTCATGCAAGCGGAGCCGGTCGACTTCCACGCGCGGGTGGTCGAGACCGAAGCGCTGCTGCGGCGACTCTTGCGCGAGAACATCGAGATCGAGACCCAGCGCGAGAACGACACCGGCTGGGTGCTCGTAGATCCCGTGCAACTCGAACAGGTCATCGTCAACCTCGCATTGAACGCAGGTGACGCCATGCCGGAGGGCGGCACCCTGTCGCTGTCGACCAAGAGCGTAACGGTGAACGACAACCTCCTCGACCTGCGTCCGGGCGTGTATGGACGCCTGCGGGTGTCGGACACGGGTGGTGGCATCCCTGCCAATGTTCTACCCCACATCTTCGAACCGTTCTTCACCACGAAGGACCGGCATCGTGGGACTGGCCTTGGTTTGGCCACGGTCTACGGCATCATGCAGCAGAGCGGCGGCGCGGTGACGGTGACGAATCTGCCTGGGAAAGGTGTAGCGTTCGAAGTCTTCTTCCCGGCGACGTCGGCGCCGGCGGCCGTCGAGCCCGCGCGCATGAGCCCCGTTCCGCGCGAGAGTGCGGAAGACCGCACCGTTTTCGTGGTCGAGGACGACGAGCTAGTGCGCAGACTCACGGTGAAAACGTTGCGCCAAGCAGGCTACCGCGTCATCGACTTCGCCTCGGGTGAAGAAGCGCTTGCGCGGCTCGACAGCTACGAGGGAGAGGTGCCGCTGTTGGTCACCGACGTCGTATTGCTCGGGATGAGCGGCGTCGAAGTGGCACGCCGCTTCTCCGAGCGGCACCCGACGATGCGAGCGCTGCTGATGTCCGGCTACGCCGACGAAGTCCTGGCCCGCACGGGCGTGCACGAAGTCGGCAGAGCCTTTCTCGAGAAGCCGTTCACCCCTGCAAGATTGCTCGCGGCGGTGCGAGCGTTGAGCATCGCCCCCGAAGTCCAAGAGTGTGCGGCTATCGGCGATCGCCCCACAACGGCTCGATCATGAAGCGCTACTCGACCGAAATCACGACAGCTGCGCGCTGCACACATGCTCTCACTCCCGAAATCACTGACCGGCGCGCCCGAGTGGCACTACAATGACGCGATGAACCCGACCAGTGTCGACGCTGGGAACGACGAGGTAGCCAGGTACGAGCAGCGCTTGAAGGGCGGCCGCGGAGGCCGCTCGGGCTGGGTGTTCTTCTCGTTTCTGTTCGTGCTGTTTCTGCTGTTCGTCAGCGCGACCGGGGCCTTCGTCTACATGCGCTACTTGCCGGAACGCGACCGCGCGCAAGCAGACGCCAAGGCCCTGGCAGAAACCACCACGCGCTACAACGAGCTCAAGAGCAGCCTGGACCGAGCCGAGCGCGGCCTGAGCTCTACGCGAGCCGAACGTGACCGGCTGGATGAAGAGCGCGCCCAGGCCCTGAAGGACAAAGAGAGCGCCATTCAGGAGCTGGAGCGCGTGAAGAGCGAGCTCAAGAACAGCCTGGAAGGCGAGCTCGAGAGTGGCGACGTAGGGATCGAGCGACGCGGCAGCCAACTCGTGGTCGATGTGGCCGATCAAGTGCTGTTCGGGGTCGGTGATGCCGAGATCAGCGAACGGGGCCAAGATGTGCTGAAACGCGTGGCCCAAGCGCTGGCCAAACGCACGGACCACGTGGTGCAGGTCCGCGGCCACACTGACAATTCTGCGATCAAGTCAGCCGAGATCCGAGAGCGTTTTCCGACGAATTGGGAGCTTTCGACGGCGCGGGCCACCAACGTGGTGCGCTTCCTGCAGGACTCTGGGCAGATCGCCGGTCAGCGTTTGATGGCCGCGGGTTTCGCACAGTATCAACCGGTGAGCAGCAACGCGAGCGAGGCCGGCCGCCGCAAGAACCGCCGCATCGAGATCGTGCTGCTGTCGCAAACACCCAACGGCGAGTCCCGCTGACGCTCAAGGGCGTCAATCCGCGAGACGAGCAGCCCATTCGATGCCGCCCTTCAAGTGAGCCATGAACTCCGGTTCGCTGTAGCTCTCCGACGTATGTCCGAGCGCCGTGTAGAAGGATCGACCCCCCTCGTACTCGTGGTACCACGCGATGGGGTGGTCGCCGTCCATCTCGCTTTCGCCCGCGTCGTAGCTTTCCTCGTCGATGCTGATCAGCACCGTGACGTCCGGCCTTGGATTCGTGCGAAAGCCGTACCACTCGTCGGTGCGCACCCAGGTCTCGGAAAGGTGAGCCGTAGAGGGGTGGGCTCTGTCTTCGACGATCAGGGTCGCCTGTTGGATGTCGGGGTGCACGTCGAAGAAGGCACCCACGAGTGCGCCGTACCAAGGCCAGTCGAATTCGGTATCTGACGCGGCGTGAATGCCCACGTAACCGTTGCCTGCGCGAATGTAACGTTCGAATGCCGCTTGTTGTGCCGCGTCCAGGATGTCTCCCGTCGGACTCAGCATCACGAGCACGTTGTACGGGGCCAGGCCGGCGTCGCTGAACACGGTGGCGTCCTCGCTCGCTGCAAACTCCCAGCCTTCCGCTTCGGCGAGGCTCCCCAAAGCCTCGATCGCAACCGGGATCGACGCGTGCCGATAACTGAGCGTGCGCGAGAACACCAGGAGCGAAGGCGTGACGGTCGTCGTCGTACCGCCCGCGCCCTGAGCGCCCCCCGCGCTGACGGACCCCGTGAGGCTCGAGCCGCCCGCGCTGCCTCCCGTCCCGGCGGCGGTTCCGGTGCTGGTGCTCGTGTCCGCTGAGGACGTGTCCGCCGTGCCCGCGCTGGACGTGGTGCTCTCGCCGGCAGCGGTAGCGGTCATCCCCGACCCGGTAGTGCTGGCCACCGCCTGAGACGCGGCCGCGTTCACGGACGTGGGACCGACCGAGGCGCTCACTGAGCTGAGGCTGGTCCCGGTACCGCTGGACGCTCGAGTCGTGTCCGTGCCACCGTCGCCAGATGACTCGCTGCAGGCGAAACACAGCCAGGAGATGGCCAGCCGGCAGAGGCGCTGCGAAAGCATCGAGTGGCGGTACCATGGCTCGATCGTCAGCGCCAAACCGAGAGCTCGAGGTCAGCGCTCCAGGCGCAGCATGAGACCTAGGAAAAACGCCGGGCCAGCAATTTTCCTGCAAGGCAGTGCGCTGGACAACAGCGCCACGCCTCGGTAGGGATCGATGCCATGCGCGCCGCTTACCCTTGCTTTGGTGTTCTCCTCATTGCCACCGTCGGCTTGTCCGCGTTCGGATGCTCCATCGGCGAGAGTAGTTCCGGAACGGATTTCGATCCGGGAGACGACGGCAGCGAAACCGAGTGGATGGAGCTGGGCAAGGGAACCATGACCGGTTCCGGTGCGACCACTGAGCGTTATGCCAAGGCCGACGTCACCCGCGACGGGGTGAACTACTATTTCATGGCCAACGGATGGGGCCCGAACTTTCAGTCGCACTCCATTTCGTGGAACGGCACCGCGTTCACCATCGAGACCATGAACGGCTCCGAGGGCTCGAACTACCAGCCTGCGTCGTACCCGACGGTGTTCTGCGGCGCCTACTCGGATTCCGTTTCCGGGGCGTGCGGGCTCCCCGCAACGCTCGAGTCGCTGACGAGCCTGCGCACGGGGTGGAGCTGGCGAGCCAACGGCAACGCGGGCGAGTACAACGCTGCCTACGACATCTGGTTGGGCAACGGCACCACCACCAATACGCTCTCGGCGTATCTCATGGTGTGGTTTCGAGACCCAGCGGGGCAACAGCCGGGCGGGCAGCTCGTCGTGCCGACCGTCGAGGTAAAGAACGTCCCCGGCCGGTGGAACATCTGGTCGGGGACTGTGTTCGATACACCTTACCTAGCGTACACCCGCGCCGAGGGTGCCGACACGTTGGCCCTGGAATTCGACGTGCTCGACTTCATGCGTGACTCCAAGGAGCGAAAGCTCGACGTGCCCGGAACGCACGTGCTCGGCGTCGCCGTCGGATTCGAGATCTGGAACGGCCCCGTCGACAATCTCGAGTCCGTCGACTTCTTCGTCCACGCGGAATAGCCGAGCTCGGCGCTGCTCGCCGTCTCACCGCAGAGCTGACAACGCTTGCGGGTCGGCGGACCCCGACAGCCCGTGGTGTGCCATAAACGCCCGTCGTGACGAGTTGCCTCGGGTGACCGCTCCAATGGCGCGGGTGGGCGTCGGCTCACCGGGCACGATGCTTGCACCGATCTCGTGCTGGACAGCGTGACAGCGCTGCTGACAGCAAGGAATCGACCATGTCATCTGAGACACTCGTCATTATCGGATTGTGTGTCGTGGCGCTCGCCACGGCGATTATCCTGGCGCTCATTCTCAGCACCCGGGACGGCAAACGGCGGCGTGTGCAACTGATGCAGCGCTTCGGTCCGGAATACGAGCGCGCCGTGGAAGACTACGGCAGCGAAGAGCTGGCCGAGCGGGCATTGCTCACACGTGCCAAGCGGGTCAAACAGCTGAAGCTTCGCGATCTCGCCGATGAGACGCGCTTGCGCCACACCAGCGCTTGGCAGAACGTGCAACGAATGTTCGTCGACGACCCCGGAGGTGCCGTGCACGAAGCTGACCATTTGATCAAAAGCGTGATGCACGACATCGGGTACCCAGTCGAGGACTTCGACCAGCGCGTTGCAGACCTTTCCGTGGACCACCCCAGCGTCGTGCAGCACTACCGAGCGGCACGTTCGCTCGCAGACGCCAACCGCGAAGGACGGGCGAACACCGAGGAGCTCCGACAGGCCTTCGTCCACTACCGGGCCCTGTTCGCAGATCTGCTCGGAGAAGTACCTGCGCCCATGCGCTACCAGGAGGCGAGGGCATGACTCACCAGCACGAGCTGCTCCCGCTCGAGAGCGTGGATGCCGAAGACGGCCACGATCAGGTGCGGCTCGCCGAGCAAGCAAACGACGCGCCAGTCGCTCCCGCGCACGCACCCACCGACCAAGCGCTCGACCACTGGCGGGCGATTCAGGGAAAGTTCGTCGACGATCCGCGTGGCTCCGTCGCGGATGCTCGCGCCCTCGTCGACGACCTGATCCAACACGTCGTGCGCAGTTTCTCGGAGCATCGCGAATCGCTCGATCGGCAATGGTCCAGCGAACCGACGGTTTCCACCGAACAGCTGCGACTGTGCCTTCAGCAGTATCGCGCCCTGTTCACGCAGCTATTGCCGGTAGTTCCGCCGGCGGGGGCCCCCGCCCGTACCGAGCGCTGACGTCTACTGGAGTTGACGAGTTTATGGCGGCCGTCGTGCGACGCGGTGACGGCAGCCGCCACGCTGCAGGGAGTTTGGCCCTGCCCCAGGGAATGGACGACTCAGTTTCCCCGCCGTTGGGGGACGGACGGGGCATGTTTGCGCTACGACTACCTCCCAGCATCTCTCGCAGAGTCACTCGAGGCGCCAGCGTGGCAGATTTGTTGAAGCGACTCGGCGCCTGGCGAAACTCGTCAGCCGACGGAAGCGTCGGCTTTGTAAGCTGGCTGCCCACAGAATCGCCCGAAAACGCGCATACGCTGGGTCAGCAGCGGGCCTGCGTTTAGGGACTGTGATAGCTTCATGGTGACTGCACGGATCACTCCTCGGCTTGCCGGCAGCGGGCAGGCGCGCGACGAACGATTCCTTCGACGGTCGAGCAGCGAGGCCCCGAGTGGAGAAGCAAGCAATGGCTCGAATCATGGTCGTCGAGGACGACGACGAACTCGCCACTGAAATCTCGGACATGTTGACGATGCTCGGCTATCAGGTAGCCGGCAGGGCCGCCTCTGGCGAAGACTGTCTGGTCCTCGCAAGCCAAGCGCAACCCGACCTGGTGCTGATGGACATCAAGATCCGGGGCAACTTGGACGGCATTCAAGCTGCGGAACGCCTGAAGAAGATCAAAGACGTACCCGTGGTGTATCTGACGGGGTTTTCGGACAGCGCTACGCTGAAACGCGCGCGACAAACACACGCGCACGGTTTCTTGGTCAAGCCGTTCCGCGTGAGCGAGATCAAGAGCACCATCGAGATGGCGCTGTTCAAGCACCACACCGAAATGGAGCTCAGGCGACGCGAGAACTGGTTCTCCACCATGCTGCAGGCCATCGGTGACGCCGTGATCGCCGTAGACAACCAGCAGACGGTAGTCTTCGTGAACCAGGTCGCCGAGAAGTTGATGGAGACGGGCGGCGGGACACTGATTGGCGCGCACCTGACGGACGTCTTCCACCTCCTGCACCCCCACACGCGCGAACCGCTCGATTTGGTCGAACGCGTACTCCGCAACCGCGAACCCGTCTGGTTGCCGACCGGTGCCATCCTGGCGCGTGCGCGGGGCGACCTGCCGGTAGAGAGCAGCGTCGCCCCCATCGTGGACACCGAGGGGCAACTGCTCGGCGCGGTGCTGGTGTTCCGGGACACGCGTGAACGCGAAGCCCTGCTGGAGCAGATAGCGGCGTCCGACCGTCTGGCGAGCCTCGGAACGCTGGCGGCAGGCGTCGCGCACGAGATCAACAACCCCCTGACCTATGTGATGGCGAACGCCGTGATGGTGGGTCGGGAGCTGCACCGGGTCGAAAAGGAGCTGCGCTTGGCGCCCTCCGCCGAACGGCTGTTGCAATGCGCGACTACCATCGGCCGTCTGCGTGACGAGCTCACTGAAATCGAGGATGGTGCGGAACGCATCAAGCGCATCGTCACCGATCTGCGCGTGTTCGGCCGGCCAGAGACTGGGCAGTCGAGTGGAGACTTGATTTCGGCGCTGCACTGGGCGCTCCGCGTCACACGAACGTTGTTCACCGGCCGCGCCGAGTTGGAGCTCGACTTGCAACAAGTCCCAACCGTGCGCGGCGACATGACGCGGGTGGGGCAGGTCTTCATCAACCTTCTGGCAAACGCGGCGCAGGCGATTCCCGAGGGAGACGCCGAGCATCAACGTGTCTACGTGTCTACGTCGAGAGTCGGCAATGACCGCGTGCTGGTCGAGATCCGTGACACTGGCGTCGGCATGCCGCCCGAGGTGCTGCGCCGTATCTTCGAACCGTTCTACACCACCAAGCCCGTCGGCACGGGGATGGGCCTGGGGCTTTCGGTGTGCAGCGGCATCGTCGCCGCGGTCGGCGGTGAACTGACCGTCGACAGCACCCCGGGTCGCGGCAGCACGTTCCGCGTTTACCTGTCCATCGCTCCGGCTCGCACCCTCGAACCCAGCGCCAGTAAATCCGACAGCCCCACTCCGCGCGGGCGCATCCTGGTGATCGACGACGACGAGATCGTGGCGAAGTCGATCGCACGCATGTTGTGCGGCAAACACGAGGTCACCGTGCTGACGGACGGGCGTACGGCCCTACCGGTGCTGCTTGCTGGCGGCTACGATGTTGCCGTGTGCGACCTGTTGATGCCGCACCTGAATGGTCAAGAACTGTACGACGAGGTGCTGAGCCAACAGCCAGAGCTCGCTCGACGTTTCGTGTTCTTGAGCGGCGCATTCACCGCCGAGGCGTCGAGCTTCCTCGAGCGTGTGCCGAACCCGCGCCTCCCGAAACCGCCCTCGATGGCCGAGCTCGAGCGCTGCGTGCACAGCATTCTGGTCCCCAATGCTCACCGTTCGGGCTGTCACGCCATCCCGGCGAAGCGGCTGCTTGCCAGTCACCAGTAGCTGGACCGGCGACCGAGCCGTAGCTCCTCGTGCTACACTCGTGGGTCTTCGATGCCCGGTCGACGCTGTTGGGGCAGCCTGCTGCTCTTGGCTTTCTCAGCCTGCATGGCTCCTGCCCCCACGCCATCCGAACCGCCGCTCGCGTCCGCTGCCCTGCCACCGAAGGCGATCTCGATCGCGCCGGCCGCCGCTCCCGTGGGCTCGCAGCTCGCCCGGGTCGAGGGCACTCCCCCGAGTTCGAGACCCGCGCTGGTCGATGCCGAGACGGAGGACGCTTCGCGCGTCGCCGAGGGTTACCTGGGACCCGAAGAGTGCACCGCCGGGCGCGCTGACGCGCCCCGAATTCTCCGCGAGCCGGGCGGTCCCAAGCGGGAGTTTTCGGTGGACGGCTACACCGCGCGCGCCCTCGCGATCGAGCGCGTCGACGCTGGCCAAGAGCAATCGCACTGCCTGAGCGTCGCTTGGCCCGGCTCCGGTACGAACAGCCACGGTCAACGGGTGGGCGTGGCGCGCTCGATCGACGAAGCGTGGCTGCGCGCCATCCAGAATACGCTCCTGCGCCTGCCCTTTAGCCACGTGGTGCTGGTGCGGCGCATCGTCATCGACAATCGACCTACGGAGCACGGCATTGCGGCTTTCGACAGGCAGGACGCAAGCGACGCTCGCGACGGACACACGCTCTGGCTCCACGAGCATTTGTTCGTCGATGCCAACCACTGGGCGCGCGGCAACTATGGCTCGTACTGGGGCTATCACGTGGATCGGGATGGCCGCGTGATCGACGGCGCCGGGCCCGATCACGACCTATTCAGTCCGATCTTGCTGCACGAGATCGGACACCTGGTGATGTACTGGATCGCCAACGCGCATCTGTCGGGCCCCGAGGCGGCGTCGAACGTGCAATGCGCGGCAACCTGCAAGGACCGCGGAGATTGTAGCAGCCTCACGAAGGCAGCTCGAGAAGCAGGCTGTGTGAGCCCCTACTGCGCGCCCTTCCGCTTCGAATCCAGCACCGAAAACTGGGCCGAGCAGTACCGCTTGTTCTTTCAAAGTTCTGCCAGCAAGCAAGCGCTGGAGCGAGCCGGTGCAGGCTGTCTGTCACTGCTGATGCGCGACTCGGTGCCACCGCCGTGGGAACGCGGCCTGCCGGATATCAAGAGCTACCGCCGCAGTCTGTGGGACAGCTGCGGGGGGCGCGCGTGCAAAGGCTGGTGACCGATGAGCGCGGGAGCTCAGGCGGCCGATCGCCGCTTCCACCACAGAAAACCGGCGGCGAACAGTACGACGCTGGCGACGACGCCCCCCAGCACGAGCTCACGGGGCAGCTCGCGAGCCCGCGGTTTGCACCAGACCTCGGCCGGAGCCGAATGCCCGCGTGTGCGGCATTTGAAGGCGTAGCCCCGCGTGCCCGGGCCCTCCGCGCACGACTTTGGATTCGAATGGTCGAACGGACACTCTTCGCACATGGTATGGGTGTCCTCGATGAAGAACGGACTGCACGGTTCGACGTAGCCGTGCATCTGGGCGCTCGCTCGCGAAGCGAGCAAGCACCCACACAGCGTCATCAACCCAAGCGCCCACCAGCTTCGACCCAAGAACGCACGACCGACCGACAGCACGGGGCGCAGCTTGCCCGCCCCCACCCTGCTCGTCAACGGAGCGCCGCTGACGCCGATGCCAAAAGCTCGCGAGCTTTCGCGGTTCTTCTCGATTTGTCGGCGTTCGACGACACGATCCGAGAAAATGCGCCAGACACACCCTCGGCACGCTCGTTCGAGAATCGCTAGTGTGGTGAATCTTCGATTCGCCACGAGAATAAACAACGCTTTCCTAGTCTCAATAGGACGCCAGAGTCCGAAATATGGAGACAGGACGCCTTCGGGAATATCCCCGCGTCGCGGGCTGTCGTTGAGCGACCATGACCACGGCCCCTCCAACCGCCGCAGCTCGCGCGCTCGAATCGCTCGACGGCCTTTCGATCGGCGATGCCTTCGGTGAACGCTTCTTCGGGAGAGTCGAGGCCGTGTTGCCTCGCATCGCGCGCCGCGAGGTGCCGCAAACGGAGTGGCCGTACACCGATGACACCGAGATGGCGCTCAGCATCGTGCGAGTCCTGCTCGACCACCAGTGCATCGAGCAAGATACGCTGGCTCGGCTCTTCGCAGAGCGCATGGATTCCAGCCGAGGCTACGGCCCAGGCGCGTTCGGCATCCTCTCCGCGATCGCTAGGGGTGGTGATTGGCGCATGCTCAGCCACTCCTGCTTCGGCGGGAATGGTTCCTTCGGCAACGGCGCTGCCATGCGCGTCGCACCGCTCGGAGCCTACTTCGCCGACCGACCGCTGGAAGACATCGTCAGGCAGGCGCGGCAAAGCGCAGAGATCACGCACGCGCACCCCGAAGGCATCGCGGGCGCAGTCGCGGTTGCCGTGGCGGCAGCGCTGGCGAGCCAAGCGCGCGGCAGCTCCGCTCCGCTCGGCCGAGCCTTCGTCGAGGCCGTCCGCGACGCGACGCCCCCGGGCGACACCCGGGATGGAATCTCCGAGTGTCTCGCACTCGGACCCGACGCTACCCCGGTGCAAGCCGCACGCATCCTCGGCAACGGCGCGGGCGTCACGGCGCCCGACACGGTGCCGTTCTGCCTCTGGGTCTGCTCGCGCTTCTCGCACGACTTCGTCGAATCGATGTGGAACACGGTCACCGCGCTCGGCGATCGCGACACGACCTGCGCCATCGTGGGCGGCATCGTGGCTTGTCAGACCGGCCGCGCCGCCATCCCCGAAGAATGGTTCGAGTTGCGCGAAGCCGTCGATCCGTAGCGCCCGCTACGCGAGTACCACAGTGAGAATGCGACTTCACGTCGAGCATGCGGGAGGAGTCGTCGCCGCCGCGGGCAATCGAGAGAGCCAGAGGAAATGACCCGCGACGGCGCGCTCTGTTCGAGTGCGTTACGACTTTCGCTGCCCGTGGCGCTTGCCGAGCTTACCCTCCTTGAAGGCCGCCATCATTTCGTCTTTCGAGACCTTGTTGTCCTTGTTGCTGTCAGCCACCTTGATGCGCTGCCAGCGCTCGGCGCCGACCTCGGCCTCCGTCAGGAAGCCATCCTGGTTCGTGTCCTTGCGCTGGAAGTGTGCGCCTTTGTCTTTACCGTCCTTGCCGCCGCACGCGAGAGCGGTTGCAGGCGCGGCGAGCCCGAGGGCGAGCGCGGTCACGAGAGTCATGCGTAGGGTCTTGGGGTTCATGGGAGCTTCTCCGTCAGGTTGGGTTCAGTGGGTCGAGCCCACTGGAGAGTTGCTTAAGCAACGCCCGCGCCAGCCATCAATCCCGCGGAAAACCAGGGTCTGCGCGGTGAGCACTGCGGATTTCGCAGCCCCCAGTGCGACATCCGCAGACGCGCGGCTCAGCGGCTGCCAGCCGCGAGCTCTCGGGCTTGTCCCATCAACCCGAGCAACTCGTCCGGCTCGTATTCATCCAAGAAGTAGCGAAAGTCCGCGCGCCCGGTGTGCAGTTGCTCCATCACCTCGCCACCCGGCAGCAAGAAGAACGTACGGGGGATGTAATCCCCGTCCAGTGCGTACTCTCGACTCAGCTCCGGACTGCCATCGCGTTCGACGCGGATCATGACGAAGGCCCGACTGGCCTCGACCACCCGCGGGTCGTGGAACACACGGCTGTAGTGGTGACAGTGTGGGCACCAGTCGGTGTAGAAGACCAGCACGATGGGTTTGTGTTCGCGGGCGGCAGCTTTGAGCCCTAGCGCGTACGGTTGCCACGCGACCCGAGTCGGGTTCCAGTCGGGGGGATAGTTCGCGGTGCTCGGCGTGTACGGGGTACAACCGGCGAACCACAGCATGCAGCCCGCGACCAACACCCGCAAAAAAATGCGCCTCACGCCGGGCCTCCGAGAGCGCGGCGCACGGGTTCCAGCGAAGACGCCGGAGTTTGGTGCGGAAGCGGCGCGGGCGGCGCGTAACGCGGGGCTCGCGCCTGCAAGAAGGCGAGCACGGCGCCCTGATGATCCGCCGGGATCTCGAACAAGCGAAACACCAGCGCATCCAGCTCGGCGCGGCGCTCGGGGGACACTCCGTGCTGGGTCATCGCACCGCTGAGCGCTTCGAGCGCCTGCCAGAGCCGAGGTTCCGCAGGTGGCCTCGGGAGCGCGCGCAGGTGGCCGATCTTCACTTGCGGGAACGCTGCCTGCCGGGCGTCGCGCTGCCCGGCCAAGTGCAGCGCCCGGTACAACGACGAGTTGAGCAAAGCTACCAGGACGCTGGCGCGGAGCTCGGGCGCGCCGAACCCACCGAGCAAAGAATTGCGAAAGGCGATCCCGTTGTGCAGCGCGGCGATGGGCACCTGGGCCGTCTGTCGCACCACGAAATCGACACGGCGGTAATCACTAGCCGAGCGCAGACGGCACTTGGCATGCTTCAGGCGAGCGGGGTCGTCGCACAAGAACAGCCGCGGGGGCCCCTGCGCGAATTCGCGGACGTTCTTGCCCTCGAGCAGCGCCAGGCGGTAGGTAGCGTCGGGCGCCTCCGCCCTCCGCAGCAGCGTTTCGCTCGCCACACGGGTCGTCTGGAACCCCATCTCGCCGAAATGATGCGGCGCCAGGCTGGGTGCGTCGAGCAGCAGCCGCAGCACCAGTGGCACCTCGACGGACTCCGCCGCAGCGTCGGACCATTGCCGCTCGCGCAGCTGCCAGGGCGCCTCGCTCGACTGGCTCCCGGAGTGGGCGTCCGCCACCAGCGCGAAGCAGGGCTGCGTCACCCCGACGAATGCGTCCTGACCGAACTCGGTCAGGCCAGCCGCCACCCGGTGGCTGCTGGTCAGCACGCTCCGCACGTTGCGGTAGCCCCCGAGATCGGCGACCGGGCTCGGCAACAACAGCGCGAGCGTGCCGCGCGGCGACAGCTTCGCTGCGCGTTCCACGAACAGACCGTGCAGTGTGGGAAAGCCCTTCCAAGCACGAAAGGCGGCCGCGTAATACTTGCGAACCGGCTCCGGCAGCGCCTGCGCCGATCGACCCGCGTACGCAACCCACGGTGGGTTGCCTAGCACGACGTCGAAGCCTCGCTCTGCCTCGGGAAATGCGCGCCGCCAATCCAAGGCGTTCGCCGCATGGCCGAGCGCCTGGAGTTCGGCGACGCGCGCGCGCTGCTCATGGGCTCGCTCCCCGGTGTCCAGGTCGACTCCGATCAACGCGTCGCCGTGGCGCAGCTGCCTCGAAAAGCTCGCGGGCTCGAAGCGCGCGTCGCCCACGAGCAGCCACAAGCACATTTCGGTCACCGCGACGCTGAGCCGATTCACGTCCACTCCGTAGAGGCAGGCAGCTGCAACCTCGGCGTACGCCTGGCGCGGCTCCAGGGCGCCCGGGCGCTGTTTCGACAGCTCGTCCGCGAGCACGCGGCAGGCCTGGATCAAGAACGCCCCCGCGCCCACGGCGGGGTCGAGAACGCGCAGGTCTAGCGCCTGCTGCCCGCTGCGCTCGAGGTGGCCGCGCAGCGCAGTCTCGCAGATCTGCGCCGCAATCGCCGGCGGCGTGTAGTAGCTGCCGGTAGGCTTGCGCGCTCGAGCGGACGCTCCGGTCAGCGCCTGCGAGGACGGCGTGAGCAACGCTTCGTAGACCGCGCCGATGTCGCTCACGCGCGAGGCCGGCAGTCGCGGATCTTCGGCCCGCCCCCAAGCGGCGACGAGGGCGGCGTCGTAGGCGCGCTGGTAGGCCAGGGCTTCGAGCGGCGGCAATCGCGCGACCGGTGCCGCCAGCTCGGCGAGCTTGCTGCTGCGAACCGGTTCGGGGGGAAGCCCGGCGCGAACCGCGTAGCGCTCGCAAAGCATTAGAACCAGATGGGCGACCACGGCTTCGAAGCGTTGATCCTTGGAGAGCTTGGCTTCGCCCATTTCCAAAGCGGGCCACAGCGCCCCGAAAGCGTTCTGGGTAGCGAGCACCAGCTGCCGCAGAGCCGGCGGCGACTCGAACTGCTCACCCAACGAGCCGCGCTCCCAGATGCATGGCTGAAAGCATGCCGGCTTCGTCGGCGACCCCCTGCCACGCAATGTCGTAGCCCGTCCCGTGATCGACGCTGGTTCTCACCACCGAGAGTCCCATCGTGACGTTCACCGCTTCCCCGAACGCGACGAGCTTCATCGGGATCGTGGCCTGGTCGTGATACATGGCCACGACACCGTCGTGCTGCCGCGCGAGCGCCTTGCGATACGCGGTCTCGGCACCGATGGGCCCCACCAGACGCACCCCCCGACCGATGCGACGCCCGGCCGCCTGCATCCCAGGCACGATCGCGCGGGCTTCTTCCTTGCCCAGTAGCTCGCCCTCACCGGCGTGTGGATTCAGTGAGCACACCGCGACACTGAACGGACGCGTCCGGACCGCATCGAGCAGGGCGACCAGCCCCACGATCGCCGAAGCCACGCTCGCGGGAGTCAGCGATCGAGCTACCTTGCCCAGGGGCAGGTGTGTCGTCACCAGACTGGTCGCGAGCTCGCTCGATGCGAAGCACATCACGCTCGTGGCTGCCCCATCGCGCGCTTGGAGCCACTCGGTGTGCCCGAGGAACCCGGCGGCGCCCCGCACGCCCGATCCCGCGATCACGGCCTTGCTCACGGGACCAGTGACGAGGGCGAAGCGGGGCGAGCTGCGCACCAAGTCGTACGCGCGATCGATGTACGCGAGCTGCGCCGCGCCCGCCGTCCGGCTCGGGGCTCCGGGGCGACGGTCACGTGCGCTCAGCGTGGGCTCGGCATGCAGGACGTAGATGGCACGCTTCGAGAGCGGCCGCTCGGGAGCGAACGGGCGAAAGCGCGCCGGGTCGACGCCGCGCAGCTCCGCAGCTCGTGCGATGGTGTCGCGGTCACCGACCAGCACGGTGGGGGCGTCCATGAAGCGAGCGGCCGCCGCAACGCTGACCTCCGGCCCAATGCCGCTCGGACATCCCGTCGAAACGACGACCGCGGCGCAGCCTTTCGCGCTGGCAGCGCGGGAGCGACCGCGGCCGCTCTGGCTACTCGACCTCTTCTTCTTCGAGGGCTGCCGTTTCGCCCTTGCTGTCGGCATCGGGTGCCCGCAGCTTGTAACCCGAACCTCGCAGGGTTTCCAGCGGTAGCGCATCGCCCAGCTTGGCCCGCAGCCGCCGGACGTGGATGTCCACGGTTCTAGGGCCACCGTCGTAGCGGTTGCCCCACACCCGCGCGAGCAGGTGTTCCCGCGAAAGCACCTTGCCCCGGCGCTCGCACAGGTAGCCCAAGAGCGCGAACTCTTTGGCAGTGAGCGCTATGGGGCGACCGTCCACGGTCACCTCGTGGCCCGCCTTGTCGACGACGATACCGCCGACCTTGTGCCGCTCCTCGGTGGCAAATTCGCTGCGCCGCCACTCGAGGGAACGGATGCGTCCGTAGAGCTCTTCGGGGACGTACGGATGCAGGACGAAGTCGTCGAACCCGCTGGACGGCTCGACGCGGGCCACCTGACCGACCGTCACGGAGATGAGTGCTCCGACGTTGTCGAAATAGGGCTCCTTGCGAACCGCCCGCAGAGCTGCGACCGCCAAGTCGGGCCGATCGAGCGCTTCGAAGACGAGCGCACGCGGACGCACATCGCGCTCGTCATCGTCGTCTTCGATCAAGTTGACCGGGTCATCCCACAAGTCCAGTTGGCGCACGCTGGCGCCCAACTGCCTCAAGATGGAGACCGCACCTTCTTCACGATCGAGCATCGGACCATGTCCGATGACGGCCACGAAGCTTTTCGAAACTGACTCAACTGATTTCTGTGCCACCCACGGTTATCCGGCTGATTTTTATGGTTGGGCAGCCAACACCTACCGGCACGCTCTGACCGTCTTTGCCACAGGTCCAGATTCCGTCGGAGATGGCCACGTCATTTCCCAACATGCTTACCTGACGTAGTGTTTCGGGACCGTTACCGATCAGATTCACGCCTTTGAGGGGTGCAGTGATCTTTCCATCTTCGATCAAATAGCTCTCCGTCAGCGAGAACACGAAATCCCCATTGGATATGTCAACTTGACCTCCGCCAAAAGACTTCGCGAAGACGCCTCTTTTGACGCTAGAAACAATTTCTTCCGGATCGTGGGGGCCGGACAAAAGCACGGTATTCGTCATTCTCGGCAGCGGTGCGCACGAAAAACTCTCGCGGCGTCCGTTGCCGCTCGGGGTCGTCTTGAAGTGTTTCGCCGAGAGTCTATCTTGCATGTAACCCCTGAGGATTCCGTTCTCGATCAGGACGTTGAGCCTGGGCTCACAGCCTTCGTCGTCGACGTTGATCGTGCCCCGGCCCTCGGCAAAGGTCGGATCGTCGACTACCGTGCACAGCTCGCTCGCGACCTGTTCCCCGACCAGGCCCGTGTAGTTGCTGGTTCCCTTGCGGTTGAAATCTGCTTCGAGACCATGCCCAACCGCTTCGTGGAGCAGAATTCCGCTGTCGCCGGGTGCCAGCACCACCTCCATCTCGCCGGCTGGCGCCGGACGAGCGTCGAGGTTCACGAGCGCCTGGCGCGCCGCCTCTTCCGCGTGCATTTCGGGACTGTGACCATCGAAGTAGCCGAGGGTCATGCGTCCGCCACCGCCACTCCGGCCGCTCTCGCGACGGCCTTGGTGTTCTGCGATCGCCCGCACGCCGAAGCGCATCAGCGGCTGCACGTCGTGAACCCAGCGACCGTCGCTCGTGACAATCAAGATCTCCCTGACCTCCTCGACGAAGGAGGCGTCGGCCTTCACGATTTTAGGGTCGAAGGCGAGCATCGCTCGGCTGGCACGCTCGAGCAGCTCACGCTTCTGAATTCCCGGCGCGTCGAGCGTGAGCAGGGACACGTCATAGCGTTTCGGCAGCACGAGCGGGCTCACCTTCACGGGTGCCAGGGACTGGCCACCGCTGGCGATGCGTGCCGCCGTGGAGGCTGCGCGCTGCATGGCTTCGAAGCT
Organism: Polyangiaceae bacterium; assembly: GCA_025937785.1. Classification (GTDB taxonomy): domain Bacteria; phylum Myxococcota_A; class Polyangia; order Polyangiales; family Polyangiaceae; genus JAICQQ01. The sequence continues at coordinate 21,159 of JAICQQ010000044.1, forward strand.
CAAATCCTCGACGTGGGCATAACCGGTGGCGTCCCCGCGCTGCACTCGGACGCCTAGGCCCATGCTTACCCCGCGCGAAGCACTGCGTGTGATGCCTTCTTCGAAGCTCAGCCCGCCACCCGCCCGATACTCGAAGAAGAGGTCGGCGTAGTCTCCTCCGCAGGCGAGCGCGATACTCAGGAGCTTTTCGCAGGTTTCGTGGTCGATGGCGAAGGGCTGACCCGGGGCGAAGGGTGCGCGGTACTTATCACTCAACGGCATACCGAGAACATGCTGTGCCTCGCCCAGTGTCGCAAGTTGGAAACTGTGGGGATGGGTAGGCCGTTGTGACCGCGTCCCGGCGGACATTGACAGGCCACCCGGCGGCCCTAGGCTATCTGCATGCGACCCCTACGGAGGGTCGCCGGTCCTCGGAGTCGTGAGCCAGCGACTCGGCACACGTCGAGCGACCTTGCGCGTGACTCTGACTCGACGCAGGCGTCGTGACCTCGAACACCGGCGCAAGCCGCGAGCGCCACTCGTCGGGGGGACTCACGAACCCCTTGCAAGCTTTGGCGCCGAGCTCGGGAGGCCGCAGAGTGCCTCAAACCCGAGACAAGACTGAACACCTGCACCACCGGACGCTAAACCTCGGAAACTTCATACATTCCTTGACCAGACCGAGGCTTGTCACTTAGGATTTGGCGCTTCGCTTTAGCTTTGACAAGCTGTCAAGTACGGAAGCCTTTCAGGCTCGGGACGTGGCTATCGATCGCGAGAGAATACTCCAGGCTGCACAGAAGTACGTCGACAAGAAGAAGTACGACCGCGCTGTCCAGGAATACCAGAAGATCGTCCAGGAAGATCCGAACGACGCCCGGACGCTCCTGAAGATCGGCGATCTTCAATCGCGCATGCTCGCGTTTCCGGAGGCCATTGCGACCTACGATCGTGTGGGTCAGTTCTACGCTTCCAAGGGGTTTTCGCTCAAGGCGATCGCCGTCTACAAGCAGATCCGCGAGCTGATCCGCAAGCACGCTCCCGAACTCGCCGATCGCTACGGGCACATCCTTCCGAAACTCGCGGAGATTTACGCGCAGCTCGGGCTCACCAGCGATGCGCTGGCAGCCTATGACGAGGTCGCGACCAGGCTCCAGAAGGCAGGTCGAGATCGTGACGCGATCGACGTGTTCCGCAAGATGGTCGAACTCGACTCGACCAACCCGCTGCCGCACTTGCGGCTCGCCGAAGCCTGCTGTCACGTCCAGTCCGTCGACGAAGCCATCGACTCGTTCTGGACCGCCGCCGACATGCTGCTGAAGATGCAGCGCCCCGACGACGCGCTGCGCGTGACGGAGCGCATCCTGCATTTTCGCCAAGATCCTCAGTTTGCCCGCGTGGCGGCCGACCTGTACCTGCGCCGCGGCGATCGTGAGAACGGGCTGCAGGCGCTCGCGAAGCTGCAGATCGCGTTCCAGGCCGATCCCAAAGATCTCGATACCCTCGGGCTCTTGGCCCAGGCGTTCAATTGCATCGGGCAAGAGAACAAGGCCGTCGAGGTCTACAAAGAAATGGCGCGCCTGGCGCGCGAGCAGCGCAAGAACGACCTGTACACCCAGCTCTTGGCGCACTTGCGCAGCGTCGCCCCGCACGATGAGCAGGTACGGGCGCTTGAAACCCTGCGACCTCAGGCAGCCGCGGTCCCCTCGGTGGCTCCGGTTTCTCTGGGCGAACCGCCGATCAGCGTGGACGATGACCTCGAGTTCGTCGACGAGGTCGATGTCGTCTCCGACGCTGCGCCCGCGGTGTCCAGCCGCGGACGGCAGTTCCTCGCTTCTGCTCCCGACGTCGTCGTAGTGGACGACGAGGTCGAGGCCGTCGATGACTTCATCGCTCCAGAGTCGTTCGACGCCAACGCGCATGCGCACAAGGCCGTCGTCGACGCGGAGTCGTTTCGCAAGCTGCGGCTGTACTCCAAATCGATCGAGGCGCTGCACATCGCCCTCGAGATCGATCCTCAGTCAGTCGACATCCGCCACAAGCTCCGTGAGGTCTTGGTCGAAGCGGGCGAACGTGAAGCCGCCATTCAAGAGACGGTGAACATCGCGATCATCCACGCTGACCGCGGTGAGCAAGAGCTGGCCGAGCCACTTCTGTACGAAGTGCTCGAGATCGAACCGGAACACGCAGACGCGCTGCAGCTGCTCGACGAGCTCGCCGGTGAAGCCGGCGAGATTACCTACGATGATGACGGCGACGTCGGCTACGACGCCGACCAGCCCCTGCCGGCCTACGACCTGGACGGGATGAACGCCGACGCGGCGCTCGCCGACGACGCGCTCGGCGGCCCCGAGGAGCTCGACTCGGTCAGCGACGCGTTCGTCGCGGATGCGCCCTTCGGAATGGAAAGCCCGCTGCCGAGCTTTCCGATGGGCAAGGAGGCCGACGATCTCACGGACGACGACCTGCTCGTCGACGACCAGCCCAACGAACCCAACGAACCCAACGAAGACGAGACCACGGCGTCGCGGGCACCGCGCTCCGAGAATGTGGCCGCCAGCGCCGAGGTCGAAGAGGTGCTCGAGGAAGCCGAGTTCTTCACTTCGCGCGGGCTGTTCGAAGATGCCAAGGCCATCCTCGAGGAACAGCTCGACCGAACGCCGAACCACCCGCTGGTCATGGAGCGGCTGGAAGAGGTGCGGCACGCGCTCGAGCAAAAGAGCCGGACACAAGATCGCCGCAAGCTCCGCCGATCGCGGCCGCCTGCGCGCGACCGTTCCTTCGACATCGCAGCATCGCTCGACGCTCTCGACGACCTCGAACAAGCCGAAAGCGAGGCCCCCCCGATGGGCGCACCCGAGGGGGACGTCGACGTCGACCTCGTGTTCGAGAAGTTCAAAGAAGGCGTCCGCGCCCAGGTCTCGGAGGCAGACAGCTCGACGCACTACGATCTGGGGGTCGCCTACAAAGAAATGGGCCTCTTGTCGGACGCCATTCAGGAGTTCGAGCTGGCCGCGCGCGACCCGGTACGCCAGTGCATGTGCTTCGCCATGATCGGCATGATTCACGCCGAAAAGAACGAGCTGCTCGAGGCCATCCGCGCCTACGAGCAAGCGCTGAACGCCAAGCAGAAGAACCGCGATCAAGAGCACAGCCTGCTCTACGACCTGGGCCTGCTCTACGAGCGCATGGGCGAACGTAAGAAAGCACTCGAGAACATGCTCTCGATCGAGCGCCAGAACCCGGACTACCGCGACGTCCGAAAACGAGTCCGCGACCTCCGCGCCGTCCAGTCCGCCCCCCCGTCACAATCGCGCGCCGTCAACGGCGACGACGAGTTCGACGCCGTCTTCAACGACCTCTTCGACGGCAAGTAGCCGCCGCCGGCGTCGCGTATCAGAAGCGTCCAGACAGGCTCAGCTGGGGGCCGGCACCGACGCCAACTCGAATGCCGTCCGATGCCTCGGACGCACCGAAGCCCACCAGTATTACGGCTCCCGTCACCGCGCACGCCGCCGCGAGCGCGGCGGACACTGCCAGACGGACGTTGTGCTGCTGGTACTCCTGCTCGAGCTCGGCGACACGGCGGCCAGGATCGGCGGACGCTTCGCCGCGCTCCAGCGCAACGTTGATGCTCTCGAGCTCCGCCTTGGTGTCGCTTCGTTGCTCACCGAAGTACATGGCGACCCCGCTCGACACGATCGCCGCTCCCACTAGTGTCCATCCGGCAATGGTCCTGTTCGTCCAGTACGGCGTGTCATTGCGCCCAGCGCTAGTGGGGAGCTCAGTCGCCGGAGTCGGCACTGCCCCGACCAAAGGAGGCGGTACCGCTACCTGGTTCGGCGCCGCGGCCCGCACGGTCGTGGAGGGTACCGCCGTAACCTCAGGCGCGGAAGGCACCGCGGGCTCTACCGCCGCGTCGCTCTCCAAGCTGCATTCCGCACCGACCGCCGCGAGCTGGGACGCGACCTGCTCTGAATCTTTCTCTTGCCGACGCTGCTGCCGATAGGTTGCCAGAATGTCCTGGACCTCTCGGCAGCGGCCCGCCTTTGCATTCGCCAACGCCATGTTGAACAGCACTTCGTGTTGAGGGTAGATGGCGTAGGATCGTTCGAACAGCACTGCGGCTCCCTGGTAATCCCCGGCGTTGAATTTCTGGTACGCGCGCCAGAACAGTTCGCGACCCACGGCCAGCTCCGCGTGAGCATCGAGCTTGGCGTCGATCGCTCCCGGGTGTGAGCTGGCGCCGCCCGCAGCACCGTTAGGGTCGTCCTGATCCGGTGCCTTCGCACCGGAAGACACGGGGCCTTCGGCGGTCGCCGCGACACTCGATGCCTGCGCTGCGGCAGGCGCCGGATCGACCGCGAGGGCTGTCGCGGCGAGCAGCCAACCCCCGAGCGGTCGCTTGAGCATTTGCATGGTGTCACCGTCGGGCGTTGCCTATGAACCCGCCCGCCAACTTCGAAGCCAGCTTACCCGATGATGCGCAGCGACCGGTACGTCCAAAATAGTCGACACTGCGCGCTCGAGGCCTGCGCCTACGCGCAGCTTGCTGCTTTGACGTGCGTGCCAGCAGTTTCGCGACGTTGCCCAAAGCGTAATCGAATGGATCCGGGCCGCGAGCTGTCGCGCATTTGTTAGCGTTCGTACACATCGAGTTTCGAGTGTGCTTCGAGATCGCAGTGACCTTCGACCGCTTACGCGCTGGACGCGCAGGGCACGCAACTCGCTAGAAATTCTGCGACGAACACGTGTCCAGAATCTTTGCCACTTGTGAGTCGAGGTGGATGTGGGCTTAGTACGGCTGAGGTTCTTCGTTGCCACGGGAGATGCTCCCGCAACAAGGGACCAGCTCGGAGGCGACTTTGGCACCACGCAACCGCGTCGAATTGGCCAGGGAGGGCAAGACATGCAGGCGACGATTGCCTCGCTGTGCCACCTACCGCTGGTTGATCGGGTGGCTGGTGGCGAGCGCATGCTCCGATCTTCCGATCGGCCAGTGCTACCCGTGCACGTCCGAGTGCCCGAGCGGCTACCAGTGTCACGGCGGCTTTTGCGCGCCTCAGGATGACCTCGATGCTTGCGAACAGTCCGCGGATGGAGTGGGAGGGGCGAGCACGGCCGCTGCGCCAGACGCGTCGGCCGCGTCCAACACCAGCGGCCAGGGCGGAAGCAGCAGCGGCGAAGGCGGGGCCCCCACTGACGGCAGCGGCGGCATGGGCTCGGAGCCGAACGCTTCGCAGAGTTCGGTCGCCGCCGGGGGCAACGAAAACCCAGCGGCATCTGGAGGCGTTTCCGGCGGCTTCGGCGGCAACTCCGAGGCGGGAAGCGCAGGCAGCGCTGGGGCCGAGTCGAACGACACAGCGACGACCGGGGGCGACTCCTGCACGGGTGGTTGCAAGCCCGAAATCGTGACCCCGAGACGCCTGCCGGGAGCGTGCGCGGGCGAGGAGATTCGGATTCAGTTCGAGGCTCGCTGCGAGTGCGATGACGAAGCGGGGGTCCAAAACCTGAGCTGGCAGCCCGTCAGCGCACCGAACTTGACGCTGTCGAACGACGGCCTGCTGACGGGCGTGCCGGAGCAAGCGTCTTATGACTTCGACGTCACCGTCCTCATCGACGCTAGCGTTGCCGCGCGAGGCACGTTCCAGCTCGACATCTGGGACAACTGTCATGCCTTCTTCGTAGCGGATGCAGGCGCAGAAGCCTCACAGGTAGTGGCGGTACGCCTCGACAACGGCGAAGACACGCCGCTTCCGCGGACATTGGGCGACGACGCCTCGGTCCCGGCGTTCGAAGTCTCGCCCGACGGAACGTTCCTGGCCCAGGTCGAGACCCTGGAGGCGCTGACCAAACTCCACCTGTTCTCGGTCAGCAACGACCAGATCAACCCGCTAGCCATCGAGCACTCCGGAAACTACATCACCCACGAATTTTCGCGGAATTCTCGCTGGCTGGCCATTCTGAGCACGAATCCCGAAGTCGAGCACGAGCGGCTCATCGAGGTGGTCGACTTGGGGGCAGATCCCGTGGAGCTAGTAGGTTCGGATTCGATCGAGCACACGGCTGGTCTCGCGTGGTCGGACGCCGACGGGTTGATCTATACCGCGCCCTCTCCCTTCGCTCCGATCTTCGATGCTGTGTACGAGCGCGCTATCACAACCGACGGTTTAGAACCCGAAGTGGTCTACCCAGAGACCGAAGCGATGATGAATCCGCTGACCCAGTTCCTGGTAGGCGACGGCGGTTTCTTCACGGTGCGCGTGGCCCAAGCGTACTACCACGACCGGGAGGCTGGCGTGCGCCAGCTCGCCTTTCCGGACGCGGTCTCTCCCGCGCTCGGCTGGATGGCGGTCGAGGAAGGCGAGGGTATGCGGATCGACCCCGTCGACCGGGATGTGCTATCGGAGCTCCCGTACGCCGTGGCAACGGCCTGCGACGTCGTCAGCGCCTGGTCGGGGGACGACTCGACATTCGTCTGCTCGAACATGTCGAGCACGGTGGTCTACGCTACCGGTGAAGACGAACTGGAAGGGATCGCGCTAGCGCTGCCCGAGGGTTTTCGCGGTCCGACGCCGCGCATGGCTCTCTCCGAACATGGCACTTGGTTCGCCTTCGTCCCGGACGACGGCGGGCTCGCGTTGCTCCGCCGAGCGGACTTTTCGAATGGTCTCGACGACGCAGCGCGCCTGGCAATCCCCGAGGTGGGCACCAACGAATGGGACTTCTTCTTCACCAAGGACGAGGCTCATCTGATTGTCCAGCGCGGCAGAGAACTTCGCGTCGCCAGGTTGGGCACGACCGTATCCGCGTTCGAGCCCGTCGGCGTTGCGCTACGAGCGGTGCCTGACTGCATCGCCAGCTGGGAAACCGATTTCCAGCGCTGGTGCGGCGCGCCTCGCTTTGCTGGGAATCTGACGATCTCGAACAGAGAAACGCATTTGGCGTTCGTCGGGAACGACGACGTCGCGCGCGTCGTGGACCTGGCAACGCTGACGCCAACCGTGCTCGGCTCGGTCGCTGCATCGTGCACTCACGATTGTGTTCAGCTGAGATGATCAGTCGATGCTTATGCTTCTATTAGAATAACCCCATTGAACGCCACCACACTCGCTAGGGAGCAAACACCATGTGCGGACCAACCCCAACATTCCAGGGCAAGATCAAGAAGATCAAAGATCATATCCCCAAGGTCTTGATCTCGGGCTTTGACGTCGACCCGACCAAACCGGGCCTCAAGCATTCGCTCTACTTCATCGACCCCGACACGGCTTCGGTGTGCAACGCACGAGACTACACCTCACACAAGATCTACCAGTTCCACGAAGACGACTATCAGGACGTGCTCAACTGGTTGACGAACGGCGGAAAGATCAAGCTGTTTGGGGAAGCCACCGGGAATCCCCCGTACCTCAACCCCGCTGGCTGGACGGGGGTCTGATCATGTCGTTAGAAAAAGCTGCAGCCAAACCCACCGCGCTCCGTCCGAGCGAACCGCCACCAAGCCAGTCGTTTCCCAAAGGCCACAGCGGCTCCCACTCCCCGTACGAGCTGCGGGTCAAAGAGGACACGACGCTCTTCACGGGCAAGGACTTGACACTGGTAACGAAGCTCGACGGCTGCGCGCATGACGTGATCGTACATATCGTCTTCGTCGATGGGGGAGAGACGCGGTTGGATGCCGGATTCTCCGAAGGCGGCGAGGTCGACTCTCTGTTCGTGCGGCTGCCCAAAGCGGCGAAGCAAACGCTGATCAAGCAGTTGCTCACGACTCAAAAGCTCGTCCTCTGAGCCTCGCCGAGGCGAAGGAGACTCACCACCGTCATCCAAGCGCCTAGCCCCTGAGTCACTCGACGTGTCGAGGTCGCGAATGCGCCACGCGCCTGTCGAGGGCGAGGCCAGCGCAAGTCGCAGGCGAGCTCCCTTGACAGGCGCGCGAGCGCACGCACAAATTGGAATCAAGCTCGAGAGTCGGCTCTTCAAGCGTTCGAGAGGGTGCTGCGTCAGGGAGTCCTGTCCGGCTAGTCCGGACCTCGGGCCAATGTGTTTCGGATCCCGAGCGACACGGGCCCGTCGTCCCCCCTGCCCGATCAGGTGCACCAAAAACACCTCCGCTGGACCGCAACGACATGCATTATGCACGCATTATGCAGTGCACTGCGTGGTATACCCTGGGGAAACTGCAGTGTTACGGACCGACCCGAGGACGGGAACCCTGCTCGAGAAACGCAAGCAGGCGAGCGACGCACGGGTCGTGCCCCAGCTCCCGTGCAGCCACCTTCCGGCCTTCCGTTCGTGGCATTTGCTTACCGAAGATGATTTTGAAGGCCTGCTTCAGGGCGTCTTGCGACGCCTGAGGCAGTGACGCGCGAGTGATACCCACGTGGTTCAGCGCCCGGACGCGGGCGCGATCCCCCTGGGCGATCATGAATGGCGGGACATCGTGCTCGACGCGCGCCCCCCCGGCCACGAAGCAGAGCTCGCCGAGCCGCACGTAGGGCGCCACCGCCACCTGGCCTCCGCAGACGGCGCCCCGCTGCACGATCACATGACCACCCAGCGTGGTCAGGTTCGTCAGCACGACATCGTCGGCGATTTCGCAGTCGTGCGCGACGTGTGCGCCAGCCATCAGCAGGCAACGAGCCCCCAAGCGGGTGATGCCCGTGCCCTTCGTGGTGCCGCGATGAACGGTCACCTGCTCGCGGAACACGCAACCCGGGCCCGCGACCAGACGCGTCGGCTCGCCTCGGAACGTGCGATCTTGCGGTGCCGCTCCGAGCGTCGCATACGGAAAGATCAAGGTATCTGGACCCAGTTCCGTGGGTCCGAGCACCGTGGCGTGCGCGATCAGCCGCGTGCCTGCACCGAGCCGTACGTCTCTGCCGACGACGCAAAAGGGCCCGACCGAGACCCCCGGTTCCAGCTCGGCGCCTGGTTCGACCACCGCCGTCGGGTGCACGGTCACCTCGGCTGAGTGGGCGCTGCTCACGTCGCTGGCCCCTTCGCGCGCATCAGCCAGGCCATGCGACGCAACCAGCGCACGCGCGGCACGGCGGGAAACCCCGCCACCACTGCGCCCGGAGCGATATCCGAGACGATGCCGCTCTTGGCGGCCACGCGTGCGGCTCGCCCGACGCGCACGTGATCGGCGACGCCCGTCTGTCCACCGAGCCAGACATCGTCTTCGAGCTCGACGGAACCAGCCAGGCCGACTTGTGCCGCCATGAAGCAACGGGCGCCGACCTTGGCGTTGTGTCCGATGTGGACGTGCGCGTCGAGTTTGCTCCCGGGCCCGACCACGGTAGGACCCAGCGTGCCGGCATCGACCGTACACAGCGCCCCGATCTCGACGTCGTCCTCGATCACCACACCACCCAGCTGCGGTATCCGGCGTGAGCTGCCGCCGGGACCGTGCGCAAACCCAAAGCCGGCACGTCCGAGCACCGCTCCGGCGCCGACGACCACGCGCGCCCCGAGCTGGACCCCGCCGTACACGACCGAGTGCGCTTCTAGACGACAACCTGGCCCCACGCTGGCACCGGCGAACACCACGCTGCTCTTGGCCACGCTGGCGTCGGGAGCGATCGCGGGCGGCTCTTTCGGGGTCCAGAGCACGAGGGCATCCTCGAGCAGTTCCGCGAGCACCCACCATGGATTGGGGTGCACCCAGCGCTGCCCTACGGGCGCGCGATCTCGCAGTTCCCGCGCCACCAGCACCAGCCGCGCACCGAGCCCCGCCCGCGGCAGCGCGCGCGCCGAAGTCAGCGGGACGAGCGCCGCGTCGTTCGGTTCCGCTGAAGGTGCCGCCAGCGCTGTGATCGTGCGGCGGTCGAGGCCCGGATCGAGCTCACCGCCGTGCTGCCGCAGGAGGTCTGCCAGGACTCGCGGCGTCCGGAGCGCGATCGACACCATGAAAACGGCCTTGCGCTAAGATCGTGCCTTGCGCTGAGATCGTGGAAGACGATCGAGCGCGAGGTTATGGCTTTTTAGCAGCGGCTGCCGGTGCGGCGGGTGCCGGTGCCGCTGCTGCAGGCGCGGGTGCTGCCCCTTCCGCGCCGGGGGTAGCGCCGGAGTTGTAGAGCGTGATGAGCTGATCGGTGAGATCGAGATCGCTCCTGACGTAGGGCACCGCTTGCTTGTCGACGATCAGATCGAGCCCCTTCTGCGTCGCCAGGCGCCGGATCAAGCCCATGGCGCGCTGGAAGATCGGTTGGGTCAGCTCGTTCTGCTTCTTCTGCATCTCTTTGTTGTATTCGACGAATACGGTCTGCAGCTGCATCATCTCGCGCTGCCACTTCTCGACGCGCTTCGTGAGTGCTTCTTGGCTCAACACGCCGCGCTGCTTCTCGATGTCGTCGCGCTCTTTCTGCAAGTCGACCTGCTTCTTGTCGAGCTCGCGCTGGCGGCTGTCGAAGAGCTTTTTCAGGGTCGCCTGCATCCTGAGCCCGTCTTCGGTCTCCATGATCGCTCGCTGAGTATCGACCACTGCTACTTTGGTGCTCGACTCGGCTGCCACTGGCGTGCTCACGGACCCAAGCGCCAAGCAGACGGCGACGACACTACCCAAGCGAGCGATTTTCATGCGGCTCGGCTTAGCGGCCTACGGCGATGAGGTCAAGAGGTCCCTATCGGATTTCCGCCAGTTCGCGGCCAATCCCGCGGGTTCTCTGGATTTCCGTCCCGAACCGCGGCTCGGACGGCGCTGGGGAGGGAGCACGCCCTCGGTTCACAACAGTACGAGTTCGTCCGCGTCAGTGGCCTCTTGCGCCACGAGACTGCGCGTTTCTTCGTCGCGCTTCACCGCGAGTTCGTACAGCTCGGCCAGCACTTCCGGGTGCGCCTTGATCAGATCGAGAAACTCGTCGCGGGGCAGGTGCAGCGTGACGGTAGGATGTTCGGCCACGACATCCGCGTTCGAGGGGCGGCGCAACACCAGCGCCACCTCGCCCACCACGTCTCCTGGACCCAACTTGCTGATGGCCAGATCGTCGTCGGAGAGATCGGCGTCGGAGCGGTGAATCACCGAGAGCGAACCGGAGGCGACCAAGTAGAGCCCGGACGACTCTTCACCCTGCGTGATCAACTTGTCGCCGGTTTCGAAGGTGCGCGTCACGAAGCGCTCGAGCAACGCGGCTCGTTTCGCGGGGCGGACCGCCCCCAGGATCGAGCTCGTGCGCACGAGGTTGTCGATCATTCGGCGGCGGGTGAACTGAGCCAGCGTCGCGCCGATGGTCGGCTCGCTGCTGGCGACCTCGTCGAGCGCCTCTTTGCTGGCGCGGAGCACGACGCTCGGGCGGCAAGCCAGCACGCTGGCAGCGCGGGGAGATCGCGACAGCAGCGACATCTCTCCGAACAGCGCGCCCGAACCGAGGCGCGCCAGCGTGATGGGTTCGACGTCGGGATCGCGGCTTTGGCGGCGTACTTCGAGCTCGCCGCGCGCCACCACGTAAGCCTCGCTGCCTGGCGTGCCTTCTTCGATCAAAATCTGACCGGTGTCCACGGCTAGCTCTTGGAAGGCCGTCATGAGCGACGACAGCGCGTCTGCCTCCAGCGAGGAGAACAGCACCTGCGGCGGTACCAGCAGGGGCAGATCCGAAACACCGGCGAGCGCAGTTTCTGCCTGCTCGATCACTCGCTCGACTCGAGCGTAAAGCGCCGCACCAGTTTCTTCCAACGCGGTGCCGGGGGGCAGCGCCATGGTGATCTCAGGGGGAACTCGTCGCTCGACCAGGTTTTCGGAGCCCTTGGCGAAGGTGCGCGCGATCTCTTCGAGGAACTCGGCAGCGTCGACCCCAGAACGCTCGAGCTCGCGGCACGCGGCCAGCGCCAACGGCAGATTGCCCGAGCGAATCGCCTGGCGAATCGCCAGCTGACACGCGGAGGCGGAGAGCTCTTGCTGGCCGACGTCCGACAGCGTGCGTCCGATCAGGAACAAGCCCACCGGGTTGGCCGGAGCGCCCTCGACGAAGTGCGCCGCGATCTGCAACGCCCCCTGATGGTCCGCGGAGATCGACAGCGACAAGGCGCGGTCCAACGGGCTCTGAACAGGGCTCGAAGTCATAAGGTGGGCCGACCGCGGGAGCGTATCATGAGTCGTCTGCCTTCTGGGGGTCGCGATTGGCGGGGACCGCACTACCGAGCGCAGCGCCCCCAGCCAGCGCGCGCCTCCGCAGCAGCGCCGCCGACATGGCCTCGGCCGTCGCGCCGACCAGAGGTACGAGGTGGGGGTAGTCCATGCGTGTCGGACCCACTACCCCCACGGCCCCACGCGGCTCGCCGTGTTCCCACGAGTAGCGCGCCGCGACCAAGCTCAAGGGATAGCCCGCGAGCCGGGTAGACTCGCTGCCCAAGAAGACCTGCACCTGATCCGAGACCAGGGTGAGATCGAGCAGGGTGATCAGCTGCTCACGATCCTCGAGCGCCAGCATGAGTTGCTTCAGGCGCTCCGGGTCCTCGTTTTCGCTTTGATCCAAGAGCCGGGCATGGCCCGAAATGATGACGTCGTGAGATAGATCGGCGCCCTCGACCGCCGCCGATATCAGCGTGCTCGACAGCTCCACCAGCGACCGCACCTCGTCCCGCTGCCGATGGACCGCGCTCTGGAAGTACTCGCGCAAGGCGAGTAGCGTTTTCCCGACCACGACCTCCTCGAGCAGGTTGTGGACGCGTTCGAGCTGGCTGTCGCTCGGGACGTGTTCGAGGTGGATGAAGCGGTTCTCTACGGTGCCGTCCGAAAACACGGCGACACTCAACAACTCATCGGGTCGCGTGGGGATGAAGCGAAGCTTGACGACCGTGCGCTGGCTTCCGCGGGCCTTGAGCAAGATCGCTGGCGCCCCGCTGATCTGACTCAGCATTCGCCCCACCTCGTGGAGCATGCTCGTGCCGTCGCTGGGACCGTCGACGACTTCGGAAATCTGCCGCGCCTCGTCGTCGGTGATGTTGCGCACGCGCATCAAGGCGTCGATGAACAGCCGGAAGGCCCGTTCGGTCGGTGCTCTGCCCGCCGACGTGTGGGGTTGAGTCAGATACCCCGCCTCTTCCAGGTCCGCCAACACGTTGCGAATCGTGGCTGGGGACAGGTCGAAGCCATACTTGCGCGTCAGCGTGCGACTACCGACGGGCTCCCCCGTCGCAATGAAGTCAGTGATTACCGCGTACAGTACCGAGCGTTCGCGCTTGTTCAATAACTCCACCAGGTACAGATTGTCGCGCGGAGGGGCTTGGCGTCAAATCACCCCGCCTGCACCCTGCATCGATCCGCGGTTTTTCCGCGTTTCTGAGCGAGTCGGGGAGGCAGAAAGACGCTTATTAAGTGGTACCTGAACGCGCGCATCCTGGCCGTCGTCTCCCAGCGTGCGTCGGCGCTCGAGGGCACCAAGCTTCGGGTCTTGCGGCGAAGACGCCGACACCCGGACGGCTGTCCGTGTAGGCGAACGCTGCGCGTCTCGTGGCACCGCCAGCACCCTGAAGTGACCACAAGCGGGAGATCACAGAAGTTTCCATGCGAAAACCTTGACAGTTTTTCAGGTCAATTCGATGATCCGCTTTCGAAGATCCACCCCCCGAGGAGGGCACGTGAGCACGACCTTACTGGCCGTCGATGACAGCAAAACAATGCGCAAAGTCTTGGAGATCACTTTCGCGAGTGAAGACTACCGAACTTTGCTGGCAGCCAACGCCGATGAGGCGCTGCAACTCGTACGTGCCGAAGGCCCCAAGGTTGCGGTGGTCGACGCCGGTCTGGGCGGTATGAGCGGTTACGAGCTCTGCCAGCAGATCAAGGCGCAGGCTCCGGGCACGGCCGTGTTGGTGCTGTCGAGCAAGCAGCAACCTTACGATCGAGGCCGCGGCAGTGCCGCCGGTGCGGACGACTTCATGGACAAGCCGTTCGATACGCAGCAGCTCTTGGACAAGGTCAAGGCGCTGGCAAAGAATGCGGAGGCACGAGCAGCAGCCGCGCCGTCACCCGTCGCGGCCGCACCGCCACCCGTGGCCGCGCCACCGCCGCACGTGGCCGCTGCGCCGCCGCCCGCGCCGAGCGCGCCCGCGATGGCAGCTCCGCGCGCCCAGACGCTGGCGTACGGCAGTCCCACCGAAGCCTCGCCCAAGCCTCCCGGCGTACGCCCCGCGGTCCCGCGAGGCAGCACGACCTCGCCAGGCTTGGCTCCAATCCCGGCGGCTGCAGCCGTCGCGCACGCCATCAGCGACAACGGCCAACTCGCCGGCAAGCTGGGGCAGCTCGGGCTCTCGAACGAGCAGGTGCAGGCAGTGCTCGCACTCTCGCGCGACGTCGTCGAGCGCGTGGTGTGGGAGGTGGTGCCGGCCCTGGCCGAGACCTTGATCAAAGAAGAGATTCAGCGGCTCACCAGCGACTGATCCGCTGGCAAACGCCTGGCTTTCACGGCTTGGGCCAGGGCAGCGATATCAGTGCTGGGTCGGTGCGAACGACGGCCACGAGGCCCCGGCCCGGGTGGTAGTCGATCGTCAACTCGAGCGCGCCCAGCGTCAGCACGCCGCGCTCGGCCAAGGCAGCCGTGACCGGCGGCAGGCTGGCGCGCACCTCCGCCTGAGCGGCCTTGCGCGTCGCCTCTGCGCGACGTTTGCACGCGACGTCGCGCCCGCAGGCTCGCAGGCTCGCGCGGGCCTCCAGTTCCGCGTCCCACAGCCGCTGCCACGCGATGATGCCAGGCGGCAGCGCCTGTTCGTCGAACACTTCGCGAAAGCGATCGCGGACCTGCTGCGGCTCCGACTGAGGCGACGCCTGCAACACCAGGCGCGCCTGCATCAGCACGCGCAAGAGCAGCACCGAATGGTCCGCGGCCGCCGCGACCGCCGAGTTGTCGACCAGCTCGGCGAGCAACGCCGCGGCCTCGGCGCCCTGCCCGTTCGTTTCGAGTCGGTGAGCTCGATGCAGGCCGGCTCTGAGACGTAGCGCCGGAGGGATGCCAGGCTGCAACAGACCGCTGGCCAATTGGTCCAGCGTGCGCACGTTGTCGTCGTTCGCCTCGACCAGGTTGGCGGCCTCTGCGAGCAACGGCACCAAGGTGCCGTTCATGGGCGCTGACTCTGGCGCTCGCTCGAGCAGATCGATGGCGTCTGATTTCATCCGTTCGAAGAGAGGCGCGTCACGCCACGCTGCGGCGAGCCATGTCCCCAGCGCGACCTGACTCGGTGCCGGCGTGCCGCTCGGGAGCAGCGAGTAGAGCGGCCGGACGTCGCGATGCTGCGACAACAGGGCGGTGATGCCGAGAGCGGCGGCTGCGCGCATGTCCGTGAGCGACCCGCCGGCGGCGAGCTCTTCCGCGCCCCGAGTCAAGGCGTCGGCGGCCGCAGGGGAAACGCGCGGCATCTGTCCGGACGGGGTGGCCCGTGCGGCCTCGAATGCCGCCTCGAGCGCTCGGGCGAACAGTGTGAGGCCGGCAAAGTCGGGCGAAAGCCCGATCACCTCCTCGCTGAGCGCCCGGAGCTCGGCCGCGGGCGCGGGGTCGGGCGCGGGCGCGTCGAGTAAAAGGCGAGCGCGCCAGGGGAGCACCACGGCCAGACCCAGAAAGTCTTGCACGCTGCGGACCGTGCGCCCTTTCTTGGACACCCAAGCTCGCTTCAGATCCGCGAACAGCGGGCTCTCGAACATTCCCTGGCGCTGGGCAAAGGCGCAAAGGGCGGCGTTGCCAAGGCCCCCGACCACACCCGCGCAGGGTACGTCCGGAAACGCAGCCAAGAGCCGCACCGTTGCAAGCCCTAGGTGGGAGGGCGCCTCCTCGGCTCGAGCCTCGAGCAGCGCCGCAGCCGCTCTTGGATGGTGCAAGGCGAGATGAACCCGCGCCTGAGCCGTGGCTTCGTCCGCGTTGCCTGGCGCTCGATCGAGCTCCGCCCCCGCATCGAGGAGATGTCGGATTTGCTCGGCAAATTGCTGCAACTGTGGGCTCTGCTCGGGTGCGCGCAGCGCCCGCTCGTAGTGCTCCCGCGCCGCCTGCCAGTCACCGTTCCACATTGCCGCACGTGCCAGATTGAGACGAGCCGCCGGCGATTCCTCGAGGCTCAACCAGAGGCGGCGAGCCTCGTAGCGCAACGCGACATCGCCCAACGTCGCACCCACCTGGTCGAGGGTCTCGCAAAAAGCGACGTCGACAGGGCCTGCGCGCAGCTCGCTCTCGGCGTAGCGAGCCCACTCCCGCGCAGCGCGCGGGATGACTTCGTTGAGAGTCGCCAGGACCTCTGCGAATTCCGTGGGACTTGCGACGACGTGTACGAGTTCATCGGCGCCTGCCGTCGTCGTTGCCAGCGTGGACAACGCCGTCGGGGAACGGCCCCCTGCCATCAGATGCAAGAGCGGTCGCGTCTGCGCAAGCTCGCTGGCTGGCGCCCGGAGTTCGCTAAGCTCCGCTTCAGACAACGAGCCTAGCAGCTGATCGAAGCGCGCGCGTTGCTGCGCACTCAGCGCTCCGAGTACGGGCTCGCCACGCGGGACCTTCGCCAATGCCGCAAAAATTCGCGTCTTGGGGTCATCCGACGACCCCACATCGGCCGCCGCTACCGTGCGCGCAGGTGTGGTCGGCGGTGGTTGCGCCTGGCAAGCCGGCTGACACATTGCGAGTAGCAGCAGAAGCACATGTTCGACGCGGGCTGTCCCGCCCCAGCGAAGGCTCAGCGTGCTGAGTCTACTCAACCTCTCGTTGCTCATGAGCGTCACCCTTTTCACGCGGAAACCTCGCACGACTCGTGTTAGCGTTAGTAGCGCGAAGGATGCCCGACAGCGACGATTTCATGCCAGATGAGGATGGCGAACGCACCGCCATCGTGCGGCTGGCAGATGTCCTGGGGCCCACCCAACAGCGGGATCGCCATCTTTTGACCCGTGTCCGGGGCAACAACATCGGCCAGGTCATCACGCTGAAGCAAGCCCCCTGCAACATCGGGCGTTACTCCGACTCGGAGATCTGGCTGCGCGACGACGGGGTCAGCCGCCGGCACGCCCGAATCTTCCCGGAGGGCGACGGGTTCGTGCTGCAAGATTTGGATTCAGCCAACGGGACCTTCGTCGAGGGCCGGCTGATCAAACTACACCACCTGAACGACGGCGAATTGATCCAGCTGGGTCCCGTTGCGGCGTTTCGCTACTCAATCACCGACGAAGACCAGGAGGCGCTCCTCAGGCGCCTGTACGCCACCAGCGTGACCGACTCACTCACGGGCGCGCACAATCGCGAGCATTTCGACACGCAGATCGAGGTCGAGCTTTCCTACCGCAGGCGCCACGATACCCAGCTCTCGATCGTGCTGTTCGATTTGGACCATTTCAAGCAGATCAACGACACCTTTGGTCACCCGGGCGGCGACGAGGTGTTGAAGGCCGTGGCAGCGAGCGCGCGCACGCAGCTCAGGACCGAGGACGTCTTCGCCCGCTACGGTGGGGAAGAGTTCGCGATCATCCTGCGTGGCATCGACATCAAAGGCGCCCGCGCCATGGCCGACCGGCTGAGGGTGAAAGTGGCCGAACTTCGTGTGCCGCACGACGGGCGCCAGCTGCGCGTCACGTTGAGCGGAGGCTGCGCCGCCGCTTCCGAGCTCGAAACCGTCTCGCACACGGCGCTCTTGGGCCTGGCCGATCGGCGCCTGTACGCCGCGAAGAAAGCAGGCAGAAACCGGATCGTCGCGGCGGACTGAGGCGGTGCCGGCCGCATGATCTCTCGAGCGCACGCGCATGCAGAAACTATCGATACGTGTGGATCCGGCCGACTCGGATCTGGTGAGCGGCTGCTTGTTCGAAGCCGGAGCCGGCGGCATCGAAGAGCAAAGTGAAACCGAGGCAACCGTGCTCGTCACTTACGGCGACGATCCGAATGAACTCGATCAGCTGCGACGACGGCTCGGCGAGTTGCTGGAGGCGCTGCCGCCGCTGGTGCGTCCGCCGAGCTTCGAACTCACCGACCTCGACCCGAACTTCGGGCAGGCTTGGCTCGATTATCTGAAACCCGAGTGGCTGACGAGCTCTCTGGTGATTCAACCAGTGAGCAGCCCCGACCCCGGACCAGGCGTCCAGGTCCTCCGTTACCACCCGGAGTTGGCCTTCGGGACCGGCGGGCACGCCACCACCCGCCTCGCTGCACGCGCGGTCCAAGCCTGGGTGCAGGCAAGGCCGGGCGAAGCGCTACTCGACGTGGGCACCGGAAACGGCGTGCTCGCGATGGTGGGCCTGCTCGCGGGGGCGCGCGAGGCCGTGGGGGTCGACATCGACGAAAACGCGGTGCGTGCGGCCAACGCCAACGCGGCACTGAATGGGCTTGCCGACCGCGCTCGCTTCTCCGCCCTGCCCCTGGCCGCGCTCGGCGCGAGCTTTCCGCTGGTGGTCGCCAACATCGACGCGCCGACGCTGGCGGCGCTTTCGACCCCGCTCGCCAGGTGCACCGAAGAGACTCTGCTAGTGACGGGTTTGCTCGCCGAACAATGCGCCGAGATCGAGGCGTCGTTCGCGAGCGCTGGGCTCGAGCTCCGCGAGCGTCAAGGGCTCGACGACTGGTGTTTGCTGCGATTCGAGGCGGCGCTTACAAAACCAGACCGGCTCTGATAACAGGTCGCCGGTGAGCCTTCACCATGCTGGATGAGTCCCGGGCGTCGCGCCGGCAACTGGTGGCAGCGCTGGCGGCGACCGTGCCGCTCGCGCTGTTGACATGCTGGATGGCAGTACCCGGCAACTCGCCCATCAGCGTTCCCTTCGGCTTCCTCTGCTCGGTCACGAGCATCGTGGGTATCCTGGCGCTGCTCCAGGGCTCGGAGCGCGGCCCAATCACGCCCGCCCCCGCGCTGGAGGGGAACGCGCGGGCCCTGCTCCGGGAACTCCTGCTGCTCGCCGTGACGCTCGGTTTCTTCGTGATCGCGCTGCGAGCGGCGGTAAGCGGAGTACTGCCGGCTCCCCGCTTGACGGCAGCGCTCTTGATGCCTGCCGCGTTCTTGGCAAGCGCCGTCGCGAGCTTTCGGCTCGGGCGCGAGCTGGGATGGGTGAGCGGCGAGCGGAGCCTCTTCCAGCGCTATGGCTTCTGGCTCATGCTGTTTCACGCGATCGTCTACTGGCCTCTGTGCGGGAGCTTTTCGCTGATCGACCCGTGGGAAACACATTACGGCGAGGTCGCGCGGGAAATGTTGGCGCGCGATGACTGGATCTCGCTGTGGTGGGCCCAGGACGGGTGGTTCTGGTCGAAGCCGGTGTTGGACTTTTGGCTGCAGGCCCTCAGCTTCGCGATCGGCGGTGTGCAGTTCCTACCCGACCAAATGCTCTCGGGCATCGCGGCAGGCCACACGCCGTACCCGGAGTGGGCCGCGCGCACGCCGATCGGGCTGATGACGGTGATCGCCAGCTACTGCTTCTACAAGGCCCTGGCACGCAGTGTCCACCCACGCGCGGGCTTCCTGGCAGCCTTGGTCCTCGGCACCACACCGTACTGGTTCTTGATCGCGCACCAGACGATGACGGACATGCCGTACGTGGCGGCGCTCGTGATCTGCCTGTCGTGCTTTCTGCTTGCCCAGAACACCGACGCCGCGAGCGAGGTCCAGGCCACACATTTTCGGCTCGGCCCCTTCGAGATCGGCATCACGCCGGCGCACGCGCTCGCGGCGCTCGTGCTGCTCTGCGTGCTGCCGCAGGTGTGTTACCTCGTCAGCCGCAACCTGACCCTGGATCTGGCGACCGGCGCCCTGGAGATCCACGGCGATCGGTTCATGGCCGGTTCCGGCGGGGGCAACTGCGGGCTTCCCGGCAACCAAGCCTGCCGGACGTACGTGGCCACCTACCGCGCCGGCCAGCCCGCGCTACTCGCGTGTCTGTGGCTGTTCCTCGGGCTGTGGCTCACGCGCGAGCTGTGCCAGGAAACCAGGGCGCGCCCACTCTTCTACTGCGCCGCCTGGCTAGCGCTCGCGTGGAGCGTGATGGCCAAGGGCGCGCCAGGCTTGGTGTTGCCGCTCGGCATCATCGTGGTCTTCGTAGGCGCAACCAGGCGCTGGAGCGTGCTGCTCGAGCTGCGCCCCCGGGCGTTGTTGTTCGTGTTCGCGGTGGTCGCGCTACCCTGGCACGTGCAGATGGTGCTGCGGCATGGGCACGGCTTCGTCGATCGCCTGCTCTTGCACGACATGTACAAGCGCGCTTTCGACCATGTCCACGACACCAACGAGGGCATCGACGTCAGCTTCCGCTACTACGTCTGGCAGCTGGGATACGGCCTGTTCCCTTGGTTTGGGCTCGCCATCGTGGGCGTGCTCGATTGGCTCCGGCGACAGTTCGTTCCCGCGCGCGATCAGCCGATCGCTGCGCGCGAGGCCGCGACGCTGATGGGTCTCTGGTTCATCGTCGCGTTCTCTCTGTTCACGGTATCAGGCACCAAGTTCCACCACTACGTGCTACCGGCAGTGCCGCCCCTGTGTGCGCTCACCGGCCTCTCACTGCACGAGCTCCTCGGCAAGTTCCGCCTGGGACGCAGCACCAGAGCGCCAGACAACGGACCACGCAGCGCCGCGTCCTTCGCATCCGCCGCCGAACCAGGCAACCTCTTGATACTGAGCCTCGTGGCCAGCCTGAGCCTCGTGATGGTGGGGCGCGATCTGTTGGTCGCCCACGGCGAGCGACTTCCAGGCCAGGTGCTGTTCATGCAGCTGTTCACCTACCAGTACAAGCGCCCCTGGCCGGACCACCTCGACTTCAGCACCACCTTGCTGGCGTTCACCGCACTCGCCACGCTGCTCTGTCTGTGCCTCGGCTCCCGCGCGCTGCGCCAAGGCGCCGTCCTGGGCTTGTGCGCGCTGGCAACGGCCTGGGCGGCCTGGGGCGTGAACGTTTATTTGGTGCAGGCCGCTCCACATTGGGGTCAACGCGAATCGATCGCCGCCTACTACCGCGCACGCACCCCGAAGGACGCGCCGCTGGTGGCCTTCCAAATGAACTGGAAGGGCGAGAACTTCTACACGGGCAACCACCTCGCCGCCTTCGTCCGGTCCGGCGAAGCCTTTCAACAGTTCATGAAGCAAAAGCGCGCCGAGGGCGTGCGCACGCTGTACTTCACCACCGAACCCTCACGCTTCGGCGCCCTCAGGCGCGAAGTGGGCGAGCACAAGAGCTTCCAGGTGCTCACCGACGACCGCGTGAACAATAAGTTTGCGATCGCCAAGATCGAATTCTGAATCTGGAACTCGTCGAAGCATCGCCCCTCGTCGCTACTACCGTGTGGGCGCTGACAGAACTCGCGCTCTGCGGGGGGCATCCAGGTTCATGCGTGTGCCGCTTGGGCGCTGCTCCATTTCTCGGAGAGCAGCTTCCGTCAGCTCGGACCAAGCGACCCGGGCTTCGCAGCCCTGGGGACTGCGCACGCGAACCTCATCGCCCGACCGCTGCACCTCGACGGCGGAGGGTCCGGTATCGGGCTCGGCGGTGAAGATCGCAGCAATGGGGTGTAGCGCCTCGTTCAAGAACCAGGTCGATGTCGAGGTCGACTCGCCGCACATCGCTCGTGGGCGAGTCTGGGCGAGGTACGTGACGACGACGAGATCGGGCGCGGGGCGGGTGACCCGCGCAAACTCGGACCCCCCCATACAACCGCAGGCAAATTCTGGCTCCCAGAGCTCGACGTTTCCGATCCGGTACGCGCTGGCTTGCCCTGTCGGTTCTTCGACGATCAAGAACCCCGTGGCGCCGTAATCGTCGCTAGCCGCCTCCGGCTTCCAAGTGAACGCCAGCCCCGGCACAGTGCAGTCTGTGTGAGCGCAAAGGTCCGGTCGCAGCTCGGGCTCGCAGAACGCACCGAGCGCCGACTTGCGTGGCCGGCGGAACCCGAGCTTGGTGGCGAGTGTTTTGGCGCTAATAGCTTGGTACTCGGGTTCCGGAGCAAGCCGGAGCTCGCCCCAATGCGTCAGGCACGCGCGCACGGCGTCGAGTCCCGAGGGCACGTCCGCAACCGGTCCAACGGCAACTGGTGGTGCAGCGTCACTCCGGACGTTCGGCGTAGGGGCGGAGCCGTCCGGCGCCGCACCCACGCTGCGGCTCGAAGCTCGAGCCTCTGAACTCTGCGCACCGCCCGACGGCATCGCAGCCACCCTCGAGCTTGAGTGCGCCGGGGCGCGCCCCTTCTGGCGGGGTGACTCCGAGTGCGTGTGAGCGGGAGAACAGGCCAGCAACAACAGCGCGAGCAGCGCGAGGTACACGGTAATATTCAATACCAGGCCTGCGGAGACGCCGACAAGCACGTCCTGAATCGTTGGCACTTTCGCCAGCCGCCCTGATCACTCCCATGGCACCTGGGAATCTTGAAGTTTCTGAGGTGCTTACTGCGGGGGCGCTTCTCCGAACCAGCATCGGTGATGCTATGAATCCATTGAGCCGTCGCAACTGCAAGAGGCGGCTGAGCTTGCCCCGAACGTCCGCTCCGGTCGCCCTGATCATGCTCGCCGGTACCTGTTCCTGCTCCGACCCCGCTCCAGAAGCGGACGGAGGCACGAACACGACCGCGATGATGGTCACGTCCGCCGCCGCCACGTCCGACACGTCGTCGGCAGGTCCCTCGTCGACGACCAGCGCCTCTGCGACGAGCGGGGCCGCGGCTGTGACGAGCGGCTCGGTGACCTCCGTGACCGCGACCAGCGGCAGCGTCGCCACTGTGACCAATGGCACGGGCGGCTCCACCGCCTCGTCTTCGTCCGCTGGAGACGCCACAGCGACGAACGCTGCGACCACGAGCAGCGGCGGGAGCGACACCACCGGAACGACGACGGAAACGGTCAGTACTACCGGCGGCACGATCGCGGACAACGTGTGCCCCTTCACGCCGACGGCGACCCCCGAAGGATCGAACTGGGTGAATGGCGAACTGGTGCAGTTCAACGACAACGGTGGCTGGTGCTGGTACCAGGACGAGCGCGTGATCGTCGATCAGGAAGCGGGCAAGATCATCTTGAGCTCGGTCGCGAGCGGTGGCAGTCGCGACACGGACGTCGAGGTAGTGCACTGGGACCTCGCGACCGAACAGGGCGAGCGCCACACTCTCGGATCGATGGGCTACGCCGACGACCACGACGTCGCGGCGCTCGCGAAGCGACCGGACGGTGGCTACGTCGCCATGTGGGCCGGTCACAACGACGACTGCAAGAGCTACTACAGCACTTACGACGGGAACGCCTGGTCGCAATCGCGATCGTTCGACTGGCCGTCATCGGGGTGCCCGACCTCGAGCGGTAAACGCATCACCTACGCCAATCTCTGGTATCTCGGAGGCACGCTCTACAGCTACGTGCGGTCCCTCGACACGAGTCCGCATTACTTGGTCTCGCAGGATGACGGGCAGGGTTGGGAGCTGGGTGGGCGGCTGACCTCCACGCCTCAGGTCGGGTATGTCGCTGGCTACTACAAATACTGGGGCAACAACACCGACCGCATCGACTTCTTCGGAACGGAAGCGCATCCCCGCGACAACGACAATAGTCTGTATCACGGGTACGTCCAGGACGGCAAGATTCACGATTGGTTCGGAGAGGTCATCGACGACGACTTCA
Organism: Polyangiaceae bacterium; assembly: GCA_025937785.1. Taxonomy (GTDB): domain Bacteria; phylum Myxococcota_A; class Polyangia; order Polyangiales; family Polyangiaceae; genus JAICQQ01. Next base: position 44,670 of record JAICQQ010000044.1, read on the forward strand.
CCGATCGCGAGGCCGAAGATGTTCCCGCGTATACGAAGGTGTTTGCGACGGGTACACGATCAACGGCGTGAAGCTGGAGCACATGTGGAACGCTGATCTGGTGCGATACGCGGACGGCACCATTGCAGCGATCGGCAGCGGGCGCGTTTCGGGTACGGGATCTGACGATCCGGACAAGCGCTTGTTGTACTTCCGGTTCGACGGCACCGAGTGGAAGACGACGTACCTGGTCCGGGCAGGCACAAGCTCTACAGCAGCGAGCAAGACTACACGGGGCTCGGAGCCGTGCACCCGGACAATCTGCACGTCATCTACATTTCGACCTCTTACGACCCGCGTACGGATGAGGGTGAATTCAGCGGAACCAAGGAGATCTGGAAGGGCGTGACCTGTGACGACGGCGCCACCTTCACCTGGGAACCGGTGACTGCGAACTCCACCCAGCACCAAATGCGTCCGGTGGTTCCGAAATGGGACGTCAATCACACCGCTCTCTTGTGGTTGAGCGGCACCTACAGCAGCGCGCAGTCCTACAGTCAGAAGGTGGTCGGGCTGGTCACGGGCGAGGATTGACCCGCTCGTCCGCTAGGGCCTGTCCCTGAACTCATCCGTACTCGTGCCCGTGCCCATGCCCCAACCAGCGCCAGGATCGAGCCGATGACAGGCATGATGCTCGATCACGAAGGACTGGACGTCTATCGACTGGCACCGGATTTTCTTGTGATAGCCAACACAGTCATCGAAGGGTTTCCACGAGGGCGCAGTCCTCTTGCCGATCAGTTCACGCGAGCGTCGCTGTCGATCGTGTTGAACATCGCAGAGGGGGCGGGCAAGCATTCCAAACCGGACAAGCGTCGCTACTACTTGACCGCGCGAGGTTCGGCGACGGAATCAGCCGCGTTGTTGGACGTTTGCCATCGGCTCAATCTGATTCAGGAGAAGGAACTGAGCGTGGGCAAAGAACACGTCGTTCGTATCGTGTCGATGCTGATGAAGCTTCGAGGGGCACTGACGGCTAAATGCGCAACCAAAGCAAAGCGCATCCGATGGCAGTCACCGCAGCGTAGTTGCGGAGTGTTTTCTCGTAACGGGTGGCGAAGCGCCGAGACTGCTTGAGCCGGTTGAACGTGCACTCAATTGCGGAGCGCGCCTTGTACAGCTCCTCGTCGTCAGTGGCAAACCCAGCGCGTCGACGACCAAGTGCACCTGGGTCGATAGCCCTCCGCGAGAATGTCCCAGTGCCTGCCCTGTTTGCCCCCTTTGCACCGGCCGCATGTTGATGGGCTCGATTGACCGTGCTGTCCAGGCTGTGCCATTCATCATCGCGGTCGCTCTGGAGCGCCTCGAACAGGTGGTTCCACCTGCCACGCTTGGTCCATCGATCGAAGCGATTGAACACCGTCTTCCACGAACCGAACTCCGTTGGCAGATCGCGCGAAGGAACCCCTGTCCTCCGCCACCGAGCAGAATTGACAGCGTCTTCGAGGCGAGAGGTACGCTTTCCTGCTCTGGCGAACAAGCCTTCGCTACCATTGAGCGCAGTGGCGCTCGCGAAGCGGGCGACCCTGTACTGGCGCGAGTACGAAGGTACACTCACGATTGAAGACGAGGAGATTGAATTGCCGCCCGTCAGGTCCGAGCCGGTACCCGACTCCTGGTGCTGTCCCTGTCCCCGTCCCTGCTTCAGGCTC